>NZ_JBJGZK010000011.1:0-161124 GCF_054050475.1 Geodermatophilus sp. SYSU D00525
CCTCGCACAGCTCGGCCATCGCGTTGATGAAGGAGATCTTGGTGGCCAGGAAGCTGTTGGCGGCGGTCTTGACCATCTCGGCGGTGGCGTGGTCGGTGCTCACCTTCGGGGTGCCGCGGGCCACGATGGGGGCGTAGACCTCGTCGAGCAGGGCCTCGGCGATCTGCCCGGCGCCGTCGGCGGGCAGGCCGTAGACCAGCCGGTCCGGCCGCAGGGTGTCGGCCACGGCGAACCCCTCCCGCAGGAACTCCGGGTTCCAGGCGACGAGGGCGCCGGGCACCTTGCCGTGGACCAGCTCGGCCAGGCGGGCGGCGGTGCCGACCGGGACCGTGGACTTGCCCGCCAGCAGCTCGCCGGGCTGCAGGACCTGCAGCAGGGACTCGACGGCGGCGTCGACGTAGCGCAGGTCCGCGGCGTACTCGCCGTGCTTCTGCGGGGTGCCGACGCACAGGAAGTGCACCCGGGCACCGGCCGCGTCGGCGACGTCGGTGCTGAACCGCAGCCGCCCGGAGGCCAGCGTGGCGCCGAGCAGCTCCTCGAAGCCGGGCTCGTAGAACGGCGCCCGGGCCTCGCACAGGGCCGCGACCTTGCGCTCGTCGACGTCGATGCCGACCACCTCGTGACCGAGCTCGGCCATCGAGGCCGCGTGCACGGCCCCGAGGTAGCCGCAGCCGATGACCGAGATGCGCACCGCCACCCCTCCCGTCCGGACACCCAGCTCCCGAAGTGCACCACGACGACGCCGTGCACGCCGGACGGGACGAGGCGGTCACCTCCCCTCCGGGCGACGGCGGGGTCGGCACCCCGGGCAGGATGACGCCATGCCTGACGCCCGTGCCCGGCTCGACGACGCCCAGGTCGCCGCGGTGGCCCGCTACCGTGCGGGCCTCGCGCCGCGCCCCGACCTCCCGCCCGCCGAGGAGTACGAGGACGCGCAGGGCGTGCTGGTCGCGACGGCGGCCGAGGGCGACCTGACCGTCGTCGAGGTGCCGCGCTGGGAGCCGCCGTCGGCGGTGGCCGAGCGGCTGCACGACCAGGGCTGGACCGACCCCGTGGCCTGGGTGGGGCTGCCGCCCGACGACGTCGCGGGGCTGCCGCGCCGGCTGCTCGCGCTGGTGCCCGCCGCCGGCCTGCCCCCGGACTCCGCGGCGCTGTCGTCCGCCGCCGCCGCCTGGGCAGCCGTCTGCGAGGGCGGCCGGGACGTGGTCGTGGTGCCGGTGCCGGTCACCCCGGACGCGCCGGAGGCCGGGCCGGAGGAGCTCGCCGCCGCCCACGGCGCCTCGCTCCTCGGCAGCCGCCCGTGGTCGGGGACGGCGCGCACCGGCGGGACGGTGGTGTTCTGCACCGGCCTGTCCGGCGCCGGGAAGTCGACGATCGCGGCGCGGCTGGTGGAGCTGCTCATCGAGGTCGGCCGCACCGTGACGCTGCTCGACGGCGACGAGGTCCGGCACCACCTCTCCGCCGGGCTCGGGTTCTCCAAGGCCGACCGGGACACCAACGTCCGGCGGATCGGCTGGGTGGCCGCGCAGATCGCCAAGCACGGCGGGATCGCCGTCTGCGCGCCGATCGCCCCGTACGCGGAGGTGCGCGCGGACGTCCGGCGCGAGGTCGAGGCGCAGGCCGGCCCGGGCAGCTTCGTCCTCGTGCACGTGGCGACGTCGCTGGCCGCCTGCGAGGCCCGGGACCGCAAGGGCCTCTACGCGCGGGCGCGGCGCGGCGAGATCCCCGCCTTCACCGGCATCAGCGACCCCTACGAGACGCCGACCGACGCCGAGGTGACCGTGGAGACCGCCGGGCGTGACGTCGACGAGTGCGCCCACCAGGTGCTCGCGGCGGTGCTCAGTCCAGCGTCGTGAGGTGGGCCTCGACGGCGGTGTGCCAGTCGCGCGGCGCGAGGCCGGCCGCCTCCAGCCGGGCCAGGTCCAGCACGCTGTTGAGCGGACGCGGCGCGAGGCCGGGCCTGTCGGCCGTGTACTCGGCGGTGCTCACCCGCCGGACGTCGTGCGGGTCGCGGCCGCGGGCGGCGAACACGACCTCCGCGACGTCGGCCCACGACGCCGGCTCGCCCCCGCAGGTGACGTTGTAGGTGCCCGTCGCCCCGCGCTCGACGAGGTGCGCGACGGCGTCGGCGAGGTCCTCGGCGAGCGTGGGCCGGCCGACCTGGTCGGCGACGACGGACGGGCTGACCCCGCGGTCGGCGAGGCCGGCCATCGTCCGCACGAAGTTGCGCCCCTCCCCCACCACCCAGGTGGTCCGCAGCAGCAGGTGCCGGTCGAGCGCGGTGACCAGCGCGTCGCCGTCGGCCTTGCTGCGCCCGTAGACGCTCAGCGGGTGGACCGGCGCGTCCTCCGGGATCGGCCCGGGGTGCCCGCCGTCGAAGACGTACTCGGTGGAGAAGTGCACGAGCAGGAACCCGGAGGCGCGCGCCGCCTCGGCCAGGGCGCCGACGCCGTCGACGTTGACCGCCCGCACCGCGGCCAGGTTGGCCGGGTCCTCCGCGGCGTCGACGGCGGTCCAGGCGGCGGCGTTGACGACCACGTCGACGCCGGACCAGTCGTGCGCGGCGACCGCGGCGGGGTCGCCGACGTCGAGGCCGGCCCGGGTCAGCGCGACCGCCCCGGGGAACCGGCGGGCCAGCGCGCGGCCGACCTGCCCGCCGGCGCCGAGGACGACCGTCGTCACTGGCCGCGCGCGGCGTAGGCCGCCTCCACGCGCTCCTTCTGCGGACCCCACCAGTCCTCGTTGTCCCGGTACCACCGGATGGTCGCGGCCAGGCCGTCGCGGAAGTCGGTGTAGCGCGGCCGCCAGCCCAGCTCCTCGCGCAGCTTGGTGGCGTCGATGGCGTAGCGCAGGTCGTGCCCGGCGCGGTCGGTGACCGAGTCGAAGGCGTCGGCCGGCTGGCCCATCAGCTCGAGGATGGTGGCGAGGACGGTGCGGTTGTCCACCTCGCCGTCGGCACCGATCAGGTACGTCTGGCCGGTCCGGCCGCGCTGCAGGATCTCGTGGACGGCGGCGTTGTGGTCGTCGACGTGGATCCAGTCGCGCACGTTGTGGCCGGCGCCGTAGAGCCGCGGCCGGCGGCCGGCCAGCACGTTGGTGATCTGCCGCGGGATGAACTTCTCCACGTGCTGGTACGGCCCGTAGTTGTTCGAGCAGTTGGAGATCGTCGCCTGCACGCCGTAGGACCGCACCCACGCGCGCACCAGCAGGTCGGAGGCCGCCTTCGTCGACGAGTAGGGGCTCGAGGGGTTGTACGGCGTCTCGGGGGTGAACTTCGCCGGGTCGTCGAGCTCCAGGTCTCCGTAGACCTCGTCGGTGGAGACGTGGTGGAACCGGACGCCGTGCCGGCGCACCGCCTCGAGCAGCGTGTACGTGCCGACCACGTTGGTCTGCAGGAACGGCGCGGGGTCGGCCAGCGAGTTGTCGTTGTGGCTCTCGGCGGCGAAGTGGACGACGGCGTCGCTGTCGCGGACCAGGTCGTCGACGAGCGCGGCGTCGGTGATCGACCCGCGCACGAAGGTGATCGCGTCCCTCACCCCGGCCAGGGACGCCTCGCTGCCCGCGTAGGTCAGCGCGTCGAGGACCGTGACGTCGTGCTGCGGGAAGCGCTCGACGGTCTGGTGGACGAAGTTGGCGCCGATGAAGCCGGCGCCACCGGTCACGAGCAGACGCACGTGTGGTCCTCCTGCAGTAGGTGGGGTCGCGGCCACCCGCGGGGCGACGGGGGCCATCCTGCCCTGCGGTCCGGCCTCGGCGGTCTCCCGGACCGCGCGTGCCCCCCGCGCGGAGGAGGGGGGCCGGCGGCCGGGGGGTCAGTAGGCGCCGGAGCGGCGCAGCACCGCGCGGACGGTGCGCCAGAGGATGGCCAGGTCGAGGCCGAAGGACCAGTTCTCGACGTACCGGACGTCGAGCTCCACCGACTCGTCCCAGGTCAGGTCCGAGCGGCCGCTGACCTGCCACAGCCCGGTGATGCCGGGTTTGACCAGCAGCCGGCGGTGCATGTCGGCGCCGTACTGCTCGACCTCCCGGGTCACGTGCGGGCGCGGGCCGACCAGGGACATGTCGCCCTTGAGCACGTTGACCAGCTGCGGCAGCTCGTCCAGCGAGAACGAGCGCAGGAAGCCGCCGACGCGCGTGACCCGCGGGTCGCGGCGCATCTTGAACTGCACGTCGTTGCCCTCGTTGAGCACGAGCAGGGCCTCGATGCGCGAGTCGGCGTCGACGACCATGCTGCGGAACTTGAGCAGGTCGAACTCCCGGCCGCGCTTGCCGATGCGCCGGTGCCGGTAGAGGGCGGGGCCGCGGCTGGTGGTGCGGACGGCGACCGCGACGGTGACGAGGAACGGCGCGAACGCGACCAGCAGGGCGCCCGCGACGGCCCGGTCGAGCAGGGACTTGGCCAGCCGCCGACCGCCGCGGAACTCCGGCTCCTGCACCTGGATGAGCGGGATGGTCGACGTCGGCCGGACCTGCAGCCGGTTGGAGGCCACCTCCACCAGCCCCGGGCCGACGAGGACCTCGACGTTGGTCCCCTCGAGGCGCCAGGCCAGGTCGCGCAGGTACTCCCCCGCGGTCTCGCTGGCCGAGGCCACCACGACGGCGTCGGCGCGTGCGTCGTCGATGGCGCGCACGGCGCCGGCCAGCGTGCCGATCACCGGGACGCCCTCGGCGCGGACGGCGAGAGCCTCCTCCGGCCGCGGCACGCAGGCGCCGACGACCCGCAGGCCCGCGGTCGCGTCCCGCCGCAGCCGGCGGACCAGGTCGGCCACGGCGACGTCGCGGCCGAGGACGACGACCCGCTTGGTCATGAGGCCGCGGCGGCGGGCCGCGTGCAGCCGCCGCCGGTTGAGCAGCCGGCCCAGCAGGGTGGCGAGCACGGTGGTGGGCGCCGCCACGAGCAGGAGCCGGTCGAGCAGGGTCGACGGGAGCAGTGCGGCGGCGACGCCGAGCGCGGTCGTCGCGAGCAGGCCCGCCGTGAGGACGCGGCGGTACTCGTCGTCGCCGGTGCCGAGTCGGCGCTCGGCGTAGGTGCCGGCGCCGGCGAGCAGGACGAGCCACGCGAGGCCGAGCAGGACGGGCCCGGACGCGGAACCGGGGACGGCGCCGGCCGGGAGGAGTGCCGCGAGCCCCAGCCCCGCGGCGACCGCGAGCACGTCACCGGTGACCAGCGCGGCCGTGTAGGACACCAGCCACTCCGGCGTCCGGCGGCGCCGGGCGGAGAAGGGGTCGTAGACGGGACGGTCGAGCAGCGGCCCCGGGACGCGCTCCTCGGCACCGGTCAGCGACAGGGTCCGCACCCGCCGCGGCGCGTCGTCGCCCGGCGCGGGCGGCACGGTGGTGCTGGCGGTCACGCGGTCTCCCCTGGTCGGTCGCGGTCTGTACGCGCCAGCGTCGGCAGCCCGGAGCCGGGACAGAAGGCGAGACGGAGGCGGACCGGGCGTGCAGGGGCTCGTTCCACCCCGTGGGGGGAGACCGGCGCGCACCGGTGACCGTCCGTCGCGGACGGCGTGCCCCGCGGGCACCTCGACGGGGCACGCGGTGTCCGTGGGCCCCGTGGGACGACGGGCGTCCCCGGCCACACCGGCGCCGCGGCCTTTCGGCAGCATCTGCCCGCGTGGCCCGGCCGTCCGGAGACCCGCGTCCCCGTACCAAGGAGCGGTGACCGTCGTCCTCCTCGTCGCCCTGGTCTGGCCGGCCGTGGCGATCGCCGTCGCCCTCGGGCTGGGGCGGGTCGTCCGGCTGGCCGACGGCCGGCAGGCGCCCGGCTGCGGCGACCTGCGCCGCGAGCTCGACGCCGTGCTGGCCGGCCTGGAGGCCGACCTCCGCGCCGCGGCCGGACCGAGGACGGTCTGAGTCCCACCGCACGGACGACGGCGGACCGGGCGCCCGAGGGTCGTCAGAGGGCCGGGCGGACCCGTCCGCAGCGGCAGGCGTAGAGACTCGCGCCGCTGAAGGGGTCCTCCCCGGCCCAGCGGAAGCGGTGCCACAGGCAGCGCCGGCGTCCCACCGCGGGGACGCCGGGGCGCCACTCACCCGGACGGACGGGGCCCTGTGGCGTGGACACGCGCCCATGGTGCCGCACCCGGACGTCCTACGGAACGTCACCGGACGTCGCGCCGTCCCACCCTCCGGGGTGGGACGGGGAGCAGGACGTGCTGTTCCGCGCCTAGCCTCGTGGCAACGACAGTCACGGGGGTCACTGTGAGCGACGAGCAGGAACGCTCGGGGTCCACGCTCGTCGCCGACGAGCCCACCACCGCGGAGCGGCCGCCCCGCCGACGACGAGGGCTGCGGCGCTTCCTCGTCGCCCTCGGCGTCCTCGTCACCGTCCTGGTCGTGCTGGTCGGCGGCGGCCTCTGGTACCTGACCGACCGCTACGCCGGGAACGTCGACCGCGTCGGCGACGTCTTCGCCGGCCTGGACGAGGAGGCCCGGCCCGCACCCGCGACGCCGGCCGAGCAGGCCTCGGCGGAGCCGGTCACCTTCCTGCTGGTCGGGAGCGACACCCGTGCCACGGCGGGTGCCGGCATCGCCGAGGGCGGCCGGTCGGACGCGATCATGGTCGCCCGGTTCTCCGGGGACCGGCAGCACGCGCAGCTGATCTCCATCCCCCGCGACTCGTGGGTGGACGTCCCCGGCCACGGGATGGACAAGATCAACTCCGCGTACGCCTACGGCGGGCCGTCCCTGCTGATCCGGACCGTGGAGCAGCTGACCGACGTCCGCATCGACCACTACGTGGCCATCGACTTCGAGGGGATCATCGAGGTCACCGACGCGCTGGGCGGGGTCGACGTCGTCGTCGCCGAGACCACCAGGTGGGGGCCGTACACCTTCACGGCCGGGGTCAACCACCTCGACGGCGACCAGGCCCGCTGGTACCTGGGACAGCGCTACGGGCTCACCGGCGGCGACTTCGACCGCGTGCGCCGTCAGCAGCAGTACCTCGAGGCGATGTTCTCCCAGCTGTTCACCTCGGACACGTTCACCGACCCCGGCCGCCTCGACGCCGCACTGCTCGCGGTGACCAGCGCCGTCGGCGTCGACGACTCCCTCGGCAACGACGACCTCCTGTCCCTGGCGTACTCCCTGCGGGACCTGCGGCCGGAGAACGTCGACTCGTTCACCGCCCCCGTGCTGGGCACCGGCACGGAGGGGTCGGCGAGCGTGGTCTACCTCGACGAGGTCACCGGCGAGCGCATGTGGGCCTACCTGCGCAACGACTCGCTGTCCCAGAACGCGGACGAGTTCGAGACCCAGGCCCTGCCGGACGTCCCCCGCTGACGAGACCCCCCGTCACCCCCGGCGACCGCTCCCGGTCCACCGAGGTGCCGGTGGTGCACCTGGTGCACGGGGGGACCGCCTCGTCCTGCACCACGGTCGCCCTCGTCCCGGGCGTCGCGGACACCTCAGGCGTCCGCGATCACCCGCCCCGTGGAGACCGAGGATCACGCCGTGGCCTTCCTCCTCGGTTCGACCTGGCTCGCGCTCCACGTGTTCGTGGCCGAGCACGGGCACGTCCTCCTGGCGGCCGCCGCGTGCAGCGTGGCGCCGGCACGAGGCCTGCTGCGCCGCACCGCTGCCTGAGGTCGGGGCCGGCTCTCCTCACCGCCGGTACGCCAGCAGCCCGGCCAGGGACAGCATCCCGGCCGCCCAGCCGGTGACCACGAACACGTCGCCCTTGTGCAGGCCGTGGTCGGCCGTGAGCCGGAGGAGCACCGGCCCCTCGTTGTAGTACTCGCCGGTCACCAGCAGCGCCGTGAAGGCGGTGAGCATGCCGGCGATGACCAGCGCGAACATCCCGCGGAGGACGGCGTCGAGACTCAGCCGCCCTGGCGCCGCAGCACCTGCCCCACGGTCTTCACGACGATCTTCATGTCGAGCCACGGCGACCAGTTCTCGATGTAGTAGTTGTCGAACCGAGCTCGGTCCTCGATCGAGGTGTCCCCCCGGAGGCCGTGCGCCTGCGCCCACCCGGTCAGCCCGGCCGGCACCCGGTGGCGGGCGGTGTACCGGGGGATGTGCGCGGAGAACTGGTCCACGAAGTGCGGCCGCTCCGGGCGCGGCCCGACCAGGCTCATGTCGCCGCGGACGATGTTCCACAGCTGCGGCAGCTCGTCGAGCGAGGTGGCGCGCAGGAACCGGCCCACCGGGCCCAGCCGGTCGTCGTGCTTGATGTTCCAGTTCGTCTGCGACTCGGTGTCGTCCACCGGCTTGAGCGAGCGGAACTTGAGGACCTGGAACGGACGGCCGTCCAGCCCGACCCGCTCCTGCCGGAAGATGATCCCGCGCCCGCCCTCGAGCCTCACGGCGACTGCGCACGCGGCCAGCACCGGGGTGAGGAGCAGGAGCGTCAGCAGGGACACGGCGACGTCCACGAGCCGCTTCGCCCGCCACCACGGGCTGCGGTAGACCGCCCGCCGCCGCCGGACGAGCGGGATGCCCCAGATCTCGTCGGTGTAGCGGTTGACGTCGTGCAGCTCGAACAGCCGCGGGACGACGAAGACGTCGACGTCGAGCCGGTCGCAGGTGCGGAGGATGTCGACGAGCTCGTCGTCGTCCACCCCGCCGTAGGCGACGATGACGTCCCGGATCGCCTGCTCACGGATGACCTGCCCGAGCAGCTCGAGGCCGCCGAGGACGGGGAGGGGCAGCAGGACGGCGGTGTCCTCGGGCGGCTCCGCGTCGAGGAACCCCACGGGGTCGAGCCCGTAGGTCCGGCGCTCCAGGAGCGTGACCGCCACCCGGACGCCCATCGGGCCGGCTCCGATGACGAGGGTGCGGTGCCGGACGAGGCCGCGGCACCGTGCGGTGTGCACGACCCGGTAGGCGACCAGCCGCGCGACCAGGATCGCCGCGAGGAGCACCACGAAGTGCGTGACCTGGCGGATCGGAGGGTCGACCCCGGGCAAGATCGCGAAGAGGGCCACCTTGAACGTCCAGGCGACGACGACCGCCGCCAGGACGTAGGGCAGGTCGTCCAGCAGCGACAGGTTCAGCCGCGACCGGTACAGGCCGGCCCGCCAGAAGACCAGGAGGAGGAAGACCAGCGCGACGGCGTGCACCGGTGGCGATCCCGGCAGCGTGATGAGGGTGGCGACGGCGAAGGCGGCGACGTCGACGAGCACCAGGTAGGGCCCGACGCCACGCCGGAGCCACCACTTCTCCCTGGCGGGGACCTGCGCGGTGGGCCAGGTCCTGACCGAGTTCGAACTCTCCTCACGCGACGCCGTGTCCACCGAGATGCGACCCGTCCGTCGCGCTGCCTGTCCCGATGCGGCGCCACCCCCCGTGGCGTCGACCATGTCCTCCTCCATCACCGCGCCGAGGGCTCGGCGCGGTCAAGGGATGCTGACACCCCTCGCGGCAATTCGCCATTCCGAGGCCCGATCGGCCTCACCGGAGAATGATTCCGATCAACGCATCACCCAACGGACCTGAAGGGTCACGAACTGTTGTCGCGAGGGCCTCAATACGCTCCGGATCCACGGAGGACGGCACCGACGGTCCTCCAGAGGATCATGGCGTCGAAGGCCAGTGACCAGTTCTCCACGTACCGGACGTCGAGCCGGACGGCGTCGTCCCAGGAGAGGTCCGAGCGGCCGCTGACCTGCCACAGCCCCGTGATGCCGGGCTTCACCAGCAGCCGGCGGCGCATGTCGGAGCCGTACTGCTCCACCTCGCGGGTCACGTGCGGGCGCGGGCCGACCAGGCTCATGCTGCCGCCGAGGACGTTGAGCAACTGGGGCAGCTCGTCCAGCGAGTAGCGCCGCATGACCGCGCCCACCCGGGTGACGCGCGGGTCGCGGCGCATCTTGAACTGGACCGCGTTGCCCTCGTTCTGCTCGTGCAGGTCGGGCTCGATCGCGTCCGCGTCGACGACCATGCTGCGGAACTTGAGGACCCGGAACGGCCGGCCGTCGCGGCCGATGCGCTCGTGCCGGAAGAAGACCGGGCCCCGGCTGGTGACCTTGACCAGGACCGCCAGGGTCAGCAGGAGCGGCAGCAGCAGGAGGACGCCGACGCCGGCCGCCGTGCGGTCGACCACGTCCTTGGCGATGCGGCGGACGCCGGTGAACTCCGGCCGCTCCAGGTGCACCAGCGGGAGGCCCGCCACGGGGCGCACGTGCACGCGCGGGCCCGCGATCTCGGTGACCGCGGGGGCCAGCAGGAGCTCCGCCTCGGTGTCCTCCAGGTCCCAGCCGAGCTTGCGCAGCCGGGCGCCCTCCAGTTCGGGCGAGGGCAGCACCGCCACGGCGTCCACCTCGTAGCGGCGCACCACGTCGGCGACCTCGTCGAGACCACCCAGGACGGGGAGACCGTCGAACACGTCGCGGTCGCCGGCCGACAGGGGCAGGCAGCAGCCGATCACCCGGTAGCCGTGCCGGGCCTCGCGCTCCATCTGGGCACTCAGCGCGGCCACACCGCTGCGGTGGCCCACGAGGACCGTCGTCTGCACGTGCCGACCCCGCGCCCGCCGCGCGTGCAGCCGGAGGCGGAGGACCACCCGGGCGGCCAGGGTCAGCAGGGTCGCCAGCGGGAGGGCGACGACGACGAAGCTGCGCGCGACCTCCAGCCTGAACGCCCAGGAGACGGTGCCGACCGTGGCCAGCAGCAGGGCGGCGGCGGAGAGGACCCGTCGGAACTCCTCGGGACCGACCCAGAGGAACCGCTCCTCGTAGGTGCGGGCGACGAGCATGGCGCCGAGCCAGACGACGGGGAGAGCGACGACGAGCGCGGCGCTCGCCGCGGAGCCCATGAGCGGGCCGCCCTCGGGGACGAGCGAGCCGGCGACGCCGGCCAGCAGGGCGGCGGTCGCGTCGAGGAGCGCGAGGCGACGGACGTACGAGTGGCGCCACGCGCGGCGGGCGGCGGTCCCCTCACCGCGGAGTCCGGAGGTCAGCCAGTGCCAACGGCGACCGACCGACCACGCGTCACGACGGACGTCCCCGTCGACGAGTTCCAGCAGGGACAAGTGCACCGACCCCCGTACGACACCGGACGCCCCGCGCCCGGTGGTGTGAATCCCCCGTGACCGCCGGGAACTTCAACGTTCAACCGGCACGGGCGAGGCTAGCGGTGGGCTGGTCGGGAGGGAAGGAGTAGTGCACAACCGGGTTGTGGGCTAGGCAACACCGGTTGTCCCCTGGCGAGCTGGCGATCACCGTGGGTGACGACACGTCCTGAGCGCCAGCGCTCGAGCCCCTCGGCGGTGGTCGACGTCACGCCGGCCGGGTTCCCCCGATCCGACGATGTGCCGCGACGGTGCCGGGGCCGTCTCAGCCGGCCTCCACCGGACCGCTCCTGGCCCGCCGCCGGCGCAGCCACACGACGCCGGCCGCCCCGAGGGCGGCCGTGGCGACCACGGCGAACACCCACGGCGACCCGGCGCGCGCGGCCCACGCCCTCAGCCCGGGCACCGCGGCACCCACGCCCACCTGCAGCGCGGTGGTGGGCAGGAGGGCCAGCGCGGTCCCCGCGGTGTAGGCCCGGAACGGCACGGCGGACAGCCCCGCCGCGTGGCTCAGCACGGCGAACGGCGCCATGGGCAGCACCCGCGCGACGAGGACGGTGACGAAGCCCCGGCCGGCCACCGCCCGGTCGACGGCGGCCAGCCGCGGCCCGGCCAGGCGCACGGCGGTCTCGCGCCCGAGGGAGCGGGACAGGCCGAAGGCGGCCGTCGCGCCCAGCAGCCCCCCGGCGTAGGCCACGGCCGCGCCGGTCCAGAACCCGAGGACGACGCCGAGCAGCACGCACAGCGCCGACCGGGGCACCGGACCGACCAGCAGGGCCCCCTTGCCGAGAGCCAGCAGGACGAGCCCCGCCACCCCGGCACCCTCGACCCAGCGGCGCACCGTGCCGACGTCGGGCAGCTCGACGGTCAGCGCGACGACGGTGCCGGCGACGAGGACGGCGAGCAGCACGCCCACCCGCACCCACGTCGTCCGCACCGCCCCATGGTCGCCCACGCCCCGACGGGCACACTGGAGGCACCGCCGTCGCCGCCCCCAGGAGACCGATGCGCCCGCCCGCCCGGACCCGCCCGGCCGTCCTGCTCGCGCTCCTCTGCCTGGTCCTCGCCGCCTGCTCCGGCTCCTCGGGCACCCCGTCGGGGACCAGCAGCACGGAGCCGGGCAGCCCGGCGAGCGGCACGGCCACGACGACCCCGGTGGAGCCGACGACGCCGCCCGCGGACGCGGTCGACCAGCAGGTCGACGCGGCCCTGGCCGGGATGGACCGCCGGGCGCAGGTGGCACAGCTGTTCGTCGTCGGCGTCCGGCTCGAGGACCTCGCCCCCGGCGACGCCCTGGTCGCCGACGGCGTGGGCGGCGTCTTCCTCGCCGGCCGCTCGCGTGCCGCCGCCACGGACCTCGCCGCCGTCACCGGGCGCTGGACGGGGGCCGCGCCCGGTCCGCGCCCCTGGGTCGCCGTCGACCAGGAGGGTGGGCAGGTGCAGTCGCTCCAGGGCCCGGGCTTCGACCGGCTGCCCCCCGCGGCCGAGCAGGGACAGCTCCCGCCCGAGCAGCTCGCCGCCCTCGCCGGCACCCTCGGCGCCCAGCTCGCCGCGGCCGGGATCGACCTGGACCTCGCGCCGGTGGCCGACGTCGTCCCGGCCGGCACCGAGGCCGCCAACGACCCGATCGGCGCCTTCGGCCGCCAGTACGGGAACACCGCGGCCGACGTCGTCGCCGACGTGCGCACCGTGGTCGACGGCCTGGCCGCCCACGGCGTCACCGCGACGCTCAAGCACTTCCCCGGCCTCGGGCTGGTCGACGCCAACACCGACGAGGTCGCCGGCGTGACCGACGACGTGACCACCGCGGACAGCGAGCAGGTGGCGGCGTTCGGCGAGCTCGCCCGCTCCGGCGCCGACCCGTTCGTGATGGTCTCCTCGGCCACCTACCCCCGGCTGGACCCCGCCGCGCCGGCCACCTTCTCGCGGCAGGTCGTCACGACGCTGCTGCGCGGCTTCCTCGGCTTCGACGGCGTGGTCATCACCGACGACGTCGGTGCGGCGGCGGCGTTCGAGGACGTGCCGCCCGGCGACCGCGCCGTCCGCTTCCTCGAGGCCGGCGGCACGCTCGTGCTCACCGTGACCGAGGACGTCTACCCCGAGATGCGCGACGCCGTCCTCGCCCGCGCCGAGGCCGACCCGGGGTTCTCGGCCACCGTGGACGCCGCCGTCCGCACCGCGCTCACCGCCAAGGCGGAGGCCGGCCTGCTGGGGTGACCGCCCGCGCCGGGGCGGCGGCCCGCACCGTCGTCCGCCACCGCGGGACGCGCCGGGCGGTCCCGCGCTCAGGAGACCCGGCGTCCCCCGGGCGGCGTCCGGCCGTCGTCACGGACCCTCCGGGCCTCCCGGGCCTCCCGCCGGTCGGCCGCGCGGATCACCCGCCCGACGACCACCGAGACGACGACCGCGACCGCGGCCCACAGCACCAGCGCCCACACCCACCACGGCACGACTCCCCCAGCCGACGGACAGGCCCCCGTGGCCACACGGGACGGCTACCCACGGAACGGGAGGCAACACGTCCGGTGGCGACTCGCGCCGAACACGCTTCCTGTGATCTCCGTCGGACGCGTTGCTCGAGCAGAGGATAGGCCGGGGTACACAGGATCGGGACCGCGTCTCGAATCACCGGAAAGGGCACCGTGGGGGACCGAGAAGGGGTCGGGCGGCGGGAGAGCGGCCCGGCGCACCGGCACGTCGACGAGATCGCCTCGGCACTGCGCGGTGAACTGGCGCTGCAGGCCGCCGGCATCGGCACCTTCGACTGGGACCTGACCACCGGCGTCCTCGACTGGGACGAGCGCCTCGTGGCGCTGTTCGGATACGACGGCGCGAGCTTCGACCGCAGCATCGAGGGCTTCACCGCCCGGCTGCACCCGGACGACCGCGACGAGGTCGTGGCCGCGCTGCAGGCCGCCGTCGACGAGTGCGGCGACTTCAGCGCGCTGTACCGCATCGCCCTCCCCGGCGGCGCCGTCCGCTGGATCTCCGCCCAGGGCCGCGCGCTGAGCGGACCGGACGGGGGAGCCACCCGGTTGCTCGGCGCCGCCTACGACGTCACCGACCAGCGCGGCGAGTCCCTCGGCGTCACCCAGGTCCTCGAGGCCATGCCCGCCGGCTTCTACTCGCTGAGCCCCGACTGGCGCTTCACCCACCTCAACGCCGAGGCCGAGCGGCTGCTGGGCCGCCGCCGCGAGGACCTGCTCGGCGAGGTCATCTGGGAGGCCTTCCCCGCGGCCGTGAGCTCGGTGTTCGAGGAGAGCTACCGCCGCGCGGTGGAGACCCGCCGGCCGGTCTCCTTCGACGCGTACTACCCCGCCCCGCTCGACGGCTGGTACGAGCTGCGCGCCTGGCCGACCGCGGAGGGCCTGTCGGTCTACTTCATCGAGGTCACCGACCGGGTCCGCGCCCAGGAGGAGCTCCGCCGTGCCGCCGAGCGGACGCTCACCGTGGCCCGGATCAGCACCGAGCTGGCGGGGTCCATGGACGCCGAGGTCGCCACCGGCCAGGTGCCCCGCATGGTGGTGCCCACGCTCGCCGACGCCTGCATCGTCAGCGTCCTCGACGACCACGGCCGCACCCGAAGCGTGAGCTCCTGGCACGCCGACGAGGCCTCCCGCGCGCTGCTGCAGGAGTACGCCCTGTCCCGAGCGGCCGCGCTGCCCGGCATCCCCGCCGTCAGCCACGTGTTCGCGACGGGCGAGCCCCTGCAGCTGACCGGCGAGCAGACCCTCGCCACCACCCCGCCCGGCGAGCCGCACGCGCTGCTGTCCCGGCTGGCGCCGAGCGCGGCGCTGGCCCTCCCCCTGCGCGGGCGCGGCCACACCCTCGGCCTGGTCTCCCTGCTCTACACCGGCGGCCGCGTCCCGACCGCCGAGGAGGTCGCCACCCTCCGCGACGTGGCCGAGCGCCTCGGCATGGCCCTCGACAACGCCCGGCTCTACGGCGAGCAGCGGCAGCTGGCCCTGCAGCTGCAGCGGTCGATGCTCACCGCCCCGCCCGAGCCCGACCACGCCGAGATCGTCGTCCGGTACGCCCCCGCCGCCCAGGCGGCCGCCGTCGGCGGCGACTGGTACGACGCGTTCCTGCAGGCCGACGGCGCCACCACGCTGGTCATCGGCGACGTCGTCGGGCACGACACCGCGGCCGCCGCGACGATGGGCCAGCTGCGCAGCCTGGTCCGCGGCATCGCCGTCGCCACCGGGGCCGGGCCGGCCGCGGTGCTGCGCGACCTCGACCGCGCCATGGCGGTGCTGGGCTTCGACACCCTCGCCACCGCGGCGGTCGCCCGGCTCGAGCAGGAGCCCGGGGAGATCGACCGCGGCACCACCCGGATGCGCTGGTCCAACGCCGGACACACCCCGCCGGTCCTGCTCACGGCCGGCGGGGAGGTGCAGGTCCTCGCGGGCGAGCGGGCCGACCGGCTGCTCGGCGTCGACCCGGAGGTGCCGCGGCGCGAGTCCGTCGTGGAGCTGGAGCGCGGCACGACCGTCCTGCTCTACACCGACGGACTGGTCGAGCGGCGCGACGCCGACCTCGACGCCGGCCTCGCCCGGCTCACCGCCACCCTGGCCGAGCTCGGCGACCGGCCACTGCAGGAACTGTGCGACCTGCTCGTCGAGCGCATGGTCGACGGCCACCCGGACGACGACGTCGCGCTCGTCGCCGTCCGCCTGCACCGGCAGGACCGGCCGCGCCCGGACGTCGCCGGGCCGGCCGACGTGCCCGGCGCCGTCCCCCCGGACCCGGCCACGCCCGCCTGACCTGCCTCTCTAGGGTCGGTCCGGTGATCGTCGTGACCGCCGCGGGCGGCCCCACCGGCACCGCGGTCGTCCGGGTGCTGCGGGCGCGCGGCGAGCGGGTGCGCGCCGTCGTCGCCACGCCGCGGCCACGGCCGGAACTCGAGGCGCTGGGCGCGGAGGTCGTCGTCGCCGACCTCAGCGGGGACGTCGCCCCCGTGCTCGCCGGCGCCGGGGCGCTGTACCTGGTCTGGCCGAACTTCGACCCGCGCGAGGCGACCGGGGCGCCCGCTGTGCTGCGCGCCGCCGCGCGGGCCGGGGCGGCGCGGCTGGTCTACCACTCGGTGCTCCGACCGCAGGCCCGGTCGATGCCGCACCACGCCGCCAAGGACCGCGTCGAGGAGGCGCTCGACGACGCCGTCGCCGGGACCGGCGCCCGCTGGCGGGTGCTGCAGCCGTGCGCCTACGCCGACAACCTCGACGCGCAGGTGGCCGCCGCGGCGGAGACCGGGGAGATGCGCAGCCCGTGGGGCCTGGAGCGCGCGCAGTCCTTCGTCGCCCTGCGCGACGTCGCCGAGGCCGCCGCCGTGCTGCTCACCGAGGAGGGCCTGGACAGCGGCACCTTCGAGGCGGCCGGTCCCGAGGAGCTCACCGCGCGCGACGTCGCCCGGCTCGTGGGTGAGCACCTCGGCCGGGAGGTCACCGCCGTCGACGCCGACCCGCCCGAGGACGACGGCAGCTACGCCCGACACTGCCTGAGGACCATGTTCGCCGAGTACCGCGCGCACGGGTTCACCGGCAGCCCGCGGGTGCTCACCGCGCTGCTCGGCCGCCCGCCCCGGACCCTCGCCGAGCACCTGGCCGACGCCTGAGCGCCTGCCCCGCACACCCGAGGACGCCCGGCCCGCCCCGACGTCAGCCCTCGCGGAGGCGGCGGACGTCGGCGCGGCGCCACTGCCGCAGCACCGCCGCGCCGGCCAGCAGGCCCACCACTGCCAGGTAGGCCCAGTACGGGACGGACAGGTTCGTGTCCCGGAGCGGCCAGAGGAGCGACACACCGGGCCCGGTCGCGACGTCCCGGACGAGGTGCAGGAGGACCCCGGCCGCGATCCCCACCGCAGCCGTCCGCACCCGTCGAGCGCCGAGGGCGACCGCGAGGAGCACCAGGACCGTGGTCAGCGAGTGCGTGATCGGGCGTCCCCCGTCCGCGTTCAGCGGCTCGTTCCACAGGTACATCGGCAGGTGGTCGACGTCGATGGCCACCGCACCGGCGAGCACCCACGGCCAGACGCGCGGGGACGTCGCGCCCACGGCCACGAGTGCCAGCCACGCGGTGAGCAGGTGGGCCGGCTCGTCGAGCAGCCCGGTGACGACGACCGACCGGTGCCGCGCCGACATCACGAGGTCCAGGCCGACGATGCACAGGACGGCCAGCACCGGACCGGCCGCACCGGCGACCCGGCCGGCCCAGCCACCTCGCGGCACCTGGACATCGTCGCCGAGATGGTCTCGACGCGCCCGTCCGCCGGAGGGGGCCTCCCGTGTGCGACCGGCCGTCCCGTGGCGGGAGGACGCTGACCAGCACACCGACACGCGCGACGGGACCTCCGCGGTCCCCCGCACCCGTACGCTACGCGTGGCCAGGACGCTCGGACCCGTCCGGAGGGTCAGTGTGAGACGTTGGCACCTGCCGACCGCGGTGCTCCTCGTCGCCATGGTCGGGACCGTCCTGGCGGCGGACACCCCCGTCGGGGACCAGCGACCTCCTCTGCGCACCGCACCCTCGTGGCCCGGCTGGGGTTTCACCCACACGCAGTTCAGCGCCGACCACGGCGCCCCGGCGGCCGTCCGGTCCGTCGAGTCGGCCCTGTCCGCCCAGCCCCTCGTCCAGGCCCAGGCGCTCATGGGATGGGGAGCCGACAACCCGGAGCCCAGCCCGGGGCGGTACGACTTCGGCAGCCTGGACGAGCGGATCGACCTCATCCGCCGCTCCGGCGGGATCCCCGTCATCACGCTCTGCTGCGCCCCCGACTGGATGAAGGGCGGCCGGCCCGGGACCACCGACTGGGCCCGCCTCACCGAGGCCCCCCTGCCCGAGCACTACGCCGACTTCGCGGCGCTGGCCGCGACCGTCGCCGAGCGCTATCCCGACGTGCTCCACTTCATGGTCTGGAACGAGTTCAAGGGGTTCTGGGACGAGGACGACGACACCTGGGACGCCTCGGGCTACACGGCCCTGTACAACCGGGTCTACGACGCGGTGAAGGCGGTCAACCCGCGGGCACGGATCGGCGGCCCGTACCTGTCGCTGTTCAACGACGCCGACGGCCACGGGACCGGTGCCGACCCGGCGGTCCCGCCCGACGGCGCCGCTCCGCTGGCCGGCCCCTGGGGGACCGTCGACCCGCGCGTCCTCGATGCGTTCGACTACTGGCTGGCGCACAACCGCGGGGCCGACTTCGTGGTGGTCGACGGCGTGGCCCACAGCCTGGGCCGCGCCGTCGACCCGTTCTCCGTGGTCGGCATGTTCTCCGCGGTCAACCGCTGGATCCAGCAGCGCACGGCCCTGCCCATCTGGTGGGCCGAGTGGTACCTCGACCCGGCCGTGCGGCTCTGGCCGGCCGACCGGCAGGTCGCCGCCTACACGGTCGCCATGATGGAGTTCGTCCGTTCCGGTGCCGAGACGGTCCTGTACTGGAACCCCCGACCCCGCAGCCGGGGATGCGCCGGCTGCCTGTGGACGGACACCGCCGAGGACGGGGGCGGGAGGCCGCTGCCCTTCCTGACCGTGCTGCAGGACTTCGGCCGTTGGTTCCCTCCCGGGACGGCACTGCGGACGGTGCCCGCGCCGCCCGGCGTCGAGGTCCTGGCCCAGCACCGCGCGCTCGTCGCGGTGAACACGACCGGCGCCGTGCACACCCTGACGATCGACGGCACGCGCCTCACCCTCTCGCCGCACGAGACACGGTGGATCACCCCCGACTAGCTGTCGGGCCTCACGGGCTCGTCGACCGGGCCGTCGCCCGTCGGCGGTCGGGTGCGGCTCGTGTCCGCGCCCGACGCCGTGCGCTCGTCGTCCCCGGGACCGGCCGCGTACAGCACCCATTCCCGGTCCTGCCGCACCGCCCAGTCGCTGCGGGGAGGCCGCCCACAGCGGATCGGCCGCAGCTCCGGGATCGCGTCCCACACCTGGCGGTGCACGGGATTGACGTAGAGGACGAACAGCGGCCGCGGGCGCTCGTGCAGCGATGCCACGACCGACTTCGCGACCTCGCCCATCGTGCCCGCACCGAACGGGTTGTACAGGAAGAGCAGCGTCGGCTCCGGCGGCAACCGGTAGGTGCTGGCATCGGCCTCGACCACCTCGATCCGGGTGGGCGTCCGGGCCTGCAGCACGGCCGCGTTGCGCCGGGCGGTCCGGGCGAGCCGGCTGTCCAGTTCCACCCCGATGACGCGGTGGAAGCGGTGCAGGGCCGCCACCGCCAGCGGACCGCCCTTGCCGCAGCCCAGGTCCACGAAGGTGAGCCCGGCCGGATCCGCCGGCAGCCCGGCGAAGATCCGGCCCAGCTCCCGCACCGACATCGGCTCGAAGTCGGTGTTGTCCCGGTGGAGCGAGCGGGCGACCGCGTCCGCATCCGGAGTCCGCCACCCACGGGTGTCCAGGCCGAACTTGCGGTCGAAGACGTACAGCTCGGCGAAGGAGGCCATCCGGTACAGCTGCCGGCCGATCAGCCGCCCCACCACCGGAACCGTCGCTCGCACCCCGCCCCGGTGGTAGCCGCTCAGCACGTCGGCCCGGAAGCGGGTGAGGCGCACCCCCACGTCCCTCACGAAGTCCACGACTGTCCCTCTCCCCTGTGCTCACAGTTCCCCGGACACGCCGAGCCGGGGCCCGGCACCGCCATCGGTCACGCCAGCAGGACCGCGCGCTCCAGGACGACGACGAGCAGGCCGAAGGCGAGCGGCAGGGTCACCACCGTGAGCATCGGCGCCCGGGCCCGTCCGGTCAGGCGGCGCAGCTCACGCAGGCAGAGCGCGCCCGCGAGCGCCACGAGACAGGTGAGGCCCACCCCGGTCAGCGGCGTCCACGCGCCCACGCCCGTGCTCACCGGCGGCGGGTCCTCGACGGGCCCGGGTGGCGGAGTGGCCAGCACGTACACCGCGGCGTCGGGGTTCGACACCAGGACACGGACGTCCGGGCTCGCTGCCATGCTGGCCCGGAAACGGTCCCCCCAATCCTGGGGGAATCCCTCGGCGAGGACCAGTTCGGCCTCCTGGCTGCGGGTGGTGAGGAGATACGCACCGGGCCCGTGCTCACGCATCTGGTTCACCACGGGCCCGACGTCCCCGGGGTCCGGTGGCACGATGACCGAGGAGTAGAAGACCCGGTCGACCTGGCTGTAACTGGTCACGAAGGAGGCGCTGGGCAGGGTCGCGGGGGGTTCCCTCGCCGGCCAGAGAACCGAGGTCAAGCCGGTGCTGTGGTCGAGCACGACGTCGGTGGCGGTGATCTCCCCGGGACGCACGTACTCGAACCCCTCGTTGCCGAAGCGGGCGACCAGGAAGCCACCCACCAGCAACGGGACGCACAGCAGAGCGGCCGGAACGCCCAGCAGGCGCCCGATGCGCCGTCGGGATCCGGCCTCGGGGAAGAAGGACTGGGCGGCGAGGAAGCACACCGCCGGCAGGGAGAACACGAAGACACGCAGGGCGATCTCCCCGCCGTAGCTCTGCAGGCCGAACCCGAGGGCGGGGCTGGCCAGCAGCGCCAGGACGACGCGGTCGTCGAAACCCTGCCGCCGGCGTCGCAGTGCCCCCGCCGCGGCGAGCCCCCACGCACCCAGGGCGAGGGCCACCCGGACCTTCAGGACCAGCAGGTGCTGGGCGCCGCTGTCCCCGGTGCGGCCCTGGACGCTGCTCGACACGTTGGTCCCGAACGACCCCAACCCGCCCAACAGCTCGTGCAGGTGCCCCGACCAGTAGCCGACGGCCATGAAGCTGATCCAGGCCGCCACGATGACGAACATGAGCACCGGCAGGGTGCGCAGCACGCACCGCCCGACGAGGACCAGGGCCGTGGCCGCGCCGATCATCAGGAACGGCGTCAGCTGGTGGCTCATCGTGGTGAACGTGAAGACCACCAGCACGAGCACCAGCAGGACCACCCGTTCGGAGCGCCCGGTGGGCCGAGCGGGCAACTCCCCGGGCGTCGGGGGGTGCAGCCACGACCGGGCCCGCGGCTCCCGGACGCCCGGCCGGCGGGTTCTCGCCGCCGGGCGGAACCAGGTGATCAGCAGCGCCACCAGCGTCAGGTAGAGGAAGTAGGCGAGTCCCTGCGGCGAGAAGTAGTCCTGACCCACCCAGTTGAAGACGGCGAACAGCCACAGCGTCAGCCACTTCGCGCGCCAGTTCGCCCGCAGGTTGGTGAGGATGAGGACCACCGGCAGCAGGTACAGCAGGTTGCTGACGACCGGGGTGAGGCGCAGGACCCACGCCATGTCCTGCCAGTGGCGGGCGTCGCTGAGGAACGAGAACAGCCCGAAGAAGCCCGCCCAGCTGAACCTCGCGTCGATCGACGGGGCGACGGTGCCGGTGCGGGTGATGAACTCGATGAACCCCAGGTGCGTCCAGGCCGTCGGGAACCGCGGCATGCTGTGCAGCAGCACGGGCAGCCCGTGCAGGCAGACGACCCACGCCACGAGCTGCAGACCCAGGAGGACGGTGCGGGCGCGGCGGAGAGCGAGGCCGGCCAGGAACGACGAGCCGATCAGGACGAGCCCCGCGATGGAGGCGAGCGGGAGGACGGAGACGAGTCCGTAGCCGTTGATCTGCCGCAGGTCCACCGACCGCAGCGGGAGCGCGTACGCCACGAGCCCGGCAACGGTCGTGAGCGCGAGCAGGACCGGCGCCGCTCCTCCCAGGCGCCCGGCCGCAGCGCGGTCGCTCGTGCGGATCCGCGTCGCCGTCACCGGCACGGGGGCGGAGGAGCCGGCCACGAGGTGGTCGTCCAGCACAGGAGCGGTCGGGACCGGCAACCGGTGCAGGCCGCCGCGCCGCGCCGTGCTCCGGGCGGTCCCCGCCACCTTCCACAGCCGCGGGAGCACGAGCGCGGCCAGGACGCTCTGGTACAGCAGGACGGCGATCCCCACGCGCGTCAACGTGAGGGGCACGAGGTCGCCGAACAGTCCGTCCAGCTGGGTCGCTGCCAGCACCGCGCACAACATGAGCACGACGCGGAGCACCTGGATGCGGGCGATCCGGGCGCTGGCGTTCTGGGCCCGCAGCACTCCGACGTAGATCTCGACGAGGGAGACCGGCAACGCCGCCGCTGCCAGCAACTGGAGGAGAGGGACGGCGTCGAGGTACCCCTTGCCCAGGAGCCCCAGACCGTAGGGTGCGACGAGCGCGATGGCGACGGCCGCGGTGAGCACCAGCGCGACGGTCCGCGTGATGGCGGCGCGGCAGTTGGCGCTGAGGCTGCCCGGGTCGTAGACGCCCTCGACGGTCAGCGAGCTGGCCATGTTCGTGCCGACGGTGGCCAGCAGCGAGCCCACCGTCCAGGCGATGTAGAAGTAGCCGAAGGAGTACAGCGGCACGGCGGCGGCCACCAGCACGGGCACCAGCTGGAAGGCCGCGAGCATGCACAGCGCGCCGAGGTAGTCGCCGGCCAGGAACCGCCCCACCTGCCTGACGGTGGGGGGGACGTGCGTCGGGGGCACCGTCCGGCGGTGCCGGGGGATCAAGCGGCCGAAGATGAGGCCGTTGACGGGCAGCAGGAGCAGCGCCATGGGGATGACCCACGACAGCCAGACACCGTCCCGGGGATCTCTCGAGGCGAGCACGACCAGCAGGGCCAGCTTGGCGATGCCGAACACGGCGTTCTCGACCGGTACCCAGCCGGACCGGCGCAGTCCGGTCAGGACACCGTCCTGCAGGGTGAACAGCGCCGCGGCGACGACGGCGGCGACGAACCACGCCCCCGTGGTGAAGCCCGACAGGTGGACGTAGGAGGGCCCCCACAGCGGCAGGGTGAGGAGGAAGCCGGTGGCCAGCACGGCCGTGGCCACGGCCGTGAGCACGTAGGTGCCCAGCACGAACCTGCCGGTCCGCCGTCCGCTGGGCCCGATGAAACAGGCCAACGTGCCGTAGAGGCTCAGGGCCACGAGCCCGCTGAGCAGGGTCATCACCGAGATCGTCACCGACCCGCGGCCGACGTCGGACTCCCCGTAGGTCCGAGCCGCCACCAGCCAGTAGCCGACCCCCAGCACGCCTGTCAGACCGGTGTTGAGCACCAGGCTGTAGGCGTTGCGGGCGAACGGCTCGGCCAGGTGCCGCCGCAGCCGTCCCCTCCCTCGCGGTGGCGGGAGCGCCTCCTCCCCCGCCTCCGGGGCGGGGGTGGGGATGCGCACGTCGACGTCGGTCATGCCCGTCCCACTCGCCGGGCGAGCCGGTGGCCTCGTCGGACGACGGCGAACCCACGGGTCAACGTGCGCTGGAGCAGGAACGTCCGGCCGATGCCCCGCGCGCCGACGAGCTGCTCGAAGGTCTGCATCGTCGTCGTCCGCCGGATGGTGAGCCGAGGTACTGCCAGCGGGTCGACCGGCGCCCGGGCACAGGTGTTGGCCACGACGGCGGCGAACCGGTAACCGCTGGCGGCCACGGCCTCCCGGACCCGAGGACTGGTGTAGCCGTACGGATAGGCCAGTCCCTCCACCGGCCGGCCGGTCGCCTCCTCGAGCAGTTCCTTGCTGCGCTGCAGCTCCCCGGCCAGCTGGGGGCCCTGGAGCTGGTCGAGCTGGGGATGGCTGTGACTGTGGCCGCCGATCTCGATGCCGGCGGCGCTCAGCTCCGCGAGCTGCTGCCGGCTCAGCATCCGGCCGATCGGCCGTCCCGCCGCGGACGCCCCTGCATCGGCCAGCCAGCCGGTGGTGACGAAGACCGTGGCGGTGAGACCGTGTCGCCGCAGTATCGGGAACACGACGCTGTGGAAGTCGGCGTAGCCGTCATCGAAGGTCAGGGCCACCGGTCGCTCCGGCAACTCGGCGCCCGAGGTCAGCCGGTCGGCGAGGGCGGAGAAGGTCAGCGTCGTGAAGCCGAGGTCCGCCAGCCGCTGGGCCTGCTCCGCGAACGCCGGGGGACTGACCGCCAGCCGCCGGGTCGCCGGGGTCGGGTCCTCGGCGACCGAGTGGTACATGAGAAGCGGTACGGGCCTCCGACTCACGTGTCGCCGGCCTCCCCCTGGAGCACCGGGCGCGACTGCGCCAGGCCGACGGCGTAACCGGCCGTGGTCGCGAGCAGCCCGGCCGCGATGGCGCCGGTGCGGGCCAGACCTGCGCCGTCCCCGCGCAGCGCCTCCCCCAGCCCCCGGGCCATCCCCCGGCCGAGGGTGCGCGCGACGTAGGAGCGTTCTGCCGACAACCCGTCGCCGGCGCCCACGCTCCGGGTGACGACGGCCTTGGACAGGCCCTCGGCATAACACCGGGAACGGAAGTAGGAGAAGCGCTCGCGGTCCGCGGGTGCCCGGTGCCGGATGACCGCACGGTCCTCGAAGAGGAACACCGATCCCGGGCGCTGCTGTGCGACCCGGATGCAGAACTCGGTCTCCTCACAGCCGAGTGGTCGGCTGCTCCTGGTGGACCGGCCGAGCCGGCTGACGAAGCCGCCCGCGACCTCGAACGCCTCGCGGCGGAAGGAGGCGTTGCCGCCGAGCAGGTTGCGGACCACGCCGGGACGCCGACCCGTGAAGGTGCACCCCACCACCCAGTCGAACTCCGCCGGGAACCAGGCCGGGCGACCGGTCTCCCACGAGGGGAGGGTCAGCCCACCGACGCCCATGACGTCCGGGCCCGTGTAGCCGGCTCCCAGCCAGTGCAACCACTCCGGTTCGGCCACCGCGTCGTCGTCCAGGAAGGCGATGACGTCGCCGCGGGCCAGCGCGACGCCGGTGTTCTTGCCTCCCGACAGGCCGCGCTCACCCTCGTTCTCGACGACGCGGACGTCGGGCAGCGCCGCTCGCAGCCGCTCGTGGAGCGGACGGTTGTGGTCGACGACGAGGATGACCTCGAGCGGGCGCAGCCGCTGCTCCTCCACCGACCGGACGGCGGCGAGCACGTCGTCCCAGCGCTGCTCGGTGTACGCGCAGATGACCACGGAGATCGGCGGGGGCGGGGGCGAGGCCGGCACCTCTTCCGGCGACGGCGCTGCGCGCCGGTCCCGGGCTGCGCTCGCGGTGCTCATGACGACACCTCCTGTCGGTGGGGCCGGTGCACCCCGTCGGACCGCTGTCTCGTGCCCCCGGCACCACCGTCGCCGGGTCCGGGAGTCCTCCGGCCGGGCCGGCCGCGCAACTTCGCGTAGCCCACGAGGGCCCGGTCGGCCGCCTGGTAGAGCGCGGGGCTCTCGAGGACGACCTGCCGGAGGTGGCGCACGGGTTCCCGGCGCGCCCAGTGCAGGGCGGCGGCGGCCGAGGCCCGGTGCACGCGCCCCTCGGCGACGACGAGGTCGTAGCTCTTGAGCCACTCCTTGTAGTCCTTGGCGCCACGGCCCAGGTCGACGGTGGAGATGCCGACGGCGGACGCCGCCCGCGCCATCTCGAGGTGCAGCAGCAGCCCGGGCGAGTACGGCCGGGACCCGACGTCGTAGGCGGGGAACCACGTGGGGAGGACCCGCGACGAGCTCACGCCGAAGTGCGCCGCGACCACGTGCTCGCCCGCGTGGAGGATCGACAGCCGGCCGGTGCACCCCGGGGCCCGTGTCTCGAGCATGGTCTCGACCAGCTCGACGATCCAGGGCCGGGCGAAGCGGTCGGTCCGGCCGGTTCGGCGGTATTGCGCCGACTTCCACGCCATGAGCCTCCGGAGCGCCTGCGGATCCCGGGCGTCGAACTCGAACCGGACGGGCCCGACCTCGCGTTCGAGCCGTCGACGCCGGCGCGGCAGGTCCCGGATCCGCGACGACGCACGGCGGCGCTCAGCGAGGTAGTGGTCGTAGCCCTGACGCAGGTCCATCACCGGCGACGGCACACGGCAGAGTTCGAAGGGCGCGAACGGCCGCTGCCCCTCGGCGAGGCAGTCGAACTCCCAGGTCGACAGGCCGCAGGCCCGCAGCAACCGCCTGGGATCCCAGTCGAGGCCGACCGCGTGCACCACGCCCTGCCACTCGGTCAGGGTCGGGGCGATCGGCATCCCGTAGCCGAGGCCCCGGCGCTCGAACGGGAAGAAGCCGACCACCGCGTTCCCGTCCTCGAGCACCGCCACACGGGTCGCGGGCCGGACCGCGCCGACCGCGCGGACGTACTCCGGCGCCATGAAGGGGTTGTCCAGGGCCGGTGTCTGCTGCTGGAAGGTGCGCCAGGCTCCCAGCTCGGGCTCGCCCAGCTCGCCGGGTGGGACCACGGTGATCCTCACGACGCCACCCGGGGGTCCGGGGCAGGCGGGGAGACGGCGGCCACGGCGTCGTCCCGGAGAGCCGGGGCGACGAGCCACAGCGCCGCGCTGATGACGCCGACCGCGGTGGCCCCGCCCGGGATGGACCAGAGGTGCAGGACGAGCATGACCTCCGCCACGATGCCGTTGACACAGATCGCGGCCGCGAGTCCACACACGAGCCGGGTCCACACGGTCACCCTCCGGAGGAGGGCCGCGGTGGTGACCCCTGGGCCGGCGAGGAGAGCCGCGACGGCCAGTCCCTCCACCAGCGCGTGCTGGTCCGTGGCGATCGCCACTCCGGCCAGGTGGCCGGTCGCTGCCATGGCCGCAGCACCGGCCAGGCGTTCCGCCGACCGTCTCATCGGAGGCCGTCGAGTGCTTCGGCGGCCTCCTCGCCCGGGACGGCGCTCACGGCCGCGGAGCAGGGGTCAGTGCGACCGAGGTCGTCCCGGCGGGACGATGGACCATCGACCGGACCTGCTGGACGGCGTGGCCGCTGAGCCCTGAGTTGTGCTCCCGGAGGACGGTGCGGAGAACCCGCGTGCCGTCACGGAAGGTCCGCAGGTTGGACCGGCCGAACCGACGCGGCATCTCGAGGCTGGGGACCTCCGCTATCCGCAGCCCCGACTTGATGGCCGAGACGATCATCTTGGCCTCGACCTCGAAGCCGGGCGTGGAGACCCCCAGGTAGTCGAGGTACCGACGGTGGAAGGCGCAGAACCCGTAGCAGAGGTCGGTCAGGTGCGCGTCGTAGAGGCCGTTGACCAGGTGCACCAGGACCGCGTTCCCCATCCGTCGGGTGGGGCTGATGTCGCGAGAGCCCCCGCCTCCGATGAAGCGCGAGCCCTTGACGAAGTCGTAGCCGTTCTCGAGGAAGTGCACGTAGTGCGGGATCTCACTGGGCGCCATGCTGCCGTCGGCGTCGATCATGACGATGATGTCGCCACGCGCCGCGCGGAAGCCGGTCCGCAGGGCGTCTCCCTTGCCGATCCCCTCCTGCTCGAGCACCCGGATGCCGGGCCGACACGACCGTGCCGTCACGACGGTCGCGTCGGTGGACCGCCCGTCGACCACGATCACCTCGTCGACACGGTCGGGGACGTTCTCGAGGACCCAGGCGATGTTCGCCGCCTCGTTCCTCGTCGGGATGATCAGGCTGACGATCGGGCGGCCTCTCGCCGAAGCAGTGGTCGGCACGGGGAGCGGCGCCTCGGGTCCGGCCACCGCGTCCCCCGGCTCCCGCGGCTGGACGCTCGTCTGCGGAGCCTGGCGCTCCACACCGTCAGGGTTGATGACGGGACTGGTCAAGGTGTTCACGGGTGGCCTCCGGGGCTCGCGCTTCTTGGAACCGGAATGGGCCGAGGGGGCTCGGTGCGGGATCGGGAGCCGCAGGGCCCCGCATGCCTCCTGCACCCGACCTGCGGCTCGTGTCCGCGGGGTGGCCGACACCCCCGCCGTAGGGAGCTCGGCGCCCGCCGTCGCATCGGTCAGGTGCATCACTGCCACCGCAGTGGTGCCGCCCGCGGTTCGCTCCCATGGCAAACACGTCTGACCCCCGCTTGAGCGGAGCCGGCCTGTCTCCTACAGCCCGACTCATCTCGTGTGAGTGCTTGACAGGGGAAGGACTTTGCGTCGTGCCAGGAGCATCGTCAAGGGCTGACGAGACGAAATCCCACCTTTTGTGATTTCGTCACGCAGAGTGGCTGCCTCTCTCGCTGCGTCCGCGACTCGCCGCTCGGGTCCGACGTCAATCCGGAAGCGACTACACCAGGTGACCCGGAAATCACCATTCGCATCTCCGTGGCAGCGGACAGAAAGTTGATCACCGGAGAAGCGGGACGACGATCAGAGGCGGACTCCTCTGGACGGGATCCGAGACTCCTGATACGCACGCACGGTGAACGGGGACTTGCTCGAACGCTCCTTTCAGAGAGTTCCGACACAGCTACGGCCGGTACTCAAACGCACATACTTCGCCGGAAAGCTCGCTTTCTTCACGACGCTCGGCAGTGACATCCCCCTACGCGCCCGAGCTCAGCTCGTGCGCGCGTCACTCCGCTTGGTCGCCGGTCGGCCACCGCGACAGGACGACCTGATCACCCTGCCGGGCGGGCCGGTCGTCCTCGGGAGGGACTCCTATGGAGTCGACGCCCTCACTCTCGGCTACATCTGGGGGCAGCACGCGTTCCCCATGACGTGCCGTGGGCGCGTGATCGTCGATCTGGGAGCACACAAGGGCTATTTCTCGGCATGGGCCCTGGCTCAGGGAGCGGCGCACGTGTATTCGTACGAGCCGCAGAGCGACAACTTCCACGCCCTCGTGCAGGCGCAGCAGCAGAATTGTCGAGCGGCGGCATGGACGTGTGTGCAGGCGGCGGTGGGCCGATCGACAGGAACGGCTGAACTGTTCATCGCCGAGGAGTCGTGGGCGCATTCCCTGCACAGCGCGATGATCGACTCGGTGTCGGTCGAAGAGGTGCCGATGGTGACCCTCCCCGACATCCTGCGCCGAGTGGCGGCAGAACACCCAGGTATCGAGATCGCGCTGAAGATCAATGTCGAGGGCGCGGTGGGGGACGTCCTCTTTTCCACCGCCGTCGAGGAACTGGCGGTGGTGGGGCAGGTGGACCTCGACCACGAGCCCGGCTCCCCTTACGACTTTCCCGCGCTTCTCGGACATCTCGCGAGAGCAGGCCTCGACGACGTCCGGCAGATCAACAGCAAGTTGTTCGTCATCCGACGCCGGTAGCCCGCCCGCCGGCGCGGGAGACACGCACTCCCTGAGGTGTCGGCGCGGCCCCGGGGTACGGCCTGGCGGTCGTGGACCTGCGTCGCGGGGACGGGGCGACGGGAGGCGACCTGTGCTCGGGTGTCCGTCCGCGAGGCCCCGAGGGCACCGGGACCGGCGAGCGGGAAACCCACCCCGGCACTCCCTGGCTGACCTACCGTGCTTGCCCATGACCGCGCCGCTCCACCCCGAGGAGGACGTCACCGTCCAGGTCCTCGTCATCGGCGCAGGCCAGGCCGGCCTGGCGATGGCCTGGCACCTGCGACGGGTCGGGATCCCCTTCCTCGTCGTGGACGCGGGCTCCCGCATCGGGGACGCCTGGCGCTCACGGTGGGACTCGCTGCGGTTGTTCAGCCCGGCGGAGTACAACTCCCTGCCCGGTTCTCCGTTCCCGGCCCCCGCCGGCACCTACCCGACCAAGGACGAGGTCGCCGACTACCTGGAGCGCTACGCCCGGACCTTCGGGCTGCCCGTCCGCCTGCAGACCCGGGTGGTCCGTCTCCACCGGTCGCCCGACGGCCGGTTCATCGCCGAGACCACCACCGGGACGCTCACCGCCTCCCAGGTGGTCGTCGCCACCGGCTCCTACGTCGCGCCCCACGTGCCGGCGCTCGCCGGGGGCCTGGCACCGACCGTCGTCCAGCTGCACAGCTCGGCCTATCGACGGCCCGCCGATCTGCCACACGGGCCGGTGCTCGTCGTCGGTGCCGGGAACTCCGGCGTCCAGATCGCCGCGGAGCTGGCCGCCTCGGGCCGCACGGTCAGCATCGCGCTCGGCTCGCGGCCGTACATGATGCCGCAGCGGCCGCTCGGCCGAGATCTCTTCTGGTGGCTCACGATGCTGGGGCTGGTCGCCAGGCCGACGGACGAGGGGCCGATCCGGCCCCCCTCCCGCCGCGGGGCGCTCGTCGACAGCGTGTGGCGGCGCATCCGGGCCGGTGGCGTCGCCTCGCAGCGGCATCCGGGAGCGCGGCAGGGCGCCGGCGTCGAGATCGTCATCGGTACGTCGTGGCGACGCCTGCGTGCCAGTGGTGTCCGGATCCGCCCGCGTGCGGTGAGCGCGTGCGGCGACACCGTCGGATTCGCCGACGGCACCACCGTGGACGTGGCCGGGGTCGTCTGGGCCACCGGGTTCCGCCCTGAGTACCCATGGCTGGACGTTCCCGGAGTGGTCCTCGACGGGCAGGTCCGGCACGTCGCCGGTGTCAGCGACGTGCCTGGCCTGGTCTTCCTCGGACTGCCCTGGCAACGCTCGCGCAGCTCGCACTTCCTGGGCTTCGTCGCCGCGGACGCCGCATGGCTCGCCGAACGGTTGCGCGCCCCGGACCCTGACTGCACCGCGCCGGGCGAGCCGGCGTCACCACAGACAGGACCGTCACTCCGCCGGCGGCTGGCGGGGCTGCCTGAGGCATCGACCCGGCGGGTCCGGCCGTGGAAGTCGCCGTCCGCCCACACGTCGAGGTGACGACGGTCCTCGGCAGCCGAGGGCACGAGCGGTCGCCCGGTGGTCGGCGTCCGCCGCGGAGGGGGATCAGCGGGTGACGGTCGGCGCGTGGCCGTTCTGCCGGGCGGCGAGCCGCTCGCGTTGCGGGACGACCGTGTACTTGGGGTCCCGCGCGCTGGCCAGCCCGGCCTCGAAGACGCCGAAGCGGGTGAGCAGCGAGCCGGCCGCCAGCAGCAGCCCGGACACCACCGCACCGGCCCGACGCCGTCCGGCGACGACGGTCAGCGCCGCGCCCGCCGCGGTGCAGGCCTTCGCCGCGCGCAGCAGCGCCCCGGCCCGGCCCTCGTGGTACGGCTCGCTGACGATCCCGTGGTCGTTCTCCACCCGGTGCATCACGGCCAGCTCGATCGCCGCGCCGGCCACCGCGGTCCGCCGCGACGGCCCCGCCTCGGCCACCGGCGTGAACACCATGGTCATCCCGCCGCCGGCCGCCATCGCCGAGCCGCCGAAGACGAACGGCAGCTGCCGGTGCGCCGCGTGCCAGGACGGCACCGCGGTGTTGGCCAGCAGCACGCCGGTGTAGGTGGCCAGCGGCCCGCCGAACAGCGCCGACACCACGCCGCCGAAGCGCTTGAGCCGCGGGAACCAGCCCAGCAGCTCGACCGCCGCCGTCGCCCCGGCCGCCGCACCGAACGGCGCGAGGATGTAGGAGCCGACCGACAGCGGGGAGGTCGGCTTGAACACCCGCAGCATGTGCAGGAACCGCTCGGGCCGCCCGAGGTCGTGGATGAGGAAGACCACCGAGGCGATCGCGCCGCCGCCGGCGGTGTACCGGCCGACCCGGGTCAGCACCGGCCGACCGGTGACGTCGGCGACCGCCGCCAGGATCGACGACGACCCCGCCATGCCGCCGAGGAACAGGTACAGCGGCACGTCCGGCGACTTCCACACCGGCGACTTGATGATCGGGCGCCCGTAGTACGAGGTGAACCGGGCGTCCTCGACCATCGGCACCTCGCCGCCGCCGCCGCGCCGCCCGCCCCTGCGCCGCCGCTTGCCGCGGGCCTCCGCCGCCGGGCCGTCGGCCCGCCGCCAGCCCGCGCCCGGTGTCGTCAGCCCCTCCGTCACCGGTCCCCCTCCGGCAGGAACGGCCATCCCTGCCGCTCCCGGCCGATCATCGGGGCCTCCGTCCGACGAACGACGAGATGACGACGCCGGCGATCATCGCCGCGCCGGCCGCCGCCGCGCGCCACATCGAGGGCAGGTCGCGGGTGGTGACCACCGGGTCCGGCGGCAGGCCGTAGACCTCCGGCTCGTCGAGCAGCAGGAAGAACGCGCCCGCGCCGCCGACGCCGTCGTCCTCGTCCCGGCCGTAGAGCCGCGCCGTCTCCACTCCCTGCGACTTGAGCGTCGCCAGCCGGGCGTCGGCGCGGGCCTGCAGCTCGTCGAGGTTGCCGAACTGGATCGACTGCGTCGGGCAGGCGGTGGCGCACGCCGGCTGCAGCCCGTCGGTGAGCCGGTCGTAGCACATCGTGCACTTGAAGGCCCGGCCGTCGCCCTTGCGGGTCTGGATGACACCGTAGGGACAGCCGATGACGCAGTAGCCGCAGCCGTTGCAGATGTCGCCCTGCACGACGACGGTCCCGAACTCGGTGCGGAACAGCGCCCCGGTCGGGCAGACGTCCAGGCACCCGGCGTGCGTGCAGTGCTTGCAGACGTCGGAGCTCATCAGCCAGCGGATCTGCTTGTCGGTGCCGCTCTGCCCGGTCTGCGGGTCGAACTCCGACAGCGCCTCGGCGTTGAGCACGCTCGACTGCTGCGCCGCGGCCAGGCTGCCGTCGTTGTCGCCCTCGGCCACCGACGGGCCGCTGCCCTGCCGGTCGTCGCCCGGGCGGCCGAAGGTCGGCATCGGCAGGTCGACGGTGCGGGACTGCTCGATGAACGCCACGTGCCGCCAGGAGTTGGCCCCGAGCTGCCCGGTGTTGTCGTAGGACATCCCGGACAACCCGATGACGTCGCGCACGCCGTGCGAGTCGTCCATCGGCAGCGTGTTCCACTCCTTGCACGCCACCTCGCAGGCCTTGCAGCCGATGCACACCGAGGTGTCGGTGAAGAAGCCCACCCGCGCCGGGTGGTCCGGGTCGTAGCCGGCCTGCCCGGTCACGTCCGGCACCGGCCCGTAGAGCCGGTTCTCCGGGTCGTGCCCGGTGAACGCCGCACTCGCCGAGCTGATCGGGGTCATGCCGGTCTCCTCACTGCTGGGATCCCTCGCCGGCCTCGGCGGCGACCGGGTCGCGGCCGTTGACCCCGACCCGCCCCGACCCCACGCCCGCGCGGCGCCGGTAGCCCTCCACGAACTCGATGAGCTCGGGCCCGCGCGGGCGCCGTCCCGGGACGATGTCGGCGGTGCTGACCTTGTCCTCCTGGATGTGGGTGTTCGGGTCGAGCACGATCCCGAGCAGGTCGTTGGCCGAGTCGCCGGTCGAGATGCCGCCGTAGGACCAGTGGTAGGGCATCCCGATCTGGTGCACGACCTGGCCGTCCCGCAGCCGGATCGGGCGCATCCGCTCGGTGACCAGCACCTTCGCCTCGATCGCCGTCCGCGTGCTGACCAGCGTGGCGTACTCCCCGTTGACCAGCCCGCGCAGCGCGGCCAGCTCGGGGCTGACCTCGACGAAGAACTCCGGCTGGAGCTCCGACAGGTAGGGCAGCGTCCGGCTCATCCCGCCGGCCGTGTGGTGCTCGGTGAGCCGGTAGGTGGTCACCTGGAACGGGAAGACCGGGCTCAGCGGCGGGTTCTCCCGGTTCCACGGGCCCTCGATGCGCTCGATCGTCGGGTTCGCCTGCTGCTTGTAGAGGGCGTTCTCGACGACGGACTCCGCCGGCTCGTAGTGCGTCGGCAGCGGCCCGTCGACGACGCCCGCGGGCGCGTACAGCCACGCCTTCCCGTCCCCCTGCATGATGAACGGGTCGGCGCCGCCGATCGCGTCCTGCGCCCGGGCTCCCTCCGGCGGCACGTAGTCCGGCCGCTTGGTCGCCTCGAAGTCCGGGTTGTCGGCGCCGGTCCAGCGGCCGGCCTCCTCGTCCCACCAGACGTACTTCTTGCGCTCGCTCCACGGCCTGCCGTCGGGGTCGGCCGAGGCGCGGTTGTAGAGGATGCGCCGGTTGTACGGCCACGCCCAGCCCCACTCGGAGGCGACCTGGCCCTGCTCGCGGCCGGGCTTGCGGCGGGCGGACTGGTTGACCTCGTCGGCGTAGACGCCGGAGTAGATCCAGCAGCCGCACGACGTCGACCCGTCGTCCTTCAGCTCCATGTACCCGGAGACGGCACGCCCGTCGGGGCCCACGCCGTTGATCTCCCGCAGCACGTCCTCGGCGCTGGGCTCCTGGTCGGGACCGTGCGTCGGGTAGTCCCAGGTGAGGTCGAGCAGCGGGCGGTCGCGCGGGTCGGTCGAGCCGGCCAGCCGCTCGCGCAGGATGCGGCCGAGGTGGAAGTAGAACCACAGGTCGCTCTTCGCGTCGCCCGGCGGGTCGACGGCCTTGTGCCGCCACTGCAGCAGCCGCTGGGTCTGGGTGAAGGTCCCCTCCTTCTCCGCGTGCGACGCCGCGGGCACGAAGAAGACCTCGGTGGCGATCGTCTCCGGGGCGAGCTCGCCGGTCTCGATCTCCGGCGACTCCTTCCAGAAGGTCGCCGACTCGATCATCTGCAGGTCGCGGACGACCAGCCAGTCGAGGTTGGCCAGTCCGAACCGGTTCATCCGGCCGTTGGGGTGGCCGACCGTGGGGTTCTCGCCGACCAGGAAGTAGCCGGAGATCTTCCCCTCGATCATGTCCTTGATCTGGCGGTAGGAGCTGTGGTCGCCGTCGATCAGCGGCATGTAGCCGAAGGCGAAGTCGTTCTCCGGCGTCGCGGCGTCGCCCCACCAGGCCTTGAGCAGGCTGGTCATGTAGGCGCGCTTGTTGCCCCAGAAGCCGGCCTTGCCGGCGGCGTCGGCGCAGTAGTCGTCGAGCGACTGGTGCTGCAGCGCGTGCGGCATCGGCAGGTAGCCGGGCAGCAGGTTGTACAGCGTCGGGACGTCGGTCGAGCCCTGGATGCTGGCGTGCCCGCGCAGCGCCAGGATGCCGCCGCCGGGACGGCCGATGTTGCCCAGCAGCGTCTGCAGGATCGAGCAGGTGCGGATGTACTGCGCGCCGACGCTGTGCTGCGTCCAGCCCACCGAGTACACCCACGCCGTCGTCCGGTCGCGGCCGCTGTTCTCGGTGACCCAGCGGGCCACCTGGAGGAACACCTCCGGCTCGATGCCGCAGACCTCGGCCACCATCTCCGGGGTGTAGCGGGCGAAGTGCCGCTTGAGGACCTGGAAGACCGTCCGCGGGTGCTGCAGCGTCTCGTCGCGCTTCGGCTTGGCCGCGATCGGGGGGCCACCGCTGCCGGCCGCCTGCGCCTTGTCGGTCTTCCGGATCTGCGGGTGGTCCTCGAGCTCGTCCTGCGCGGCGGCCCCGGCGGGGTCGTCGGAGCCCGAGTGCGGCGGCTCCTCCGGCTCGTACTGCCAGCTGGACTCGTCGTAGGTGTTGTTCTCCGGGTCGAAGCCGGAGAACAGGCCGCCGAGGTCCTCGGCGTCGACGAAGTCCTCGCGCACCAGCGCCGCGGCGTTGGTGTAGGCGACCACGTACTCCTCGAAGTACAGGTCGTGGGTGAGGACGTGGTTGATCAGCCCGCCGAGGAACGCGATGTCGGTGCCGATGCGCAGCGGCACGTGCAGGTCGGCGATCGCGCTGGTGCGGGTGAACCGCGGGTCGACGTGGATGACCTTCGCGCCGCGCGCCTTGGCCTCGCTCACCCACTGGAAACCCACCGGGTGGCACTCGGCCATGTTGGAACCCTCGATGACGATGCAGTCGGAGTTCGCGAGGTCTTCCTGGGAGTTCGTGGCACCGCCACGACCGAACGAGGCACCCAGACCGGGCACCGTGGCGGAGTGCTATATGCGCGCCTGGTTCTCGATCTGTATGGCGCCCAGGGCGCTGTACAGCTTCTTCATGAGGTAGTTCTCCTCGTTGTCGAGGGTCGCCCCTCCGAGGCTCGCCAACCCCATGGTGCGGTTCACGCGCTTGCCGTCGTTCTCGTCCTGCCAGCCCTTGCGCCGGGCCTCCAGCACGCGGTCGGCGATCATGTGCATCGCCGTGTCGAGGTCGAGGTCCTCCCACTCCGTCCCGTACGGCCGGCGGTACTTGACCGTCGTCACGCGGGTCGGGCTGGTGACCAGCGACTTGCTGGCGCTGCCCTTGGGGCAGAGCCGGCCGCGGCTGATCGGGGAGTCCGGGTCGCCCTCGATCTGGACGATCTGCTCGTCCTTCACGAAGATCCGCTGCCCGCAGCCGACGGCGCAGTACGGGCAGACGCTCTGGACGACGCGGTCGGCGGTGGCCGTGCGGCTCACCACGTCCTCCGTCGCCTTGCTTCGCGCGGCCCTGCCGCGCCCGAGCGGATCGGGGCCGGTCAGCTGCCGGAACACCGGCCAGGCGTCGAGCCAGGTCTTCACCCTGTGGACTCTGCCACTCCCGGCGCGATCCGGCGCGCGGAACGTCGCGGTACCGGTCGTGCCGGTACCGCGGCGTCCGCCGGGGTCAGCGCACGTGCACGAACTCGTTGTGGCTGAGCAGCAGGCCCTCCGGGCCGGGGGCGTGGGGGTCGGTCAGGCAGAACTGGACGTAGGCCTCGCCCCGGGCCAGCTCGCCGAAGCCCCACTCCAGGTGGTCGACGGTGAAGGTGCCCACGCGAGTGCGCCCGTCGCACGTGAACGAGTTGCCGTGGCTCTGGCTCCACGCCGCGGAGATGCCGCTGCTGCCCTCCTGCTCCAGGTGTGGGTCGGCCGTGCGGTCGGCGGTCTGCTTGACCGACACCCACAGGCCGAGGTCCTCACCCGCGGCGCAGCGGTAGCGGACCTGGACCTGCGCCACGGTGCGGTCACCGCGGTCGACCTGGACGACGCCGACGACGTCGGCCTCGTAGGCGGGCCTGGGCGCCGCGGCGGCGGGGGCGGCGAGGGCGAGGACGGACGTCGCGGCGAGGGCGGTGCCGGCGACGAGGGGGCGCAGACGCACGGGATCTCCTGTGATCACGGGTTCGGGACGGCGGCGGAACATGCCAGACCCGGAACCGCCCGGCCAGGGGTCCGCGCGCGGCGCCGTACCGCCCGGTACCGGGAGGGGCTACCGCCCGGCGGGGAACTCGCGCGCCAGCCGGGCCGGCGCCCTCGCCAGCCACGCCTCGGTGACCAGCTCCCCGAGCTCGGCGACGTCGATCGCGTCCAGGCGCACCAGCACGGCGGCGTACCCGTCGAAGTGCGGCGTCGTCAGGTAGACGGCGGGGTCGTCGGCGACCAGCGCGTGCTTGACGCCCTCGTCGGCGACGGCGGCGCCGAGGACCGGGCCCTCCGGTGCGGCGTCCCCCAGGTGCTCGACGTCGGCGCGGCGCAGCGGGCGCTCCCAGACGAAGGCGCGGCCGCCGACCTCCCAGGACGGCCGGCCGTAGGAGGTGCCCTCCGTCGTCCCGGGCAGCGCGAGGGCCAGCCGCCGCACGTCCGCCCAGGTGGCCACGGACGCGACGCTAGCGCCCCCGGGTCACGCGGGGGCCGCGCCCGGCGCCCGCTGCCCGAGCGGCAGGGCCACGCCGCAGGCGGCCAGCCGCTCCCGCAGGCGGGCCGCCTCCTGCCGTCGCTGCTCGGCGCGCCGGCGCAGCACCACGACCTGCACCGGGTCGGTGGTGCGCTGGGCGCGCAGCTCCAGCACCGCCGCCGTCTCCAGGTGCAGCGCCATGCGCCGCAGCTCGCCGGACAGGTCCTGCGCCGGCCGTGGCAACCCCGGGGCCCCCGCTGAGGTCATGGGAGGCATGGTGGAACGCATCCGTCCCCGCCGCACCCGGAGCGGCGCGCCGGGCCCGCTGCCCCGGACGGGGAGCGGCGTCCCCGGGCCCGTCGGTGCCCGGGTCGATACTGGCCGCGTGGAGGGTCCCGGGCTGCACTGGATCGGCCACTCGACCGTCCGCGTCGAGCTGGCCGGGTCCACGGTGCTCACCGACCCGGTCCTCACCCGCTCCCTCGGCCCGCTGCGGCGGGTCGTCCCCCTCCCGTCCCCGGCCGCCTGGGCCGACGCCGACCTGGTCCTGGTCAGCCACCTGCACGCCGACCACCTGCACCTGCCCAGCCTGCGGCTGCTGGACGACGACGTCCGCGTGGTCGTGCCGCGCGGCGCCGGCGCGTGGCTGCGCTCGCGCGGCGTCCGCTGGGTGGACGAGCTCGCCCCCGGGGAGTCGCTGGTGCACCGCCGCCTGCGGGTCACCGCCGTCCCCGCGGTGCACAGCGGCCACCGCTGGGGCCCGCGCCTGACGCACGGCCCGGAGACGGTCGCGGTCGGGCACCTGCTGGAGGGCGCCGGGTCCAGCGTCTACGCCTGCGGCGACACCGACCTGTTCGAGGGCATGACCCGCATCGGCGACCGCGGGGTCGACGTCGCGCTGGTGCCCGTGTGGGGCTGGGGTCCCACGCTCGGCCCGGGCCACCTCGACCCCGGGCGGGCCGCGGAGGCGGTGGCGCGCGTGCGCCCGCAGGTCGCGGTCCCGGTGCACTGGGGCACCCTGGCCGTCCGCGGCGGCACCACGCTCCCCGGCCTGGCCGGGCGCTACCGCCGGCTGCTGTCCGAGCCGCCGCTCGCCTTCGCGGAGGCGGTCGCCGCCCGCCGGCTGCCCACCACCGTCGTCGTCCCCGAGCCCGGCCGGCCGGTCGCGCTCCCCGCCGTGGCGGACGCGGCATGAGCACCACCCTCGCCGCCGCCTGGACCGACGGGTCGCTGGGCTACCCGGTCCTGTTCGGCGGCGTGCTGCTCGGGTCGATCGTCCCGGTGGTGCCCACGGGGCCGCTGGTCGGCGCCGCCGCCGCGTTCGCGGTCACCGCGCACGAGCTCAACCTGGTCGCGGTGCTCGTCGTCGCCGCCCTCGGTGCCTGGCTCGGCGACGTCACCACCTTCGCCGTCTGCCGCTTCGGCGGGCCGGCCGCGGTGCGCTGGGTGGCGCGGGGGCAGCACGCCGACCGCATCGAGGAGGTCCGCGGGCAGTTCCGCCGGCACGGCTGGCAGATCATCGTGGCCGGGCGGCTGCTCCCCGCCGGGCGCATCCCCGTGCTGCTGGCCGCCGGCGCGCTGGCCTACCCGTGGCGGCGGCTGCTGCCCGCCTCGCTGCTGGCCGCGTCGCTGTGGGCGGTCGCCTACGCGCTGCTCGGCGTGGCCAGCGGCGGGATCTTCGACAGCCCGCTGATCGCCACCCTCGTGGCGACGCTGCTGGTCCTCGTCGTCGGCGCGGTCCTCAACCTGGTCGGGTCCCGCCGCCGGCGGCACGCCGAGCCGGAGCGGCAGCCGGAGGACGAGGGCAGCCCGACGTCGTGCGGTCCGGCGTGACGCGCACTCCCCGGGCGGACCAGCACGGCCGGGTGCTCGGCCGCGGGCGCGCACCGGCCCGGGTGCTGCTCACCTGGGTGCTCGCCACGCTCGCCCTCGTCGTCCTCGACCGCTGGCTCGCCGGCTTCGCGATGCCCGCCTGGTGGCAGCCGCCACTGACCGCGCTGCTGCTCGGCCTGCTCGCCGGCGTGGTCTGGCCGCTGGTCATGCGCGTGGCGCTGCCGCTGGCGCTGTTCACCCTCGGCCTGGGCAGCTTCCTGCTGCTGGGCGCCGGGGTGCTCGCGGTCTCCTTCGCGATCCCGGGCGTCGTGGTCACCGACCTGGGCACCGCCACCCTGGTCGTCGTCGCCATGGCGGCGGTGACGGCGGTGGTGAGCAGCGCGCTGGCGATCGACGAGGACGAGCTCTTCTTCCGCCGCGCCCGCCGCCGCGCCCCGCACGCCTCGGCGGCCGGGCCCCGCCCGCCGGGCGTGCTGTTCCTGCAGATCGACGGGCTGGGCGCCGACACCGTCCGGCGCGCGGTCCGCGACGGGTCGATGCCCACCCTGGCCGCGTGGCTGCGGTCGGGCAGCCACGCGCTCACCTCGTGGCACACCGACTGGAGCTCGCAGACCGGCGCCTCGGTCTGCGGCATCCTGCACGGCTCCAACCACGACGTCCTGGGGTTCCGCTACTACGAGAAGGACCGCGACCACGTCGTCGCGGTCTCCCACCCGACCGACGCCGCGGAGGTGGAGCGGCGGCACTCCGACGGCCGCGGCCTGCTGGCCGGCGGCGGCGCCAGCCGCGGCAACCTGTTCACCGGCGACGCCCCGCACGTCAGCCTGACCATGAGCGCGCTGCCGCTGGTGGTACCGCGGCGGTCGGGACGGCGGCGCGAGCGGGTGGGCGCCGGCTACTACGCGTACTTCGCCAACCCGGTGAACGCGCTGCGCACGCTCGGCGTCTCGCTGGCCGACGTCTACCGAGAGCTGTCCGCGGCCGCCCGGCAGCGCCGCGCCGACGTGCGGCCCCGGGTCAGCCGCGGCGGCATCTACCCGCTGGCGCGGCCGGGGACGACGGTCATCGCCCGCGACGTCGTCGTCGCGGCCGTCCTCGAGGACATGATGGCCGGCCGCCCGGCCGTCTACGCCGACTTCCTCGGCTACGACGAGGTCGCCCACCACAGCGGCGTCGAGCGCTTCGACACCCTCGAGGTGCTGCGCAGCATCGACCAGCAGGTGGGCCGGCTGGCCCGCGCCGGCGAGCTCGCCCCGCGGCCGTACCACGTGGTGCTGCTGTCCGACCACGGCCAGACCCAGGGCGAGGCCTTCGCGCAGCGGTTCGGCGAGACGATCGAGTCCTTCGTCGGCCGGCACTGCGGCGGCACGCCGGAGCCGGGGCGGCGCGGGGCCGAGCCGCGGGACAGCCGCCGCCCGGCTGAGGGCTGGCAGGTGACCAGCGCGCTGGCCGAGGTGGCGTCCGGGCCCGGGTTCATCGCCCGCCGGCTGCGGGAGCGGGTGGTGTCCGCCGGCGCCGGCGAGCACGCGCACGGGACGCCGTCCGGGCAGCCGGCCCGGGTCGCGCGGGTGGCGCCGGGCGTGGTGGTCGTCGTCTCCGGCCACACCGCCGGCGTCTCGTTCCCCGACCTGCCCGGCCGGGTGCCGCTGGAGGAGATCGAGCACCACTGGCCCGAGCTGCTGCCGGCGCTGGTCGACCACGACGGCGTGGGCTTCGTGCTGGTGCACTCCGAGGAGCACGGGCCGGTCGTCCTCGGCCGCGACGGCCTGCACCGGCTGGCCACCGGCGTCGTGGTCGGCGAGGACCCGCTGGCCGGCTACGGCGAGCACGCGCCCGCGCTGGTGGCGCGGGTGTCCACGTTCCCGCACTGCCCCGACGTCATGGTCAACAGCCGCTACGACCCGGACACCGACGAGGCCTCGCCGTTCGAGCCGCACGTCGGGTCGCACGGCGGGCTCGGCGGCCCGCAGCAGCGGGGCTTCCTCGCCCACCCCCGGGTCCTGACGCCGCCCGGCGAGATCGTCGGGGCCGAGCACCTGCACCGGGTGCTGCGCGGCTGGCTGACCGAGCTCGGTCACCCGGAGCCCGACGGCGCCGGCGCGCAGGTGGGGCCGGACAGCCCCGCGGCCCTGCGCGACCGCAGCCGCGTCTGACGGCGGAACGCCCGGCTACGGCCACGTGAACACCGGCCCGCCCCGTGGCGGCGCGCCGGGGGCCTCCTGGAGAGTGGGGCGATGCGACCCGACGCCGCCGCCTGGTTCTCCGGCCGCACCTCCGCCGTCCGCTCGATCGGGGACGTCGACGTCCTCGGCCTGCTGCGGGCCAAGCGCCGCGGCGGCCACCGGGTGAGCCTGGTCCTCCCCGCGCGCGACGAGGAGTCCACCGTCGGCGGGATCGTCGCCGGTCTGGTCGCGCACTGGGTCCGGCTGGTGCCGCTGGTCGACGAGGTGGTCGTCGTCGACTCCGACTCCACCGACCGCACCGCCGAGGTCGCCCGCGCCGCCGGGGCCGACGTCGTCGCGGCCGCGGACGTGCTGCCCGCGCACGGCAGCCGGCCGGGCAAGGGCGAGGCGCTGTGGAAGTCGCTCGCGGCCACCACCGGCGACCTGCTGGTCTTCCTCGACGCCGACCTGCTCGGCGACGTGGCGCACTACGTGCCGGGGCTGCTCGCGCCGCTGCTGACCGATCCGCAGGTCGGCTACGTCAAGGGCTGCTACGCCCGGCCGCTGGAGGTCGACGGCCGCATCACGCCCGCGGGCGGCGGCCGGGTCACCGAGCTCACCGCGCGCCCGTTGCTCAACGCCCTGTGGCCGGAGCTGGCGGGTTTCGTGCAGCCGCTGGGCGGGGAGTACGCCGGCCGGCGCGAGGCGCTGGAGCAGGTGCCCTTCGTCTCCGGCTACGGCGTGGAGGTGGGGCTGCTGGTCGACCTGCTCGGGCTGCTGGGCCTGCACGGGCTGGCGCAGGTCGACCTGGGCGTGCGCCGGCACACCTCGCAGGACCAGGAGGCGCTGGGCCGGATGGCCGGCCAGGTGGTCTCGACGGTGCTGGCCCGCAGCGGCCGGTCCGGCGCGGGCGGGCTGCTCACCCAGTTCCGCGCCGACGGCAGCGGCTTCCTGCCGGTCAGCACGCCGGTCGCCGTCGACGAGCGGCCGCCGATGGTGACCGTCCCCGGGTACCGGACCTCCCGCGCCGGGGCGGTCTGACACCCCGCCGCTCAGCCGTGGACCAGCAGGCCCCGGACCGTCTCGCCGGCCGCCTGGTCCCGGTAGCCCTGGTTCAGCTCGTCCAGGGTGTACCGCCGGGTGACCAGCCGGCCGAGCTCCAGCCGCCCCTCCTCGGCCATCCGCGCCAGCATCGGGATGTCGCGGAAGGGGTTGCACGAGCCGAACAGCGAGCCCTGCACGCGGTGCTCGAACACCGTGGTCATCTGCCCGTTGAGGTCCACGTGCCCCTCGCGGGGGTGGTCGGCCAGCGCCGTGAGCACCAGCGTGCCGCCCTTGCCCAGGCAGGCCGACGCCCCGGCCATCACCTCGGCCGACATCTTCCCGACGGTCACGACCACCACGTCGGCGCCCGTGCCCCGGGACAGCTCGCGGGCCAGCTGGGCGGCCTCGCGGGCGTCGGCCACGGTGTGCGTGGCCCCCAGCGACTCCGCGAACTCCCGCTTCATCGCCACCGGGTCGACGCCGATCACGTGCACCGCGCCGGCGTGCACCGCGCCCTGGACGGCGTTGACACCGACGCCGCCCAGCCCGACCACCACGACGACGTCACCGGGGCGGGTGCCGCCGGAGTAGACCGCCGACCCCCAGCCGGTGGGCACGCTGCAGGCGAGCAGCGCCGCGGTGTCCAGCGGCAGGTGCGGGTCGATGCGCACGCAGGAGAACTCGCTGAGCACCGTGTGCCGGGCGAAGGCGCCGACGATGCAGAACCCGCCCAGCGGCTCGCCGTCCAGCCGGAAGGGATAGGTGCCGGTGGGCAGCTGCCCGATGGCGATGGTGGCGCCCGCGTCGCAGATGTTGGAGCGGCCGGTGGCGCAGTACCGGCAGTGCCCGCACGCGGGGAGGAAGCTCGTGACGACGTGGTCGCCGGGCGCGACGGAGGTGACACCGGGCCCGACCGCCAGGACGACGCCGGAGCCCTCGTGGCCGCCGACGATCGGGTACCGCCCGCCGGGGTTGGAGTGCCGCAGGTGCTCGTCGGAGTGGCACAGCCCGGCGTAGGCCATCTCGACCAGGACCTCACCCGGGCCGGGGTCCACGACCTCGAGGTCGACGATCTCGTACTCGGTGCCCGCCCCGCGCAGCACCGCTCCCCGCGTCCTCACCGGTCCCCGACCCTCCTCTGGCCCGGCACCCGCCCGCGCGGACGCCGTCGTCTCGGCGTCCAGCCAACCCCACGGTGCGACGGCGACCGACGGCGGGGTGGCACCCGGTGCCACCTGCGGCTGCGGCGGCCGGCGGCCCGCCCCGACCGGATGATGTCGTTCCGTTTCCACGAGACCAGCAACGCAGCGTTGCTACCCTTCGCACCGTGAGTGATCAGTCCCGCCGGGCCCAGAAGAAGGCCCTCACCCGCGCCCACGTGCGCGAGACGGCCCAGCGACTGTTCGCCGAGCGCGGCTTCGACGCCGTGACCATCGCCGACGTCGCCGCCGCGGCGGACGTCGCGGTGCAGACGGTCTTCAACCACTTCACGACCAAGGAGGAGCTCTACTGGGCCGACCGGACGCCGTGGGTGGACGGGCCGGCGGCCGCCGTGCGGGAGCGCCCCGCCGGGGTGTCCGCGCTGACCGCGCTGCGTGAGCACCTGGTCGCCTCGGTGGGGCGCTTCGTCGAGCGGCTGGCCGACCCGACCGGGCGCTGCACCGTCACCGACCTCGACCGCTCCCCGGCGCTGCAGGCCTCCGAGCGGGAACTGCACCACACCGCCGAGGCCCGGCTGCGCGAGGCCCTCATCGAGGCCTGGACCGGCCCCTGCCCCGAGCGCCCTGTCCCCGCCGACCCGCGGACGGCGGCCGCGGTGGTCGCCGCCACGTGGCTGGCGGTCACGCGCATCCTGGTCACCCAGCCGCGCTCGCCGATGCCGGCACCCGAGCAGGCGGCCGAGGTCGCCGCGGCCACGCGCGCGCTGGCCGAGCGGCTGCTCTCCGGCTACGAGGCGAACCTGGTGAGCTCCGCGCTGGCGGACGACACCACCCGCGCCCTGCGCGCCGTCTGACCCGCTCCCCGGTCGCCCGGGGCCGGCGTCAGCGGCGGGCGGGCTCCGCGGACGGGACCACGATCGGGAGCAGCACGTCGTCGACGACCTGCTCGACGCGGTCGGCGACCATCCCGCCGTCGCCGGCCGCGGTGAGCCGCTGCCACCAGAAGGCCTCGAGCACCGAGCGCAGCAGCGCCAGCCGTTCGGCCGGCACCTCCTCGCCCCGTGCGGCCCAGCGCTCGCCCAGCACCTCGACGGCCTCGGTCAGCGGGCGTACCAGGGCGGCCTCGAGCCCGGCGCGCAGGTCCTCGTCGTGCCGGGCGGCACCGACGAGGCTGGCCACCGCCCGCTCCTCGCGGGACAGCGGCCGGCGCCAGGAGGCGACCAGGGCGACGAGGTCGGCGTGCATCGAGCCCTCGTCCTCGGGAGCGTGGACCAGGGTGAAGCGGCTGACCGCCGACCGTGCCAGCGCCGCCATCGACGGCCAGCGCCGGTAGATGCCGGCCTTTCCCGCGCGCGCCCGGGCCGCGACCCGGTCGCTGTTGAGCCGGCCCCAGCCCTCGTCGGCGAGGATGTCGACCGCAACGGCGACCAGTTGCTCGGACAGCTCGGCGCTCAGCGGGCGGCCGGGGGTGCCACTCACGAGCGAACTCGTTCGCACGACATCAGGTTGCGCACGGTCTCATCCTGACCTGTCAGTGGAGTGACCACAACGACCGGGGCCGTATCGTCACCCGACCGGTCCGCCGAGACCTCCGTCTCAGGCGCCCGCCGCGCCCTCGACGTGCACCTGGAGGGTGGCGCCGTCGTCGCTTCCCCAGCCCTGGTCGCGGGCCTGCTCGACCATCCGGTCCCAGCGCTCGCCCCAGTCGGCGACGTCGGCGTCGGGCTCGGCGGCGGCCCGCAGCGCGGCGGCGTCGAGCAGGCCGGTCCCGTCGTCCTGCAGCCGCCCGAGGCCCGCCTCGCGCAGCACCTCGTCGGCCTCCTCGTCGGTCACCTGACCCAGGGCCAGGTGCAGCCCGGTCAGGTCGTCGGTGTCGACGACCCGCACCTCGGGGCGCTCGTCGGCGCCGCCCACCACCTCGACGATCACGGGTCCTCCGTTCAGACGTGCCAGGGGAAGCGGGAGAAGTCGGGGTCGCGCTTCTCCAGGAAGGCGTCGCGGCCCTCGACGGCCTCCTCGGCCGTGTAGGCCAGCCGGGTCGTCTCCCCGGCGAACAACTGCTGGCCGACCAGGCCGTCGTCGATCAGGTTGAACGAGTACTTGAGCATCCGCTGCGCGGTCGGGCTCTTGGCCACGATCCGCCGGCCCCAGTCCAGCGCGGTGCGCTCCAGCTCGGCGTGCGGGACGACGCGGTTGACCATGCCCATGCGGTGCGCGTCCTCGGCGGAGTACTCCTCGCCGAGGAAGAAGACCTCGCGCGCGAACTTCTGGCCCACCTGGCGGGCGAGGTAGGCGGAGCCGAAGCCGCCGTCGAAGCTGCCGACGTCGGCGTCGGTCTGCTTGAACCGCGCGTGCTCGGCGCTGGCCAGCGTCAGGTCGCTGACGACGTGCAGGCTGTGCCCGCCGCCGGCGGCCCAGCCGGGGACGACGCAGACGACGACCTTCGGCATGAACCGGATCAGCCGCTGCGCCTCCAGCACGTGCAGCCGGCCGCTGCTGCGGCCCACCTCGTGCTCGTAGCCGTAACGCCCGCGCACCCGCTGGTCACCGCCGGAGCAGAACGCCCAGCCGCCGTCCTTCGGGCTCGGGCCGTTGCCGGTGAGCAGGACGCAGCCGACGTCGGTGGCCAGCCGGGCGTGCTCGAGCGCGGTGATGAGCTCGTCGACGGTCTGCGGGCGGAACGCGTTGCGCACCTCGGGCCGGTCGAAGGCGATCCGGACGACGCCGGCGTCGACGGCGCGGTGGTAGGTGATGTCGCCGAAGTCGAACCCGTCGACCGGCTGCCACGCGGCGCTGTCGAAGATCTCCGAGACGTCGTCGCGGGCGCTCATGACAGGAACCTATCCGCGCGCCCGGGACCGGGCAGCGGCTACCTGCCGCCGCCGAGGCCGAGTCCGCCGGTCACGCCGTCGACGGTGCTCTCCAGCGTCACGGTGGTCTGGTCGAGCACGCTCTCGACCGTCCCGGTGGTCTGTTCGACGACCTGACCCACGGTGCCGGTGGTCTGCTCGACGACCTGGTCGAGCGGGCCTGGTGCGCTCGGAACGGCCGGAGGCGAGGGCTGTGGCGCCGGGGCCGGCGCGGGGGCTGCGGGGGCCGCGGGCGCCGTCGTGCCGGCGGACGGACCCGTCCCGCCCGACGAGCCGGAGCCGGCGGGGGCGCGGCCACCCGCGGGAGCGGCCGGGGCGGCGGGCGCCGGAGCAGCGGCGGGGACGGCGGGAGCGGGCGCGGCGGGCGCGGCGGCACCGGCCGTCGCGGCCGCGACCGAGCCGGCGATGCCGGTCAGCCCGGCCGGGGACGCGGGCCCGCCGGTGGCGCGCTGCGACGAGGAGGCCGTGGTCCCGAAGCCCGGGAAGAGGAAGCCGTCGGGGGTGCCGGGGACACCGAAGGACGGCGTCAGCCGGGCGTAGGTCGAGGGCTGCGCGACCGCGGGGTCGTCGGAGTAGACGCCCGTGCCGCCGTCGGCGGCCACCGCCCCGGAGGCGTCCGTGCCGGCCGTGGCCATCAACGGCGCGACCACGATCCCGGTGACGGCGAAGGACATGAGCACGCGCCAGCAGAAGCGCTGCCCCGCGGTCTCGGGCGCCGGCCCGGCCGCCGCCCGGTCCCCCGCCACGACGTCATCCGTTGCGCGGTGCCGCGCGCCCATGGGTCGACCCCTCTCCGCCGAGGTGGTGAGACTGCTCTCACACCTTCGGTACAACGAGGTACCAGCCCCGCGGTTGCGCTGCCAGCCGAGTACTGCGCACGAGCGACGTGCCGCCGCTAGCGTCGGGCCCGTGCCCGACGGCGCCGCCCTGCGCGTGGGCACCCTCAACCTCGCCTCCGGCCGCGGTACCGACGGCCGCACGCTGGCCCCCGCCGCGCTGGCCGCGGCGGTCGCCGGACTCGACGTCGACGTGCTCGCCGTGCAGGAGGTCGACGCCGGCCAGCCCCGCTCGGGCGGCACCGACCAGGCCGCGGTGCTCGCCGGTGCGCTGGCCGCGGTCGACTGGCGGCACGCGGCCACGCTCACCGGGACGCCGAGCCCGTTCCGCGGGACCTGGGCCGCCGCCGACCCACCCGCGCTGCGCGGGCCCGAGCACGCGGCGGACGGTCCCGCGTACGGCGTCGCGCTGCTGGCCCGCCGCCCGGTGCGGGACTGGGCGGTGCTCGGGCTCGGGTCCGGCCGCGCCCGGCTGCCGCTGCGGGCGCCGGACCCCGCCACCGGCCGGCCGCGGCTGTGGTGGGTGCCCGACGAGCCGCGGGTCGCCGTCGCCGCCTGCCTGGACGGGCTGACCGTGGTGGCCACCCACCTGTCGTTCTCGCCGCCGACGGCGGTGCGGCAGCTGCGGCGGCTGCGCCGCTGGGTGGCGTCCCTGCCGGGGCCGGTGGTCGTCGCCGGTGACCTCAACCTGCCCGGCGGGGTGCCGGCGCGGCTGCTCGGCGCGACCGCGCTCGTGCGGGAGGCGAGCTTCCCGGCGCACGGGCCGCGCCTGCAGCTGGACCACCTGCTCGCGCTGGGCGGGGTGACCGCCCGGGACGCCGCCGCCCGCCGGCTGGGCGTGGGCGACCACCGGGCGCTGACCGTGACGGTCGGCTGAGCTCAGGCGGCGAGCAGCGGCCGCAGCCGGTCCAGCGAGGCGGCGAGCCCCGGGTGCAGCGTGACCTGGTGCAGCGCGGCCAGCGCCACCCACGCGACGCCGGTGCTCTCGCCGTCCAGCCGCAGCCGGGACGGGTCGAGGTCGCCGACCGGGCGGGCCAGGACGGTCGTGTAGGCCCAGCCGCCGTGGTCGTCGACCGAGCGGGCGCCGAGCACGAGGTCCGCGGCGGCCAGCCCGAGCTCCTCCTCGACCTCCCGCAGGGCGCCCTGCTCGGGCGTCTCGTCCAGGTGCAGCGCCCCGCCCGGCGTCCCCCACGTCCCGCCGTGGTGCGACCACAGGGCGCGGTGCTGCAGCAGCAGCTCGGGGCCGTCGCCGCCGTCGCGGTGCACCAGCAGGCCGGCCGCGCCGGCCCGCCCCCAGTGCCGGTGCCCCAGGGAGCAGGTGGTCCAGCCGTCGGTGGGGGTCAGACGGAGGGTCGGCACGCCGACCAGTGAACCGCAGCCGGGCCGCGGGCCGGTGGACCGCTTTGGCAGGATCCGGCAGGACGACCGGCGACGACGACGGAGGCACCCCGCATGGCGACCACGACGACGATGGCCGAGGTCTCGGGCCTCATCGGCGAGGAGCTGGGCACCAGCGACTGGTTCGAGGTCACCCAGGACCGGGTGGACACCTTCGCCGACGCCACCGGCGACCACCAGTGGATCCACGTCGACGTCGAGCGGGCGAAGGCCGAGAGCCCCTTCGGCGGGCCGATCGCGCACGGCTACCTCACGCTGTCCCTGCTCGTGCCGCTGTTCGCGCAGGTCTTCGTGGTCAGCGACACCGCCATGGGCGTCAACTACGGCCTGGACAAGGTGCGCTTCCCCTCGCCGGTGCCGGTCGGCTCCCGCGTGCGGCTCACCGCGACGCTGAAGGACGTCGAGCAGGTCGCCGGCGGGCTGCAGCTGACCTTCGCCGCCGTCGTCGAGCGCGAGGGCAGCGAGAAGCCGGCCTGCATCGCCGAGCCGGTCTACCGCTACTACGGCGGCTAGCCACCAGCGCATGCGGATCGCCGTCTTCACCGGCAGCCGGCCCGGGCCGGAGGCGCACCGGAAGGCCGCCGCGGACCTGGCCACGGGCCTGGCCGAGGCCGGCGTCGGGATCGTCTACGGGGGCGGGCACGTCGGGCTGATGGGCGTCGTCGCCGACGCCGCCCTGGCCGCCGGCGGCGAGGTGGTCGGGGTGATCCCGCAGCACCTGGTCGACGACGAGCTGGCCCACCCCGGCCTGCCGCGGCTGGAGGTCGTGACCTCCATGCACGAGCGCAAGGCGCGGATGGCCGAGCTCTCCGACGCCTTCGTCGCCCTGCCCGGGGCCGCCGGCACGCTCGAGGAGCTGTTCGAGGCCTGGACCTGGGGGATGCTCGGCCTGCACGCCAAGCCGGTGGTGCTGCTCGACGTCGACGGGTTCTGGGCGCCGCTGCGGGCCCAGCTGGGGCGCATGGCCGACGACGGCTACCTCGAGCGGCGCCGGCTCGACGCCCTCGGCGTGGTGACCGACGCGGCCGGGCTGCTCGCCTTCGTCGAGGGCTACGAGCACCCGCCGCGGAAGTGGGCGCCCACCCCGCCCTAGCCCTGGCCGCCCCAGCCCTGGCCGCCCTAGCCCCGGGCGCGGTCCCAGCTCGGGCCGGTGATGCCCTGCGCCTCGGCCTCCAGCTGCCAGGCGCCCTTGCCGTCGATCGACTCGCGGATGACGTCGGCGTGGCCGGCGTGCCGGGCCTGCTCCTCGATCTGGTGCAGGAGCAGCCAGCGGACGCTGAACACGGTGCCGTCGGGCAGCCAGCGCGCGACGCCGTCGGGGACCTCGACCACCCGGTCCAGGTCGCGCTCGGCGCGCACGACCTCCTCGGTCTCGCGCGCAACCTCCGCCTGCCGGTGCAGCAGGACCTCCACGGTCTCGCCGGGTGCGACGGTGAACCCGGCCATCCACTCGGCCTGCGGATCGCCCTCCACCGCGTGCGGACGGCGCCCGACCCGCCCGGCGAGGTTCGCCCGCTCACCCTGGGTCACGTGCTTGAGCAGCGCGGACAGCGACAGCTCGCTGGCGCTCGGGGTGGCGCGCGCCTCCTCCTCGGTGAGCCCGTACAGGGCGTTGCGCAGCGCGGTGCGCTGGTTCGCCAGCAGGCGCAGCAGCAGGTCGTGCTCGGCGGGTGCGGTCACGCGGGCCATCCTGCGCCGGGATCGCGCGGCGGGACAGGGCCCGGCTGGCCGCCGGCGGCAGCGCTGCCTAGCGTCGCCCCCGTGGAGCGCTGGGACGTCGTCGTGGTCGGGGGCGGCCCGGCGGGCGCGGCGGCGGCGCTGGCCGCGCGGCGCGACGGCGCCTCGGTGCTCGTCCTCGACCGGGCCGACTTCCCGCGCGACAAGGTCTGCGGCGACGGCATCGCTCCCGAGGCGCTGGACGTGCTCGCCGGGCTGGGCGCCGACGCCGCCGCGCTGACCGCCGGGTACGCGCCGGCACCGCGGCTGTCCCTGCGCTCGCCCGGCGGGGCGGCGGTGGAGCGGGCCACGCCCCGGCCGTCGTCGGTGGTGCCGCGCGCGGTGTTCGACGCCCGCCTGCTCGGCACGGCGCTCGACGCGGGCGCGGGGTTCCGGCGGCACGCCGTCCGCCGGGTCACGCCGGGACCGGACGGCGTCGACGTCGACGGGGTGCTCACCGCGGGGGTGCTGGTCGGGGCCGACGGCGCGGAGTCCGTCGTCCGGCGGGCGCTGGGCCTGCCGCGCAACGCCGACGACCGGATGGCGGTGGCGCTGCGCGGCTACGCGCCCGAGCTGCCGGGCCGGGCCGGCATGCAGGTGCTCGTGACCACCGAGCAGCGCTGGCCGGCCTACGCGTGGTCGTTCCCGCTCGGCGACGGGCGGGCCAACGTCGGCTACGGCGAGCTGGTCTCCGGCGGGGCCACCCGGGCGGCGCTGGTGGAGGGGCTGCAGCGGCTGCTGCCCGGGGTCGAGCCGGAGGGGCTGCGGGCGCACCGGCTGCCGCTGTCCACCGGCCGGCCGCGGCAGCCCGACGGGCGGGTGCTGCTGGCCGGCGACGCGGCGTCGCTGGTCAACCCGATGACCGGCGAGGGGATCTTCTACGCGGTGCTGTCCGGGGCGCTGGCCGGCGCGGCCGCGTCGGCGGGGGCGGCCGCGGGCGCGGTGCACCGGCGGGCGCTGCGGCGCCGGCTGGGCGCGCACCACCGGTCGGCGTCGGTGGCGTCGTGGGTCAGCCGCTGGCCGCGGGTGATGGACGCGGCGTTCCGTGCGGCGGCGGCCGACCAGCGGGTGTTCGACGACGTCGTGGCGCTCGGGCTGGCCGACGGCCGGCTCACCGCCCGCACCCTGGCGGCCGCGGCCCGGCACCTGCGCTGAGGAGCCCTCCTAGCGCTGTCGGTTCCTCAGGCCGGGGCGACCTCGACGCGGCCGCGGCCGGCGCGCTTGGCGCGGTAGAGGGCCCGGTCGGCGGCGGCGTAGAACTCGCGCATCCCGACCGCGGCGCCGCGGGCGTGCGCCACCCCGACGCTCACCGACATCGCCAGCAGGCTGCCGTCGGGGAGCGTGAGCGGCGTGGACAGCACGGTCCCGAGCACCGACTCGGCGCGGGCGACGGCGACCTCGGACGTGCACCCGGGCAGCAGGACGGCGAGCTCGTCGCCGCCGAGCCGGGACAGGACGGCGTCACCGGCGCGGATCTGCCGCCGGATGATCCCGGCCAGGTGGACCAGCGCGTCGTCGCCGACGGGGTGGCCGTGCTCGTCGTTGATCTGCTTGAACGAGTCGACGTCGAGCAGCAGCAGGGCGGTGCCGTCGGCGCCGGCGGGGCCGGTGAGCGCGACGGCGAGCGCGTCGTCGAACACCCGGCGGTTGACCAGGCCGGTGAGGGTGTCCACGGTGGCCTGCTGCTCGAGCGCCTCGACCAGCCGCTCCTGCACCGCGCCGGCCCGTTCCAGCATCACGGCGACCACGGCGAGCACGGTGCCGAGGAGGAGGGCGTCGCTGACCGCGTTCTCGACCGGCACCAGGTGCAGCAGCACGGTGGCGTTCGCCGCCACGGCCAGCGCCGTGACCACCGTGACGGCCGCCCGCCGGAGGTGGGCGGCCGCCCACAGCACCGGGAAGGCGAGGAAGGCCTGGGCGCCGGCCGACGGGTCCTCGGTCACGAGGTTCAGCCCGGCGACCAGCAGGACCCCGGTCACCCCGAGGAGGGGGAACACGCCCCGGCGGTCGAGCCGCTCGGGCGCGAGACGGCGGCACGCGACGGCGCTCGCGACGAGGAGGGCGACGACGACCCAGCACGCCGCCAGGGTCAGCGGCGAGGCGGCGTTCGCACCGAAGCCGTTGACCGCGGCGAGGGCGCCCGCGGAGATGCCCAGCACGAGGACCAGCGAGCGGGCGGCGGCACGCGGCTGCCGGGCTCTCAGTCCCCGGGGGATGGCCACACCCCCTCTTCGGCACCCGGGGTCCCCCGGATGAGCCGAGCCACCCGCAGGGGTGAGGACTCCCCCGGCGTGTCCCCGGGACGCGCCGCGCACCCCCCGCAGGGTCAGTCACGCCGGCGCGCCTCGCCGGCCGCCGTCCGCACCGCCGCGCGGAGCCGGTCCGCCAGGCCGGGCGGGCAGCAGTCGGGGTCGACGAGGACGTCGTCGGCGCCGGCGACCAGCAGCCGCGCCCGGGTGGCCCGGTCGGCGTCGTCGCAGAGCACGAGGACGGCGGTCCCCGGCGCGGCGCCCAGCCGTGCCACCCGGTCGACGGCGTCCTCCCCCCGGCCGGTCACGAGCAGGACCGCGTCGGCCTCCGGCGCCGCCACCCCCGGCACGGTGACGGCGAGGCCGTCGCGCAGCAGGACGCCGCGCAGCGTCCGGCTGCGGGCGTCCTCGGGCGCGACGAGCAGCACGACCGGTTCCCGCCCCGGCCCCGCGGACCGGTCCCCCGCGGTCCCGAGGGCGGCGCCGGCGGCGGCGACCGCGCCGGCCAGGTCCTCGGGCGGCACCGGGCGGGCGAGGTGGTGGCCCTGCAGGTGGTCCACGCCGAGCTCGACCAGCCGGGTCGCCTGCACGCGGGTCTCCACGCCCTCGGCGGTGACCTCCAGCCCCAGGCAGTGCGCGAGCGTGACCAGGGCGGTGAGGACCGGCTGGTCGTCGGCGCCGTCGCCGATCTGCTGCACGAACGACCGGTCGATCTTGATCCCGTCGACGGGCAGGGCCTGCAGCCGGCCCAGGGAGGAGTAGCCGGTCCCGAAGTCGTCGATGGCCACCCGGATGCCCGCGGCCCGCAGCTCGTCGAGCTGACCGACCACCCGGGGCGCGGCCTCGAGGAACACCGTCTCGGTCACCTCGAGCAGCACCTGCCCGGGGCGCACGCCGGTGCCGGCGAGGATGCCGAGGACCGCCGTCGCGAAGTCCGGCTCGCGCAGCTGCACCGGCGAGACGTTGACCGACACCGACCGGCGCGGGTCCGCGGACAGCCAGCCGGACAGCCCGGAGCACGCGGTGCGCAGCACCTGCTGACCGAGCTCGCGCACCAGCCCGCTGCGCTCGGCGACCGGCAGGAAGTCGGCCGGCAGCGCCAGGCCGCCGGGGCGTGGCCAGCGCACCAGCGCCTCGACCCGGGTGGCCGCGCGGGTGCGGACGTCGACCAGCGGCTGCAGGTGCACGACGAACCCGTCGTCCTCGAGCGCCTGCCGGAGGCCGCTCTCGACGTCCGCGCGGGCGAGGACCGCCGTCGACATGGTCGGGTCGAAGACCGCGTGCCGGCCCTTGCCCGCCTGCTTGGCGGCGTACATCGCGATGTCGGCCTGCTGCAGCAGCACCTCGGCGGGCACGTGCTCACCCCCGGCGCTGCGGGCCAGGCCGATGCTGCCGCTGGGCACCACCTGGCGGTCGCCGAACCGGACCGGGGCGTCGAGGGCGGCGCCGATGCGCCGGGCGACCTGCTCGCCGTGGTCGGCCTCGGCCAGGACGACGGCGAACTCGTCCCCGCCGAGGCGGGCGACCGTGTCCTCGGGCCGGACGCACCGGGTGAGCCGGTCGGCGACCTCGACCAGCAGCCGGTCGCCGACCTGGTGGCCCAGCACGTCGTTGACGTCCTTGAAGTCGTCGAGGTCGACCAGCAGCACGCTCACCCCGGCGGGCGAGCGCGCCTCGAGGGCGTGGGCCAGGCGGTCGGCGAACAGCGCCCGGTTGGCCAGCCCGGTGAGCGGGTCGGTGAACGCCAGCCGGCGCAGCTGCTCGGCCTGCCCGGCCAGCTCCGCGGCGGCCCGGGCGGCCGCCAGCTCGGCCGCCTTGCGCTCGGTGACGTCGGTGGCGGTGCCGTGGACGCGCACCTCCGCGCCGCTCCCGTCCCGCTCGACGGCGGCGCGGCAGGCCACCCAGCCGGTGCTGCCGTCGGCGCGCAGCACCCGGTGCTCGAGGCCGTACTCCTCGCGGCCGGCGCGGACGTCGGCGAGCAGCTGCACCAGCTCGGCCCGGTCGTCGGGGTGCACCCGCGCCAGGTAGCCCCCGACGGTGGGCACCAGCGCGTCCGGCGGCACGCCGAAGATGCGGTACATCTCGTCGGACCAGGTGACCGTGTCGGTGACGACGTCCCAGTCCCACCGGCCCAGCCGCGCCACCCGCTGCGCCTCCAGCAGCCGCCGCTCGCTCTCCTGCAGGCGCGCCTCGATCGCCACCCGCTCCGTGACGTCCTGCGCCGTGCCGACCAGGAGCACGGCGTTCCCCGCCTCGTCCCGGGTGACCGACCCGCGGGCACGCACCCAGATGAGCGCGCCGTCGCCGCAGACCACCCGGTGGTCGAAGTCGAACACCCCGCCCGCACCCAGCGCGGAGAGGATGGCCTGCTCGGCGCGGCCCCGGTCGTCGGGGTGGACCATCTGCATGCAGATCTCGAAGGTCGGCGTCACCACGGCGGGGTCGAGCCGGTAGACGGCGAACAGCTCGTCGCTGAAGGTCACCGCGCCGGTGCGGACGTCCCACTCCCAGCTGCCCATCGCGGCCAGCCGCTGCGCCTCGGCGAGCCAGCGCCGGCTGCGGGCCAGCGCGAGGACCGGGTCCTCGGGCACACCGTCGCCGGCGGTGTCGTCCCCCGGCGCCGCGTCGTCCCCCGGCGCCCCACCTCCGCTCATGCCACTCCCCGGACCGGTCCGACTCGGATCTCCGTGCGGAGGGCACGTTAGGGGACGGGAGGGGTGCGCAGCGCCGGTCGGCGCGCGAGCGGAGGGCGTGGGATTCGAACCCACGATGGGTTTGACCCCATAGCGGTTTTCAAGACCGCCGCCATCGGCCACTAGGCGAGCCCTCCCGGCAGGTCGAGGCTAACCCGGCCTCCCGGGAGGACCCACCCGGCCGCGCCGCCGGGGCGTCAGCAGCGGGGCTGCGGGTCGACGAGCACCGGTGCCGGGGTCGCCGCCTCCGGCACGAGGTAGGTGATCGTGAAGACGGCGGGTTCGTCGCCGTCGTTGGCCAGGGTGTGCACCCCCGACGGGTGGGCGAACGCGGTGCCGGCCGGGTAGGTCTCCTCCGTGCAGCCGTTCCCGGCGTGGTGCGGGGGCTCGACCATCCGCAGCGTGCCGCTCACGACGACGGCCACGGACGGTCCGAGGTGCGTGTGGAAGCCGGTGGACGTGTGCGGCGGCAGGGTGGCCCGGACCACGGCGACGTCGGTCGGCTCGGTGACGGCGAGGTTGATCCCGGCCTCGGTGTCGACGAGCCGGAACTCCCCCGCGGACCCGCGGGCCAGCAGCTCCGAGGTCACCGTCGAGGGGTTCGCCGGGGGGATCTGCGCAGGCGCGTCCCAGAGGGCGGTGTCCGGATCCGCGCCGGCGACGCCGGCCACCATCAGGGGTCCGGCCAGCGCGCCGAGCCCGATCGCCACCACCCTCGTCCTCCTCGCGACCGTCCGTGACATCTCGGCCTCCCTGGTGCGCTCGGCTCCCGCCTGTCCGCGGGAGGCCGACGCTAGGGCGGTGCGGGGCAGGGCGGATGAGAGCCGGATGAGACTCCGGTGAGGCGACGGCGGGCATGATCCGGGACCGGCCGGTGTTGTCCCTCCGACCCGGTCCGCGACCCCGTCGCGTCGACCCGCCCCGCACGCCGATCCGAGGACACCTCCTGCCCGAGACCGCTCCCCCGCCGTCCACCCGCCGCCGGGTGCGGCGCCCCGCCGACGGGCGCCCTCCCCTCCCGCCGACCGCCGACCGCGCGGCCGAGCGCGATGCCCAGCGTGAGGCCCGGCGTGAGGCCGCCCGCGCCGAGCGGCGCGCCCAGCAGCTGTGGGTCGAGGGCGCCGCACCCGAGCTGCCCGTCCGCGCGACCCCGCCGCAGCGGGTCGTCTTCCACCTCGGCCCGACCAACTCGGGCAAGACGTACGAGTCGCTGCAGGCGCTGGCCGCCACCGGCTCCGGCGTCTACGCCGCGCCGCTGCGCCAGCTCGCCCACGAGGCCTACGCCAAGCTCGCCGCCGGCCTGCCCGAGGGCGCCGTCGGCCTGTCCACCGGCGAGGAGGAGATCCACCCGCAGGCGGACATCCTCTGCTGCACGGTGGAGAAGGCGCCGATGCGCGGCGAGCTGCTCGTCCTCGACGAGTCGCACTGGATCGCCGACGCCGACCGCGGGCACCACTGGGCCCGGCTGCTGCTCACCGGCGAGTACCGCGAGATGCACCTGGTCTCGGCGGCCGAGGCGCACCCGCAGCTGGCGCCGCTGGTGTCCGACGCCGGCGAGGTCGAGGTGGTCCACCACCGGCGGCTGTCCCGGCTCGACGTCCTGCGCGCGCCGGTGCGCACCCCGCGCGTGCGCCCGCAGACCCTCGTCGTCGCCTTCTCCCGCAAGACCGTCTACGCCGTCGCCGCCGAGCTCGACCGGCACCGGCCGGGGAAGGTGGGCGTCCTCTACGGCGCGCTGCCGCCGGCCACCCGCCGCGAGGTCATCGAGCGGTTCACCACCGGCGAGCTCGACGTCCTCGTCACCACCGACGTCATCGGCCACGGCATCAACGTCCCGGCCACCACCGTGCTGTTCGCCGAGACGACGAAGTTCGACGGCACCGAGCTGCGGCCGCTGCGCAGCTGGGAGGCCGCCCAGATCGCCGGGCGGGCCGGCCGCTACGGCCTGACCGGGCACGGGACGGTCGGCGTCCTGGCCGGCGTGCCCGGACTCCGGGCGTCGGCGGCGCTCGTGGCCGTCGGCGCCGAGGTGGCCCGCGGCGAGCAGGTCAGCGACCTGCCGGCCCGCGGGGCGCGCCTGCGCCCGGAGCTCGAGGACCTCGGCGCCGTCGAGGCGGCCGACCTGCCCGAGGCCCTGGTCCGCTGGGAGTCCTGGGCCCGCACGGCCACAAGCGACCGGGCGATGACCCCGGACGACGTCGGCGAGCTGGTGCTGCGGGTGCGGGCGCTGCTGCCGCTGCTGCGCGGGCCGCTCGGCGCGGTCGGCGACCTGCGCACCGTCTGGCGCCTGGTGCAGCTGCCGATCGACTACGAGCCGCCGCGGCGCACCCGCTGGCTGGTGCTCGCCCGCGCCGCGCTGCGGCACGCCGCGGGCCTGCCGGTGCGGCCGGAGCTGGTGCTGCCCGACGTCCCGGTCGGCGGGAGCGTCGAGGAGTTCGAGCAGGCCGCCGCGGCCGCCCGCGACGCCCAGGCGCTGCTGCGGCAGTTCCCCGGCGTCGCGGACCTGGACGCCGACGACGCCGCCTGGGTCGAGGAGGAGTGCGCCGAGGCGATCAGCGAGCTGCTGCCCGACGCGATCGCGGTGAGCCGGTCCAGCGCCTGCGTCGAGTGCGGCACCGCGATCGCCCCGTGGTTCTCCACCTGCCGCCCGTGCAGCGCACCGCGCGGCCGCGGCCGCGACGGGCACCCTCGCCCCGGCGGCCGGGACGGGCGGCGGGCTCCCCGCTCGGGCTCCCGGCAGGGCCGGCGCCCCACCCGCACCGGCCGCGGCTGACGAACACGCGCCGGGCGCCCCCTCCGCCGTCCGGAGGGGGCGCCTGGCGCGTTCTCGCCCGGGGGCGGGGCGTCAGGCCTCCGGCGGCTCGGCGGGGGCGAGCAGCCGGTCGTAGACGACTGCCGCCAGGACGCCGCCGACGAGCGGAGCCAGCAGGTAGATCCACAGCGCCGAGAGCTCCCCGGCCAGCAGGTCCGGGCCGAAGGCGCGCGCCGGGTTGACCGCCCCGCCGGTGAGCGGCCCCGCGACGAAGACGCCCGCGGCCAGCGCGAACCCGACGGCCACCGGCGCGATCGCGGCCTGGGCGCGCTCGTCGGTGGCGACGGACACCACGACGAGGACCAGGACGAAGGTCACCAGCGCCTCGACGAGGAAGCCCCGGCCGGCCGAGACGCCCGGCTGCAGCGTCGTCGCGCCGAGCAGCCCCTCGTCCCGGCCCGCCTGCCCGTAGGCCGCCCACGTGGCCGCCGCGCCGACGACCGCGCCGACGAGCTGGGCGAGGACGTAGGCGCCGGCGGCGGGCCAGGGGAAGCGCCGGGTCACGGCCAGCCCCAGCGTCACCGCCGGGTTGAGGTGGCAGCCCGACACGTGGCCCAGGGCCGCGGCGAGCGCGGTGAGCACCAGGCCGAAGGCCAGCACCACGGCCAGCAGGTCGTAGACCGGGTTGCCGGTGGCGGGCGTGGCCACCGCGGTGCTGGTCCCGACGAACACGAGGACTGCCGTCCCGACCAGCTCGGTGAGGGCGGTGCGCCCCACCCTGTCGTCGATCCTGCTCCCGTACAGGCCGGTGGCCGCGGCCCTCCGGCCGGTGCTGCTCGCTGCCATCGTCGGATCCCCGGTCGATCGGCACGGCCCGCGTGGCTGCGGTCGTCCGCCCGTGCCCTCATCCCGCACGGGCGAAACGGCCGACCGGGGGGCCGCAGGTCAGGTCGCCGGGTCGCCCGCGGTGACCGGCTCGTCGGGCCGCTCCCGCTCCACCGGCTCCCCGACGACGCCGTGCAGGTGGCAGGCGGCGACGTGCCCCGGCGCGGAGCCGACCGGCTGCAGCGCCGGGTCGACGTCGGGGCAGGGCTCGAAGACGTCGGGGCAGCGGGTGCGGAACCGGCAGCCGCTGGGCACCCGGGCCGGCGAGGGGACGTCGCCGCGCAGCACGATCCGCTGCCGCGACCGCTCCAGCGCCGGGTGCGGCACCGGCACCGCCGACAGCAGCGCCCGCGTGTAGGGCATCTGCGGCTCGGCGGCGACGGCGGCCGCGGGCCCCACCTCGACCACCCGGCCCAGGTACATCACCGCGATCCGGTCGGACACGTGCCGCACCGCCGACAGGTCGTGCGAGACGAACAGCAGCGTGAGGCCGAGCTGCCGCTGCAGCCGGCGCAGCAGGTTCAGCACCTGCGCCTGCACGCTGACGTCGAGGGAGGCGATCGCCTCGTCGCAGACCAGGAAGTCCGGCTCGCCGGCCAGCGCGCGGGCGATGCCGACCCGCTGCCGCTGGCCGCCGGAGAACTCGTGCGGGTAGCGGGCGGCCACCGCCGGGTCCAGGCCGACCAGCTCCAGCAGCTCGCGCACCCGCGCGGCCCGCGCCTGCCGCCCCGGGTGCAGGCCGTGCACCTCCAGCGGCTCGGCCACCGTCTGCGCCACCGTGCGCCGCGGGTCGAGGGAGGCGAACGGGTCCTGGAACACCATCCCGGCCCGCCGCCGCAGCTCGCGCAGCTCCCGCCTGCCCATGGCCGTGACGTCCGTGCCGTCGAAGGTGACCGTGCCACCGGTGGGCGGGACCAGCCGCAGCAGCGCGTTGCCCAGCGTGGACTTCCCGCACCCGGACTCCCCCACCAGGCCCAGCGTCTCGCCGCGGTACACGTCGAGGTCCACGCCGTCGACGGCGCGCAGCACGCCGGTGGTGCGGCGCACCAGCCCGCCCGAGCGGACGGGGAAGTGCACCTCCAGGCCCCGGGCGGAGACCAGGACCTCCCGCTCCGTCGTCGAGGTCACGACGCCTCCTCCTCCGCGCACCACGTGGCCGCCCGGTGCGGCAGGCCGTCGCGCCCGGACCCGACGACGGCCAGCGGCGGCTGCTCGGTCTCGCAGCGCGCGTCGCCGCGCACCGGGCAGCGCGGCCAGAACACGCAGCCGGCGGGCAGGTCGGTGGGCGGGGGCGGCGTCCCGGGGATGGTGGCCAGGTCGCCACCGCCGCCGGCGGCGAGGTCGGGCAGCGCGCCGAGCAGGCCGCGGGTGTAGGGGTGCACCGGCCGCTCGAGGACGTCGTCGACCGTGCCGTCCTCCACGCAGCGCCCGCCGTACATGACCAGCACCCGGTCGGCGATGCCGGCGACGACGCCGAGGTCGTGGGTGATCCAGATGACGCCGGTGCCGTGGTCGGCCTGCAGCCGCTCGACCAGGTCGAGGATCTGCGCCTGCACGGTGACGTCGAGCGCCGTCGTCGCCTCGTCGGCGACGAGCAGCGACGGCGAGTTGGCCAGCGCGATCGCGATGACCACCCGCTGCCGCATGCCGCCGGACAGCTCGTGCGGGAAGCGGTCCACCGCGCGGCCGGGGTCGGGCAGCCCCACCTCGGCGAGCAGCTCCACCGCGCGCGCCCGGGCCTCGGCCTTGGACACCGCCCCGTGCGCGCGGATGCCCTCGGTGAGCTGGCGGCCCACGGTGAGCACGGGGTTGAGCGAGGTCATCGGGTCCTGGAAGACCATGCCGACGCCGGGCCCGCGGACCTGCCGCAGCCGGTCGGGGGACATGGTGAGCAGGTCCTCGCCCTGCAGCAGGGCCCGCCCGGTCACCGTCGCCGTCCGCGCCGGCAGCAGGCCCATCAGCGCGAGCACCGACACGCTCTTGCCGCTGCCCGACTCCCCCACGACGGCGACCGTCTCGCCCGGCCCGACGGTGTAGCTCAGGCCGTTGACCACGTGCGCCGTCCCGCGCGGGGTGCGCAGGTCCACCCGCAGGTCCTGCACCTCCAGGACCGGTTCCGCGGCGGTCTCGGGCAGCGCGCTCACCGGCCGCCTCCGGCCATGAGGGTGCGCTGCCGGGGGTCGAGGACGTCCCGCAGCCCGTCGCCGAGCAGGTTGAAGCACAGCACCGTGATCACGATCGCCAGGCCCGGGAAGACCGTGTACCACCAGGCCTGCTCGATGAAGCCGCGGCCGTCGGCGAGCATCAGCCCCCACGACGGGTTGGGCCGGCGCGGGCCCAGGCCGAGGAAGGACAGCGCCGCCTCGGCCAGCACCGCGAAGGCCAGGCTGATCGAGGTCTGCACGATGATCGGCGGTGCGGCGTTGGGCAGCACGTGCCGGGTGACCAGCCGCCAGTCCGAGGCGCCGACCGAGCGCGAGGCCCGCACGTAGACCTCCTCGCGCACGCCGAGCACGCTGGCGCGGGTGACCCGGGCGAAGATCGGCACGTAGACGATGCCGATCGCGAGGATGGCGTTGGCCGGCCCGGCGCCGCGGATGGCCACGATGGCGATGGCCAGCAGCACCGCCGGGAAGGCGAACAGCACGTCCATCAGCCGCATGAGCGTGTCGTCGACCCACCGGCCGTAGAAACCGGCGAGCAGCCCGATGAGCGTGCCGATCACGAGGGCGAACGCGACGGAGAGGAAGCCCACGCGCAGCGACGTCGCCGCGCCCAGGATCACCCGGCTGAACACGTCGCGGCCGAACTCGTCGGTGCCGAACGGGTGATCCCAGCTCGGCGGCTGCAACTGGAGCGAGGGGTCCTGCTCGTTGGGGCCGTCGGGCGCGAGCGTCTCGTCGAACACGGCGACCAGCACGATGAGGACCAGCACGACCGCGGAGACGGCGGCGGTCGGGTTGCGGGCGAGCAGCCCGAGGGTCTCCCGCCAGCGCGGCCGCGGCGGGGCCGCCGTCGGCAGGGGCTCGGCGGGCGGCGGGGCGGCCGGGGTGGCGCCCGGCGTCGGCAGCTGCGTCATCGGCGGGTGATCCTCGGGTCGATGCGGCTGTAGAGCAGGTCCACCAGCAGGTTGATGACCAGGAACACCAGCGCGAACAGCAGGACGGCGCCCTGCAGCACGGGGAAGTCCCGGTCGCGCACCGCCTGGTAGGCCAGCTGCCCCAGCCCCGGCCAGGAGAAGACGATCTCCACGACGACGACGCCGGACAGCAGGTACGCCAGCTGCACGCCGGTGACGGTGACCAGCGGCAGCAGGGCGTTGCGCAGCACGTGCCAGGTGAGCACCTGCCGGGTCGGGACGCCCTTGGCCTGCGCCGTCCGCACATGGTCGGAGCCCAGCGCCTCGAGCATGCTCGACCGGACGAACCGGGTGAGCACCGAGCCCGAGACGACGCCGGTGGCGATCGCGGGCAGCACCAGCCGCTGCGCCCAACCCACGGGGTCCTCGGTGAGCGGGACGTAGCCGCCCGAGGGCAGCCAGCCCAGCGTCCCCGCGAACACCAGGATCAGCATGATCGACAGCCAGAAGTCGGGCACCGAGATGCCGAACTGGCTGACGACGGTGGCCAGCCGGTCGACGAACGACCGCGGGTGCAGCGCCGAGAGCATCCCGAGCGGCAGCGCGATGACCAGCGCGACCAGCAGCGACGCGAAGGCCAGCGTCAGCGTCGCCGGCAGCCGCTCGGCGATCAGCGAGGTGACCGTCTCGCCGCTGCGGAAGCTCACCCCCAGGTCACCGGTGACCGCCCGCCCGGCCCAGGTGAGGTACTGCTGGACCAGGGGGAGGTCCAGCCCGCTGCGCTCCCGCAGGGCGTCGTAGGTCTCCTGGGAGTACCTCGTGCCGAGGGCCAGGCGGATCGGGTCGCCCCGCACGAGGTGGATCAGGGAGAAGACCAGGACGCTCACACCGGCCAGGACGACGATCGCCTGGCCGGCCCGCCGGAGCAGGTAGCCGCTCAGGGCAGCTCCACGTTCTCGAACTCGATCGCCGAGTCCGCCCGCACCTGGTAGCCGGTCAGCCCGGGCACCCAGGCCTGCACCTCGTCGGGGTTGTAGAGGTACAGGTAGCTGACGTCGTCGACGATGATCCGCGCGGCCTCGTCGTAGAGGCCCTTGCGGGTCGCCTGGTCCGGCTCGGTGGCGGCGCGGGTCAGCAGGTCGTCGACCTGCGCGTTGCTGTAGCCCTGGTAGTTGCTGCCGCCGGTGGACAGGTGCTGGTTCTCGTAGAAGTCGGCCGGGTCGACGTTGCCGATCCAGCTGAGCATGAAGGCGTCGAAGTCGCCCTGGTCCTGCCGGTCCAGCCAGGTGGCGAAGTCCTCCTCCTGGATCTCCACCTGGATGCCGATCGGCTCGAGCTCGCTGGCGATCACCTGGGCGGCGGCCACCGTCTCGGGGTACTCGTCGGTGACCATCAGGCCCATCGTCAGCGGCGTCTGCACGCCGGCCTGCGCCAGCAGCTGCCGGGCGGCCTCCTCGTCCGGGGTGAACGGCGCGTAGTCCAGGTACCAGGGGCTGCCCTGCGGGATCGCCGTCTGGTTGGGCTGCGCGGCACCGAAGCGGGCGGCCTGGGTGATCTCGTCGCGGTCCAGCGCGGTGGCGATCGCGCGGCGCACGTCCCGGTTGTCGAACGGCGGGACGGCGTAGTTCATCGACAGGTAGAAGTACTCGACGCTGGTGACCGAGCCGAGCTCGACCGCCTCGTCGTCCTCGAGGTCCGCCACGTTCTGCGGCGGGACGTTGTCGGTCCACTGGACCTCGCCGTTGCGCAGCGCGGTCAGCGCGGAGCTGGGCTCGGAGACGTAGCGGAACTCGACGCCGTCGATGCCCGGCGCCCCGCCCCAGTACTCGTCGAACGTGGTGAGCGTGGTGGCGTTGGCGTCGGAGCTCTCCAGCCGGAACGGGCCGGTGCCGTTGGCCTCGCTCTGCAGGTCGAACTCCTCGGCGGCGTTCTCCGAGACGATCGCCATGCCCTTGAACGACCCGATCAGCTCGAGCAGGTTCGGCGTCGGCCGGGTCAGGGTGATGACGACGGTCCGCGGGTCGGGCCCCTGCACGTCGGCGACCGTGGCGAAGCGGTAGGCGTTGGACAGGTCCTCGTCGATGATCCGCCGGTAGCTGTAGACGACGTCGGCGGAGTCGAACTCGCTGCCGTCGTGGAAGGTCACGCCCTCGCGGAGGGTGAACGTCCAGGCCAGCCCGTCGGGGCTGGTCGTCCACGACTCGGCCAGGCTCGGCTGCATGGTGAGGTCCTCGGCGCTGGGGACGACGAGGGTGTCGTAGACGTTCTCCAGCACCTGGAAGCTCGCGTAGGCGTTGGTGACGTGCGGGTCGAACTGGTCGGGCTCGGCGCTGACCGCGGCGACCAGCACGTCGTCGCCTCCTCCGCCGCCCCCTCCTCCCCCGGTGTCGACGCTCTCCCCGCCGCCGCAGGCGGAGAGGACGAGGGCCGCCGCCGCGGCCAGGGGCAGGAGCCGGTTCGTGCGCACGGGGACCTCCGGGGGGCTCGGTGACGTCTCCGTCCCCGACCCTGGCCCTCTCTCTCCGTCCCCGCAGTTCGAGACGGTGATCGTCACGTTCCCTCGACCCGGCCGTCACACGTCGCGCCGGTGGTGGCCCGGCGGATCGCCTCGACGTCGCACTTGGGCACCCGGTCGGCGGTCAGCAGCCCGTTGACCTCCTGGTAGGTGTCGGTGAGCTGGGTCCAGCAGGCGCCGGCCAGGGCGGTGCTGGCGTGCACGGCGGCCCACTGGTCGCGGTAGCGGGCGAGCAGGTCCTCCGGGGAGCGGGCGTCGGCGTAGCCCCACGGCCGGGTGTGGTCGGGGTCGGAGCGCCCCGCGTTCAGCGCGATCCCGCCGAACTCGGACAGGACGACGGCGCGGCCGGCGACGCCCGCGCGGTCGAGGTCGGTCAGCCGGCCGTCGGGACGCCGTCCCGTCGCCAGGCGCTCGAGGTCGGCGGCGGTGGCGTAACGGGCGGCGAGCACCGCCGGGTCCTGCTCGTAGTCGTGGACGCCGAGGACGCTCCCGCCGAGGGCCTCCCAGCCGTCGTTCGCGGAGACGGGGCGGGTGCCGTCGAGCGCGTCGGCGGTGGCGGCCAGGGCCGTGACCAGGCCGCGCTGGGCCCGGTCGGCGGCCGCCTCCTGCACGCCCCACGACTCGTTGAGCGGCACCCACGCGACCACGCTCGGGTGCCCACGGTGGGCGACCACCACGTCGGCCCACTCGCGCAGCAGCCGGGCGGCCGAGGTGGGCCCGGGGCGGTAGGCGGCGGGCATCTCGGCCCACACGAGCAGGCCCATGCGGTCGGCGAGCGCGAGGTACCGCGGGTCCTCGGTCTTCTGGTGCTTGCGGGCGCCGGTGAAGCCCAGCGCCCGGGTGAGCTCCAGGTCGCGGCGCAGCGCGGCGACGTCGGGCGGGGTGGCGCCGGTGTGCGGCCAGTAGCCCTGGTCGAGCACCAGGCGCAGCGGCACGGGACGGCCGTTGACCAGCAGGCGCCCGTCGTCGACCTCGACCGAGCGCAGCGCGGTGTAGCTCGCGACCTCGTCGAGCACCTCGCCGTCGTCGCGGACCAGCGCGATCTCGGCGTCGATCAGCACCGGGGACGAGCCGGGCTCCCAGGTCAGGTGCCAGCGGTCGTCGGTGCCGCCGTCGCCGACCCGCAGCGTCCGCTCGACGACCGCGCCGTCGACCCGGACCGCGTCGTCGGCCAGCAGCCGGTCGCCGGCCCACAGGCGCAGGTGCAGCCGGGCGCCCGTGACCGGGACCGACATCTCCACCCGGACGTCGACGCGCAGCGTGCGGGGGTCGCCGCGCCAGACGACGTCGGTGACGTGCTCCCGCGCCACGGACTCCAGCCACGGCGTGCGCCAGATGCCGGTGGTGCGCGGGTAGAAGATCTCGTGCGGCTCGTCGCGCCAGTCCTGCTTGCCGCGCGGCGCCTCGAGGTCGCGGGGGTCGTCGTCGGCCCGGACGAGGAGGTCGGCGCCGTCGCCGAGGGAGTCGGTGACGTCGACCCGGAAGGGCGTGTAGCCGCCCTCGTGCCGCGTGACGTGCGCGCCGCCGACCCAGACGTCGCACACGCGGTCCACTGCCCCGAGGTTCAGCACCGTGCGGCGGTCGCCCTGCCGGCCGGGCAGCGGGCGGCGGTACCAGGCGCGGGGCAGCGGGCCGGTCCACCCGATGCCGCTGGCCGGGGTCTCCGGGGCGTACGGGACGCGGATCGTGCGCTCGAAGCGGACGGTGCCGGGCGTGGCGGCGAGGTCCGGGTCCGCCGCGAACTGCCAGTCCCCGTCGAGCGAGCGCCAGGGCCGGCGCAGCAGGGGGCGGGGGTGGGCGGTCGGGTCGTCGGCGACGGGCACGCCCCCACCTCACCGGACCGGGGCGGCCCCCGCACGGCACGGCCACCGCCGGGTGCCGACGCGGGCGCCGCTCGCGCAGGCCGCGGACGCCGTCGGCCGCACCGTGTGGAGGAGGATCCCGGTGTGCTGCTGACCGGCGCGCGGCTGCGCGACGCCGGCGGGGTGACCGACGGCGGCTGGGTGCTCCTCGACGGCGACACCATCGCCGCCACCGGCACCGGCCCGCCGCCGGACTCCGGCGAGACCGTCGACCTGGCCGGCGCGGAGCTCACCCCGGGCTTCGTCGACCTGCACGCGCACGGCGGCGGAGGCGCGGCGTTCGACGACGGCCCCGACGCGATCCGCACCGCGCTGGCCGTGCACCGCGCCGCGGGCACCACGCGCTCGGTGCTCAGCCTGGTGGCCGCGCCGCTGGACCGGCTGGAGACGTCCCTGGCGGCCATCGCTGAGGTGGCCGCCGCGGACCCCACCGTGCTCGGCGCCCACCTCGAGGGCCCGTTCCTCGCGCCCGCCCGCTGCGGCGCGCACGACCCCCGCCACCTGCGCGCGCCCACCGCGGACGCCGTCGACCGGCTGCTCACCGCGGCGCGCGGCACGCTGCGCCAGGTCACCGTCGCCCCCGAACTGCCCGGCGCGCTGGAGGCGGTCCGCGACCTCACCGCCGCCGGCGTCGTCGTCGCGGTCGGGCACACCGACGCCGACGCCGCGCTCGCCGCGGCCGCGTTCGACGCCGGCGCCCGGCTGCTCACCCACGCGCTCAACGCCATGCCGGGCCTGCACCACCGCGAGCCCGGCCCGGTCGGCGCCGCGCTGGCCGACCCGCGGGTCACCCTGGAGCTCGTCCTCGACGGCGTGCACGTGCACCCCGTCGTCGCGCGGCTGCTGGTGGCCGGCGCGCCCGGCCGGGTCGCGCTGGTCACCGACGCGATGGCCGCCGCCGGCGCCGGCGACGGCGACCACCGGCTGGCCGGGCAGGCGGTCACCGTGCGCGGCGGCCGGGCGGTGCTCGCCGGCACCGGCACCCTCGCCGGGTCGACGCTCACCCAGGACGCCGCGCTGCGCACCGCCCTCGCCGCGGGAGTCGACCCGGTCGCCGCGGTCACCGCGCTCACCGCCACCCCGGCGCGGGTCCTCGGCCTCGGCGACCGGCTGGGCCGGCTGGCCCCCGGCGCCGCCGCGGACCTCGTCGCCCTGGATGCGGACCGGTCCGTCACGGCCGTCTGGGTGGCCGGCCGCCGGATCCGCTAGGGCCACTGCCAGGGCGGCTCTGCCGCGTGGGCGTGCCGTGGTGGTCGAGCCGGGTCAGCCGCGCGGCGGCCGCCTCGTCGACGACGACGGTCGCCCGCCGGTGCAGTTGCAGCGCCGAGGCCGGGCAGTCGGCGGCCGGCGGCCCCTCGACGGCGGCCGCGACCGCTTCCGCCTTGGCGCCGCCCTGCGCGACCAGCAGCAGCCGCCGCGCCTCGAGGATCGTGCCGAGCCCCTGGGTGAGTCCGTGGAGCGGCACCTCGTCGGGCGAGGCGAAGAAGCGGGCGTTGTCCGCGCGGGTGCGCGGCGCGAGGGTCGTCAGCCGGGTGCGTGAGGCGAACGACGACGCCGGCTCGTTGAAACCGATGTGCCCGTTGGCGCCGATCCCGAGCAGTTGGACGTCCACGCCGCCGGCCGCGGCGATCGCCCGCTCGTACTCCTCCGCCGCCGCATCCAGGTCCGCCGCGCCGCCGTCGGGGACGTGCACCCGCGCCGGGTCCAGGCCCAGCGGGCCGGTGACGTCGCGGGCGATCACCGCCGCGTAGCGCTGCGGGTGCCCGGCCGGCAGCCCCACGTACTCGTCGAGCGCGAACCCGCTGACGCCGGAGAGGTCCAGCTCCCCGGCGGCGACCCGGCGGGCGAGCTCGGCGTAGACGCCGACCGGCGAGGACCCGGTGGCCAGGCCCAGCACGGCGGCGGGCCGGCGCCGGACGACGTCGGCGACCACGTCGGCGGCGACCCGGGCGACGTCGTCCGGCCCGGGCAGGACGACCACCTCCACCCGGCCACTGTCCCACCGCGCCCACGGGCCCGACGGGAGCGCCGGCCGACCACTCCGCCTCGCGTCCGGCCGTGATCCGGATCACACTGGGGGCCGAATCCGCATCCGAGTCCGAGGTGCCCGATGACCGACAGCGACCACCGCACCCGCATCCCCCGTGACCGCGAGCACGACTACACCCGCGAGATGGCCGACAAGCGCCAGGCCTTCGTCGCCGAGCGCACCGGCGCCGGCCTCGACCACGTCCGCCAGTACTCCTTCGACCCCGCCGTCCTGCCCGGCAACGTCGAGAACTTCACCGGCGTCGCCCAGGTGCCCATCGGGCTGGCCGGCCCGCTGACCCTGCGCGGCGAGCACGCGCAGGGCGACTTCTTCGTCCCGCTGGCCACGACCGAGGGCACGCTGGTGGCCAGCTACAACCGCGGGATGCGCGTGCTCGGCGAGAGCGGCGGCATCCGCACCACCGTCGTCGACGACCACATGCAGCGGGCCCCGGCGTTCATCCTCGACGACGCCCTGCAGGCCCGGGAGTTCGGCCGCTGGGTGGACGAGCACCTCGACGAGATCCGCGCCGCCGCCGAGGCCACCACCCGCTCGGGCCGGCTGACCTACATCGGCCAGCACCAGATCGGGCCGCTGCGGTACCTGCGGGTCAACTACACGACCGGCGACGCCGCGGGGCAGAACATGACCGGCAAGGCGACGCTGGCCGCCTGCGAGTGGATCCGGGAGAACCACCCCGACCACCCGCGCTTCGTGCTGTCCGGGGCGATCGACACCGACAAGAAGCACTCGCAGATCAACATGCTGATGACGCGGGGCAAGCGCGTCGTCGCCGAGGCCACCATCCCCCGGGAGGTGCTGCGGCGGCTGACCGGCGTCGACACGCGGGACCTGTTCGAGTACCGGCAGATCGGCATGGTCGGGTCGTTCATGTCCGGGGCGGCCTACAACGGCGCGCACGCGGCGAACGGGCTGACCGCGCTGTTCATCGCCACCGGGCAGGACGTGGCCAACGTCAGCGAGTCGCACTCCGGGGTCACCTACACCCAGCTGCTGGAGAACGGCGACTACTACTGGTCGACCACGCTGACGTCGCTGATCGTGGCCACCTACGGCGGCGGGACCGGGCTGCCCACCCAGCGCGAGTGCCTGGAGCTGCTGGGCTGCTACGGCTCCGGGAAGGTGCAGAAGTTCGCCGAGATCTGCGCCGGCGTGGTGCTGGCCGGCGACGTCTCGCTGACCTCGGCGATCCTCGCCGGCGACTGGGTCACCAGCCACGACGCGCTGGGCCGCAACCGCTGACCCGGCTCGGCGGACCCCGGCTCAGCGGATCTGGACGCCGGAGATCGTCCGGGCGATGACCAGCCGCTGGATCTCCGAGGTGCCCTCGAAGATCGTGTAGATCTTCGCGTCGCGGGCCATGCGCTCGACGGGGTAGTCGCGCGTGTAGCCGTTGCCGCCGAGGACCTGCATGGCCTGCTCGGTCACCCGCACCGCCGTCTCGCCCGCGACCAGCTTGCTCATCGAGCCCTCGGCGGAGGTGAACGGCTGGCCGGTGCGCGCCATCCACGCGGCCCGCCAGACCAGCAGCCGGGCGGCGTCGATGGACGTCTTCATGTCGGCGAGCACGAAGGCGATCGCCTGGTTCTCGATGATCGGCCGGCCGAACTGCACCCGCTGCCTCGCGTAGTCCAGTGCGTACTCGTAGGCCGCCCGCGCCACCCCGACCGCCTGGGCGCCGACGCCGGGCCGGGTGCGCTCGAAGGTGGCCATCGACGGCTGGGTGCGGCCGCTGCGCAGGCCCTCCCGCGCCCGGGCCAGCCGCTCCTCGAGCCGCTCGCGGCCGCCGAGCAGGCAGTCGCCGGGGACCCGGCACCCGTCGAGGACGACCTCGGCGGTGTGCGAGGCACGGATGCCGTGCTTGAGGAACTTCTGCCCCTGGGAGAGCCCCTTCGTCCCCGGCGGGACGACGAAGCTGGCGTGGCCGCGCGCCTTGAGCTCCGGGTCGACGACGGCCGTGACGACGTGGACGTCGGCGATGCCGCCGTTGGTGGCCCAGGTCTTGGTGCCGGTGAGCACCCACTCGTCGGTCGCCTCGTCGTAGACCGCCCGGGTGCGCATCGCCCCGACGTCGGAGCCGGCGTCGGGCTCCGACGAGCAGAACGCGGCGACCTTCGGCTCGGCCTCGGTGCCGAACATGGCGGGGATCCACTGCCCGACCTGCTCGTCGGTGCCGTTGGCGCGCACGGACGCGGCCGCCAGCGTGGTGCCGACGATCGCCAGCCCGATCCCGGCGTCCCCCCAGAAGAGCTCCTCCATGGTGAGCGGGATGCCGAGGCCGGACTCGTCGAACCACTGGGTGGCGAAGAAGTCGATCGAGTAGATCCCGGTCTTCGCCGCCTCCTGGAGGACCTCCCACGGGAAGGCCTCGCGCTCGTCGTACTCGGCGGCCGCGGGACGGATGACGTCCGCCGCGAACCCGTGCAGCCACTGCTGCAGCTCGACCTGGTCCTCGGTCAGCGCGAACGACACGGCCACGGTGCGTCTCCTCCGGTCAGAGCGGGCGGACGGTGCCCACGAGGTGGTCGGACCCGCTCCTGGCGCTGCGCAGCGCGAGGTCCCAGCCGCCGTCGGCCGGCGCGGTCGCCAGGGTGACCGTCGAGGGCAGCAGCAGCGGGCGGCGGAAGCCGACGTCGACGGTGAGCGCCCCGGGCAGCCGGCCCGACAGCGCGGCCAGCGCCCGCGCCTCCACCCACATCCCGTGCGCGATCGCCCGCGGGAAGCCGAAGGCCCGGGCGGTCAGCGCGGAGAGGTGGATCGGGTTCACGTCGCCGGAGACCCGGGCGTAGCGGCGGCCGGCGTCGCCCGGCACCCGCCAGCGGATGGTCCCCGCGGGCACGTCGCCGACGGTCACGTCGACGTCGGACGCCGGCGCACCCTCGGGCGGCCGGGCCCCGCGGGCCAGGTAGGTGGAGCGGCCGTGCCACACCTCGGCGCCGCCGGCCGACACCGACGCGCAGAGGTCGACGGTCGCGCCGCGCGGGTGGACGGCGAACCGCTCGGCCCACACCTCCAGGTCGAGGGCCGCCCCCAGCCCGACCGGCCGCAGCACGTCGATCCGGTTGCGGACGTGCACCAGGCCCGGCAGCGCCAGCGGGAAGGCGCGGTCGCTCATCAGCGCGACCTGCAGCGGGAAGGTCAGCACGTGCGGGAAGGTCACCGGCAGCGCATCGGCCAGCGGGAACCGGCAGACGCGGGCGTAGGCGGCCACCTCGGCCGGGTCCACGGTCACGCCGCGGCGGGCCAGCCGGGTGCCCGGCAGGTCCCCGCCGCGGCCCCGCGCGGTGAGCGCGGCCCGGACGAACAGTGGCGCCATCGACGGCGCCGACTCCAGCACGGTGACCATCAGGCGCCCAGCATCGACTGGCCGCACACGCGCACGACCTGCCCGTTCACGCCGGCGGCCGTGGGCGAGGACAGCCAGGCGATCGTCTCGGCGACGTCGACCGGCAGCCCGCCCTGCTGCAGCGAGTTGATCCGGGCGCCGACCTCGCGGGTGCCGAAGGGCATCTTCGCCGTCATCTCGGTGACGATGAAACCCGGCGCGACGGCGTTGATCGTGGCGCCGCGCGCGGCGAACTCCGGCGCCCACGCCCGCACCATCCCGATGACGCCGGCCTTGCTCGCCGCGTAGTTCGTCTGCCCGCGGTTGCCGGCGATCCCGGACTGCGAGCTCACCGCGACCACGCGGGCGCCCGGCCGCAGCAGGCCCTCGGCGTCGAGCAGCGCGCGGGTGAGGTCCAGCTGCGCCTGGAGGTTGACCGCCATGACCGACTCCCAGCGGGCGGCGTCCATGTTGACCAGCAGCTTGTCCCGGGTGATCCCGGCGTTGTGCACGACGACGTCGACCCCGCCGTGCCGCTCCCGCAGGTGGGTGACCAGCCGCTCGGCGGCGTCGGGGGCGGTGATGTCGAGCTGGAACGCCGTCCCGCGGACCTCGTTGGCCACCGCGGCCAGCGACTCCCCGGCGGCGGGCACGTCGACGGCGACCACGTGCGCGCCGTCGCGGGCCACGACCCGGGCGATCGCCGCCCCGATGCCGCGCGCGGCGCCGGTGACCACGGCGACCTTCCCCTGCAGCGGGCGCACCGGGTCCTCGTCCGCGGGTACCTCGGCCGCCGACACGGTGAGCACCTGCCCGTCGACGTAGGCCGACCGCCCGGACAGGAAGAACAGCACCGGGCTCGCGACCGACGCCTCGGCGCCCTCGGGCACGTGCACGAGGTTGGCCGTGGAGCCCGCGCGGAGCTCCTTGGCCACCGACCGGACCAGCCCCTCCAGGGCCTGCCGGGCCGCGGCCTGCGCCGGGGAGTCCGCGGCCGCGGGCGGGTCGGCGAGCACGAGCACCCGGCCGGTGGGCCGCAGCCGCTTGACCGCCGGGGCGAGGAAGGCGTGCGCCGCGGCCAGCTGCCCGGGCCCGGTCAGCCCGGTGGCGTCGAGCAGGACGGCGGCCGGCCGCTCGTCGTCGCCACCCGGCACGGTCACGCCGGCGTCGCGGAGGACGGCGGCCAGCGTGTCGCCCAGCCGGCCCTCCCCCGCCGTCCCCACCAGGGCCGGGCCGGGCAGCAGCGGCTGCCCGGGCTCGTACCGGCGCAGCACCGCCGGCCGGGGCAGGCCGAGCTGCTCCACCACGGTCGAGCCGACGCCGGAGTTGGCGAAGGTCGTGTACCAGTCGCTCACGGGAGCCTCCTGCTCAGGACTCGAGGATCGCGACGACGCCCTGGCCGCCGGCCGCGCAGATGGAGATGAGACCGCGCTTGCCGGGACCGGCCTCGTGCAGGGTCTTGGCCAGCGTCGCGACGATGCGGCCGCCGGTGGCGGCGAACGGGTGCCCGGCCGCCAGCGACGAGCCGTTCACGTTGAGCCGGTCCCGGTCGATCGCGCCGAGCGGGGCGTCGAGGCCGAGCCGCTCCTTGCAGAACGCCGGGTCCTCCCACGCCTTGAGCGTCGACAGCACGGTGGACGCGAACGCCTCGTGGATCTCGTAGAAGTCGAAGTCCTGCAGCGTCAGGCCGTTGCGGGCGAGCATCACCGGCATCGCGTAGGCCGGCGCCATGAGCAGGCCCTCGCCGCCGTGCACGTGGTCCACGGCCGCGGTCTGCGCGTCGACCAGGTGGGCGAGCACCGGGAACCCGTGCTCGGCGGCCCACTCGTCGGAGGACAGCAGGACGGCCGAGGCGCCGTCGGTGAGCGGCGTCGAGTTGCCCGCCGTCATCGTGGCGCCGGGGCCCTCGCCGAAGACCGGCGCCAGCTTCGCGAGCTTCTCCAGCGAGGTGTCCGGCCGCAGGTTCTGGTCGCGGGTCAGGCCCAGGTAGGGGGTGACCAGGTCGTCGAGGAAGCCGCGGTCGTAGGCGGCGGCGAGGTTGCGGTGCGAGCGGACGGTCAGCTCGTCCTGCTCCTCGCGGCCGATCCCCCACTCCTCGGCGGTGAGGGCGGCGTGGTCGCCCATCGCCAGCCCGGTGCGCGGCTCGGCGTTGCGCGGGATCTCGGGCACCAGCTGGCCGGGGCGCAGGCCGCGCAGGGCCTTGAGCCGCTGGCCGAGGGTCCTGGCGGAGTTGAGCCGGATGAGCACGCGGCGCAGGTCCTCGTGGACGGCGAGCGGCGCGTCGGAGGTGGTGTCGACGCCGCCGGCGATGCCCGACTCCATCTGGCCGAGGGCGATCTTGTTGGCGACCAGCACCGCCGCCTCGAGGCCGGTGCCGCAGGCCTGCTGCACGTCGTAGGCCGGGGTCGCGGCCGACAGCGTCGAGCCGAGCACCGACTCGCGGGTGAGGTTGAAGTCGCGCGAGTGCTTGAGGACGGCGCCGGCGACGACCTCGCCCACCTGCTCGCCCTGCAGCCCGAAGCGGGCGACCAGGCCGTCCAGCGTCGCGGTGAGCATGTCCTGGTTGGACGCCTGCGCGTAGCGGGAGTTCGAGCGGGCGAACGGGATGCGGTTGCCGCCGAGGACGGCGGCCCGCCGGGGCTGGGGCGAGCTCATGAGGACCTCCGGGGTCACAGGACGCCATTAGCGCTACGAGGGCCGCTCACAGTGGCCGGTACCGACGGTACACGGTACCGTCGGTTACATGAAAGCGGAGACGGCGACCCGGCAGCGCGACCGCCGGGACTCGCGGTGGGACGAGCACCGCCGCGCGCGCCGCGAGCAGCTGGTGGACGCCACCGTCGCCGCCGTCGGCAGGCACGGCGCCGGAGTCGGCATGGACGAGATCGCCGCCGAGGCCGGCACCAGCAAGACCGTCGTCTACCGGCACTTCGCCGACCGCAGCGAGCTCTACGTCGCCGTCTGCAACCGGGTCGCGGCCCAGCTCACCGAGAAGCTGCGCGCGGCGATGACCAGCACCGGCCACCCGCGCCGGATGGTGGCGGCCGCCGTCGAGACCTACCTGGCGTTCATCGAGGCCGATCCGGAGCTCTACCGCTTCGTCGTCGCCCACCCCCTGCTGGACCGGCCGGTCGACGCCGACCCGGTCAGCACGCTGTCGGACCTCGTCGGCGACCAGGCCGCCGCCCTGGTGGCCGTCGCCCTCGAGCAGGCCGGCCGGGACCCCGCGGCCGCCGCGCCCTGGGGGCACGGCCTGGTGGGGCTGGTCCGCGCCGCCGCCGACTGGTGGCTGCGCGCCGACCGGCCGATGCCCCGGGCCGACCTGGCCGCCCACCTCACCGACCTCGCCTGGGCCGGGCTGCGCAGCCTGGTGCCGGGAGAGCCCGTCCCCATCCCCGAGGAGAAGAAGTGACCTCCACCCTGCCCCGCACCGTGGACCCGGCGCGCCTCCGGGAGGTGCTCGACGGGCGGTGGGCGCACGTGCGCCGCGACGCCCGCGAGCAGCTCGGCGACCCGAAGTACGCGCCGGTGTACGGCGAGTCGGTGCAGGAGGCCCGCGAGCGGATCACCCGGCTGGCCGGCGAGCTCGCCGCCACCGGCCGCGTCGGCCTGGGCTTCCCCAAGGAGTACGGGGGCGAGGCCGACGCCGGCGGTTCGGTGACCTCGATCGAGATGCTGGCCTTCGGCGACCTGTCGCTCATGGTCAAGGCCGGCGTCCAGTGGGGGCTGTTCGGCGGCGCCGTCCAGCTGCTCGGCACGCAGCGGCACCACGACGCGTACCTGCCCGACATCATGAGCTTCGCGCTGCCCGGCTGCTTCGCGATGACCGAGACCGGCCACGGCTCCGACGTCCAGCAGCTGCGCACCACGTGCACGTACGACCCGGACACGCAGACCTTCGACCTGCACACCCCCCACGAGGCCGCGCGCAAGGACTACATCGGCAACGCGGCGAAGGACGGGCGGATGGCCGTCGTCTTCGCCCAGCTGGTCACCCAGGGGGAGCCGCGGGGCGTGCACGCCTGGCTGGTGCCGATCCGCGACGAGGACGGCAACCCGGTGCCCGGCGTCACCATCGGCGACGACGGCCCCAAGGCCGGGCTGCTCGGCGTCGACAACGGCCGGCTCTCCTTCGACCACGTCCGCGTGCCGCGGGAGATGCTGCTCGACCGCTTCGGGCAGGTCGCCGAGGACGGCACCTACACCTCGGACATCGAGAACGAGACCCGCCGCTTCTTCACCATGCTCGGCACGCTGGTCCGCGGCCGGGTGAGCGTCGGCGGCTCGGCCGGCTCGGCGACCAAGCTGGCCCTCGACATCGCCGTCCGCTACGGCGACGTCCGCCGCCAGTTCGCCGCCCCCGGCCGCGACCGGGAGATCGTGCTCAACGACTACCTGGTCCACCAGCGCAAGCTGCTGCCGGCCCTGGCCACCTCCTACGCCCTGGCGTTCGCGCAGGAGGAGCTGGTCGGCACGATGCACGACGTCCAGACCGCGGTGCACGAGCACGGCGAGCCGGTCGACGAGGCCGCCCAGCGGGAGCTCGAGTCGCGCGCGGCCGGGCTCAAGGCGGCCCAGACCTGGCACGCCACCCGCACCATCCAGGTGTGCCGCGAGGCGTGCGGCGGCGCCGGCTACCTGGCGGAGAACCGGCTGCCCCAGCTCAAGGCCGACACCGACGTGTTCACCACGTTCGAGGGCGACAACACCGTCCTGCTGCAGCTGGTCGCCAAGGGCCTGCTCACCGGCTACCGGGACGCGTTCGGCTCCCTCGACGGCTGGGGCCGGGTCGCGTTCGTCGCCGACATGGTCCGCGAGACCGTCCTCGAGCGGACGGCGGCCCGGGGCCTGATCGCCCGGCTGGTCGACGCCGTCCCCGGCCGGGACGAGGACGTGCCGCTGCGCGACCGCGGCTGGCAGCTGAAGGTGTTCGAGTTCCGCGAGAGGCACACCCTCGAGGGCGCCATCCGGCGGCTGCGGAGGAACGCCGCCACCGAGGGCATGGAGCCCTTCCAGGTGTTCAACAGCGTGCAGGACCACGTGCTGCGGACGGCGTCCACGCACATCGACCGGGTGGTGCTCGAGGCGTTCGTCGCCGGCATCGAACGGACCACCGACCCGGGTGCGAGGGCGCTGCTCGAGGCCCTGTGCGACCTCTACGCGCTGTCGACCCTCGAGGCGGACAAGGGCTGGCTGCTCGAGCACGGCCAGCTCACCCCGGCCCGGTCCAGGGCGCTGACCGCCACGGTGAACGCCCTGCTGGCCGAGCTGCGGCCGCACATGGTCACCCTCGTCGACGGCTTCGCCATCCCGCAGCAGTGGAAGGCCGCCGCCATCCTCGAGGAGGAGGCCGGCCGGCAGGAGGCGATGGCCGCCGAGGACGCGCGTGTCCGCGCGGGAACGGCTCCCGACGACACCGCCACCTCGGTGGAGGTCCCGCCCGGCCAGTAGTCGGAGGACCCCTTGCCCCCCACCCCTCGCTGACGCTCGGAGCGGGGCCCTGCAAGGGGGCCGTTCCATCAGCTGGCGGGCAGGGCGCCGTTGACGGTCACCGCGTCGACGGCGCCGTGCCCGACCTCCCAGCGGTCGAGCAGCTCCTGGTAGACGCCGTCGTCGACCAGCCGCTGCAGCGCCTCGGTGAGCACGTCGCGCAGCCCGGTCCGGTCCGGGGCGACGGCGATGCCGTAGAGCCCGGGCTCGTACTGGGTGTCGGAGACCAGCTGGTAGCTGTTCTGCGTCCGCGGGTCGGTGGTCACGTAGACCGCCGGCGGGTAGTCGGCGACCACGGCGTCGGCGCGGCCGGTGCGCAGCTCGAGCAGGGCGTCGTCGTTGGTGGGCAGCTCGTGCACGTCGATGCGTCCCGTGCACGAGGCCTGGGCCCGCTCCAGCAGCCCGACCTGCACGGTCCCGGCCTCGACGGCGACGCTGCGGCCGCACAGCCCGGCCAGCTCGTGGATGCCGAGCGGGTTGCCGCGCGCGACGACGATCGCGGAGCCGGCGCGGAAGTAGTTGACGAAGTCGGCCTGCTGCTCGCGCTCGGCGGTGTCGGTGACCGCGCTCATGACCAGGTCGAACCGGTCGGCGACGAGGTCGTCGAGGAGCGTGTCGAACGGCGCGGCCTCGAAGCGCACCTCCACGCCGAGCAGGTCGCCGAGCGCGGCGCCGAGGTCGGGCTCGAAGCCGACGATGGTGCGCCCGTCCGGGCCGAACGACGACGCCGGCGGGTAGGACGGGTCGTTGGCCACGGTGAGGACGCCGGCCTCGCGCACGTCGGCGGGCAGCGCGGCGTGCAGCCGCGCGTCGACGGTGACGGCGGCGGCCGCGCCGGTGCCGGTCGTCGGGGCGGCTCCCCCGCACCCGGCGGTGACCAGGGCGGCGGCGAGGACGGCGGTGCCGGCGAGGGCGCGGCGGGTGCGGGTCACGCGAGGACCTCCAGGGCGGGCGCGGACGCGACCGCGCAGGTGAGTTCCGGCCACGGGCGGGGCCGGGAGAACAGCCACCCCTGCGCGCGGTCGCAGCCGACCGCCCGCAGCCAGGCGGCGACCTCGGGCGTCTCGACGCCCTCGGCGCAGACCGACAGACCCAGGCCGTGGGCGAGCTCGACCAGCGACCGCACGACGGCGGCGTCCTCGGCCGAGACGTCGACCCCGGTGACGAAGGCCCGGTCGACCTTGACCTCGGTCAGTGACAGCGAGCGCAGGTGCGACAGGCTGGCGAAGCCGACCCCGAAGTCGTCGAGGGCGACGCCGAACCCGTGCGCGGCGAGCTCGGCCAGGCAGGCAGAGGCGGCCGCGAGGTCGGCGGGCAGCGCGGTCTCGGTGACCTCCAGGAGCAGCCTCGCCGGTGGCACCCCGGCCGCGGCGGCGAGCCGGGCGACGGTGGCGGCGAAGCCGGGCGCCTCGAGGTTGCGCACCGAGACGTTCACCGAGACCGTCCAGTCCTCGCCGGCGGCCGTCCAGGCGGCGCAGTCGGCCAGCGCCTGGCGGAGCACCCACTCGGTGAGCGCGCTGATGACGCCGGACTGCTCCAGCGCCGGCAGGAACTCGCCGGGGCCGAGCAGCCCGCGCTGCGGGTGCTGCCAGCGCAGCAGCGCCTCGACGCCGACGGTGGCGCCGGAGGCCAGGTCCACCTGCGGCTGGTAGTGCAGGCGCAGGTCGCCGTCCTCCAGCGCGCGCCGCACGTCGTGCTGCAGCGCGGGCGAGTGCGGCGAGGGAGCGGTGGCGCGGGGGTCGAAGACGACGACGCCGGTCGCGCCGCGCTTGCCCTGGTACATGGCGGCGTCGGCGCAGGTCATGAGCGTCTCGACGTCGGTGGCGTCGGCCGGGTGCATGGCGATGCCGCAGCTGGCCTCCACCGCCAGCGGCACGCCCTCGACCACGGTCTCCACCGACAGCGCGTCGCTGACCCGCTGCACCAGCTCGCGGGCGGCGCCGGCGTCGTCCATGCCGGGCAGCAGCAGGCCGAACTCGTCGCCGCCGAGGCGGGCGACGGTGTCCCCCGCCCGCACGGTGGCCGACAGCCGGCGGCCCACCTCCCGCAGCAGCTGGTCGCCGGCGTGGTGGCCGAGGGTGTCGTTGACCTCCTTGAACCGGTCGAGGTCGACGAGGACGACGGCGGCCGGGGCGCCGCGGCCGACCTCGGCGGCCACCCGGCGGGCGAACAGCTCGCGGTTGGCCAGCCCGGTCAGCGGGTCGTGCAGCGCGTCGTGGGCGGCCTGCGCGGCCTGGCGGCGCAGCCGGCGGGTGGTCGACCAGGAGATCCCGGCGAGCACCAGGTAGAGGGCGCCGAGGCCGGCGCCCAGCCGCCAGTAGGTGCGGGTGGTGGCCGCCTCGACCTCGGCGGCGACGGTGTCGTAGGGCAGCAGCAGCTCGAGCACGCCGACCGACCGGCCGGAGGTGTCGGCGACGATGGGCTGCAGGACGCGGATCATCCGGCCCACGGCCAGGCCGTCGTCGTCGAGCAGGGCGACGTCGGTCCCGCCGGCCGCGGCCGTGGTGAACGCGCCGCCGGCCGCGGGGACGACGTCCTCGCCGGCGGGGTAGTCGGGCAGCGCGGTCTCGGGACCGGTGGCGCCGTCGTCGGCGAAGACGACCGTGCCGGCGAAGTCGCGCAGCCGCAGCCGCAGGATCGAGCCGCGGAAGACGGCGAGGTCGGTGGCCGACTGCAGCCGTTCGCGCTCGGCGCCGGTGAGCCCGGTGCCGAGGTCCTGCCCGCGCAGCGCCGGGGCGATGGCCATCTCCTCGACCACCGCGGCCTGCGCGTGGCCGTACTCCAGCGCGCGGTCGACGGCGTCCTGCCGGATGCCCGCCGCGAGGACCGCGCCCAGCACGACGACCGGCACCAGGCTGGCCGCGGCGTAGGCGGCGAACAACCGGGTGCCGGCCGCCGTCGCGCTCCGGGACCTGCTCATGGCTGCCTCATCGGACGGGCCGGGCAGCGGGTCGAGCGCCGTCTCACCCGTCCGAGGGGGGCAGGTCCCGGGCGGCCCGGCGGCGGGCGGGAGGATGGACCCTCGTGAGCACCCTCGCGGCGGCCACCGAGACGCTGCACGTCCCGGCCGCGGTCGACCTCGCCGCGATCGTCGTCGGCGCGCTCACCGGCGGGCTGCTGGCCGCCCGGGAGGGCTTCGCCGTCTCCGGCGTCCTGCTGCTCGCGGTCAGCGGCGGCCTCGGCGGCGGGCTGATCCGCGACGTGCTGCTGGCGGAGGGCCCGCCGGTCGCCCTGACCGACCGCGCCTACCTGCCCGCCGTGGCCATCACCGCGGCGGTGACCTTCTTCTTCTCCGGCTGGCTGTCCCGGCTCACCGCGCTGCTGGTGGTGCTCGACGCGCTCACCCTCGGCCTGTTCACCGTCATCGGCGCGCAGAAGGCCCAGCTCGCCGGCCTGCCCAGCGCCTCGGTCGTGTTCATCGGGACGCTGACGGCGGTCGGCGGGGCGGTCATCCGCGACGTGCTGCTCGCCCAGCGCGCCGACATCGTGCAGCCCGGGCCCTACAACGCCGTCGCCGCGCTGCTCGGCGCCACCCTGCTGACGCTGCTGGCCGGGCCGCTCGGCGTGGACCCCATCCCGGTGGCGCTGGTGGTGATCGCCTTCGTCGCGGGCCTGCGGGTGCTGTCGGTGTGGCGCGGGTGGGAGGCGCCGGTCGCCGTGGACCTCCCCGGTCGCGCCCGCAGCCGGCTGGCGGCCCGCGACCGGTCCCGGCGGCCCGAGGGGCGCCGCCGGGTCCTCCGCCGCCGGATGCGGTGAGCCGGAGCCGCCCGGCAGGATGAGCCGCATGCCCGAGCGGGAGCACGACGTCGTCCTCTTCGGCGCCACCGGCTTCGTCGGCCGCCTGGTCGCCGCCTACCTGGCCGAGGCCGCGCCGCCCGGCCTGCGCGTCGCCCTGGCCGGCCGGTCGAAGGAGAAGCTGACCGCCGCCGCGGCCGCGCTGCCGGAGGCGGCCCGCCACTGGCCGCTGGTCGAGGCCGACACCGGCGACCCGGCGTCCGTGGCCCGGATGGTGGAGGGCACCCGGGTGCTGGCCACCACGGTCGGCCCGTACCACCGCTACGGCCTGCCGGTCGTGGAGGCCTGCGCGCGGGCGGGCACGCACTACGCCGACCTCACCGGCGAGGTGCTGTTCGTGCGCGAGGCCATCGACCGCTGCGACGCCGTCGCCCGGGAGACCGGCGCCCGCCTCGTGCACGCCGCCGGCTACGACTCCATCCCGTCGGACCTGTCGGTGTACCTGCTCGCCGAGCGCGCCCGGGCCGACGGCGCGGGCGGGCTGACCGACGTCCGCCTGGTCGCCACCGTCCGCGGCGGGTTCAGCGGCGGCACCGTCGACTCGATGCGCGCGCAGATCGAGGCGATGGCCACCGACCGGGCGGTGCGGAGGGTGATCGGCGACCCGTACGCCCTCTCCCCCGACCGCGCCGCCGAGCCCGACACGAAGCAGCCCCCGGACGCCGTGCCGCCCGCGCTGGCCGCCGAGGGCCGGTGGACCGCCCCGTTCGTCATGGCACCGTTCAACACCCGGATCGTGCGCCGCAGCAACGCGCTGCAGGAGTGGGCCTACGGCCGGGGCCTGCGCTACGGCGAGTCGATGAGCACCGGCCGCGGAATCACCGGCGCGTTCGCCGCCGCCGGCGTCACCACCGGCCTGGCCGCGGCGCTCGGCGCGCTCGCCTTCCCGCCGACCCGGGCCCTGCTCGACCGGGTGCTCCCCGCGCCGGGCAGCGGGCCGGACGAGGCCACGCGGGAGAGGGGCTTCTTCCGGATGGTCGTCGACGCCGACACCGAGGGCGGCCGCCGCTACCGTGCCACGGTGGCCGGGCAGGGCGACCCCGGCTACAAGGCGACGTCGGTCATGCTCGGCGAGGTGGCGCTGGCGCTGGCCCTCGACGAGGAGCGGCTGCCGGACCGGGCCGGGTCGCTGACCCCCGCGACGGCACTGGGCGGCGTGCTGGTCGACCGGCTGCGCGCGGCCGGCCACACCTACGAGGTCGCGCCTCTCTAGGACTCCCGGAGCGCCTTCGTCGCGCTAATGGCTCTCCCGCCCGACGCGGACGGCGAGCAGGGCGACGTCGTCCTCGGCGCCGGGCAGGACCATCCGCCCGAGCAGCCGGTCGCACAGCTCCTCGAGCGGGAGGTCGCCGAACTCGCCCAGCGCGGCGGTGAGGGCGGCGGTGCCGGCGTCGAGGTCGCGGTCCCGCCGCTCGACCAGGCCGTCGGTGTAGAGCAGCACCGTGCTGCCCACGGGCAGGTCGCAGTCGTGGTCGGCGCGGGGACGGCGCGGGTCGACGCCGAGCAGCAGGTCCGCGGTCCCCTCGTCCAGCACGCGCACGCCGCCGCCGGGCAGGACGGCGACCGGCGGCGGGTGCCCGGCGCTCGACCAGCGCAGCCGCGCACCCCCGGCGTCGGTGCGCTCCAGCCGGGCGAGGACCGCGGTGGCCATCGTCCCCAGCGCCAGCCCGGCCGCCGCGCGGTCGAGCCCGCCGAGCACCTCGGCCGGGGAGCCCCCGCCGGCGTAGCCGATGCCGCGCAGCAGCCCGCGCAGCTGGCCCATCGCCGCGGCGGCGTGCCGGTCGTGCCCGACGACGTCGCCGATCGCCAGCACCACCGCGCCGCCGGCCTCGACGAACGCGTCGTACCAGTCGCCGCCGATCTCGGCGCCCTCCGACGCCGGCACGTACCGGACGACGATCTCGCAGCCCTCGGGCCGGGGCGGCGCGGTCAGCATGCTGTGCTGCAGGGCGTCGGCGAGGCCGCGCTGCTGCTCGTAGAGGCGGGCCGCCTGGAGGGCCAGCCCCGCCCGGCGGCCCACCTCGACCGCGGTCTCGATCTCGCCGGGCGTGTGCGGCCCGCGCGCGGCGTCGTTGGCGGTGCCCAGGGCGCCGATGACCCGCCCCCGCGCCACCAGCGGCACGACGAGCGCCGACCGGGGCGCCAGCCGCAGCAGCATCTCCTGGGCGGTGGGGTCGGGCAGGGACCGGGCGATCCGGGCGGCGTCCAGCTCCGGGACGACGAGCGGCCGGCCGGTGCGGGTGACCACCCGCGCGGCGTGCTCGTCGCTCATCCCGGTCGCCATCGCGTGCACGTAGGCGGCGACGTCCCCACGCCGGGCCGGGTCGCGGTGCGCCCAGGCCACCTCGTGCAGCCGGCCCTGTTCCTCGGTGACGACGATCCAGCACCAGTCGGCGAGGGCCGGCACCACCAGGTCGGCGAGCTGCCCGAGCTGCTCGCCGATGTCGAGGCTGCCCGAGAGCACGCGGCCGGCGTCGGCCAGCAGCTGCAGCCGCTGGTTGGCCTCGGACATGGCGCGGACGGCCTCGGCGCGCTCGGCCTGGGACCGCAGCCGGGAGACGCTGAGGCCGATCTGCGCGGTCAGCGCGTCGAGCAGCTCGACGTCGTCGTCGGCGAAGACGTGCGCGGTGTCCCAGACGACGACGAAGCTGCCCAGCAGCCGGCCCTCGACCCGCAGCGGCAGCGCGGCGAGCGCGCGCAGCCCGAGCGCGGCGCCGACGTCGGCCATCTGCGGGAACCGGGCCACGGCCTCGTCGAGGTCGGCGAAGACCAGCCGCTCGCCGTGCCGGGCGGCGTACTGGGTGGGCAGGGCGTCGTCGAGCTCGACCACCAGGTCCTCGGGCGGGAGCTCCACGTCGGCCTCCGCGGCGGCGTGCGCCACGGTGTCGGCCAGGTCCCGGGCCAGGTGCAGCCGCAGCGCGCCGTCCCCGTCGAACGCGGCCAGCGCGCTCGAGGACGCCCCGAGCACCCGGGCACCCCGCAGCGCGATCTCGGCCAGCTGGGACAGCGCGGTCGCGTTGGCCAGCTCCGCGGCGACCTCGGCGATGGCGGCGGCCCGCTGCACCGCCGCCATCCGGCGGGTGGCCTGCTCGCGGGCCTCGGTGGCGTCGAGGACGGTCCCGAGGACCCGCACCCGCTCGCCGCGGAAGTCGCGCACCACGCGGCCGCGGGACACCGTCCACCGCACGCTGCCGTCGGCGTGCAGGGCGCGGGCCTCGACGGCGTACTCGCCGTCGCCGGCCAGCGCCCCGACCATGGCCGACCGCACCGCGGCGTGGTCGTCGGGGTGGATCCGCTCGGCGAGCATCCGGTCGACGTCGACGATGTCCAGGGGTCCGTCGAGGCCGTGCACCGCCGCGCAGCGCTCGTCCCAGTGCAGCGCCCCGGTGCGCAGGTCGTACTCCCAGATGCCGATCTCGCTGGCCTCGAGGGCCACCTCCAGCCGGGTGGCCGACACGCCGATGGCGGACCGGGCCGCCGAGAGCTCCAGCTCGGCCACCACCGCGGAGGCCAGGTGCTCCAGCAGCGCGACGTCGTCGGGCTCCCACGTGCGCGGCCCGGGGTCGTAGACGGCGAGCGCGCCGACGACGAACCCGGACGCGGACAGCAGCGGTGTGCCCAGGTAGGCCACGACCTCGCCCGAGGTGACGGCGGGCAGCCCGGCCAGCGCGCGGTCGGCCCGTGCGTCGGGCACCGCGAGGGCCCGTCCCTCGCGCACGACGCGCTCGGAGAAGGCGCCGGTGAGCAGCGCCCGCCCGCCGATCACGCCGGGCGGCAGGCCGTGCCCGCCGACGACGGTGTCCCGCTCGATGAACAGGGTGACCTTCGCGTAGCCGACGTCGAGCAGCCGCGCGGCCAGCCCGGACAGCCGGTCGTAGGCGGCGGGTCCGGGCACCTCGAGGAGCAGGCGGCGGGCGGCGGCGAGGCGGTGCGGGTCCCGCAGGACGTCGTCGGGCGCGCACGGCGGAGGGACGGTCACGGCCCTCCTCGTCCTCGCGCGACCGGGCGGCCGCAGCCGTCCATGCTGCCACGGGAGACGGCCGCGCGGACGGCGCCGTCCGCAGGTGGCGCCCGCCCACCCCACCGGGTGAGGCCCACGGCCGGAGGGGTCCGGCGGGCGGCGGCCGCGGCCGATCCCCCCACCATGACGGGGATGCTGACGCGGCGGCTGCCGGACTGCCGCCCCCTGCTCGCCGACCCCGACGACCTCACGCTGGTCTTCCAGCCGATCGTCGACCTCGCGCGGGCCCGGGTGGCCGGGTACGAGGCGCTGTCCCGCTTCCCGGGCACCGCCGGCCCGGACGTGTGGTTCGCCGCGGCCGCCGACGCCGGGATCGCCGCCGAGCTCGAGGCGCTGGCCCTGCACAAGGCCCTGGCCGCCGTCCCGGACCTGCCCGCGGACACCTTCCTCACCGTCAACGTCGGCCCGCACCTGCTCGGTACGGCGCCGGTGCAGGAGGCGCTGGCCACCCGCCCGGACCTGCACCGCGTCGTGGTCGAGCTGACCGAGCACGCGCCGGTCGACGACCTGGGCGCGCTGCGCGTCCAGGTCGCCGAGCTGCGGGCGCGGGGGGCGCTGGTCGCCCTCGACGACACCGGCTCGGGCTGGTCGGGCCTGCAGCAGCTGGCCGCCCTCCGGCCGCAGCTGGTCAAGCTGGACCGCTCCCTGGTCGCCGGCGCGGACGCCGACCCGGTGCGCATGGCGCTGGCCGAGATGGTCGGCGAGTTCGCCGGCCGCATCGACGCCTGGCTGCTCGCCGAGGGCATCGAGACCCGCGGCGAGCTGGCCGCCTTCTGCCGGCTCGGCGTGCCGCTGGCGCAGGGGTGGCTGCTGGGCCGGCCCTCCCCCGGGTTCGCGCCGCTGGACCCGGACGTCGTCGCGCTGGTCCGCGGCTGCGCCGCCCGCGCGCGGTCGGCGTCCACCGTCGCGGGCCTGCTGCGCCCGGTGCGCCAGTGCGAGGTCACCGAGCCCTTCCCCGGCGTCCCGCCGGTCGTCCTGGTGGGCCGGCAGGGCGAGCCACTCGCTCTGCGGCTGACCGACCCGCGCACCGGACAGGCCCACACGGCCCCGGTGTCGCTGCGCGCCGAGCCCAGCGACGACGTCACCGCCACCCTCCAGCGGGCCCTGACCCGCTCGCCGGCCCAGCGCTTCGACCCCGTGGTCTGCACCGACGCCTCCGGCGCCGTGGTGGGCCTGCTGCGCGTCGAGGACCTGGCCTCCGCGGCCGCCGTCCGCTGAACGCCCTCCCCACCCCTCCCGAGAGCCACCGCCCGGTGGAGACCTCCACCTGCGGGGACGTCGTCCCCGGCTGCACCGCCTCGTTCACCGCCGCCGACGACGCCGGGATCCTCGGCCAGGTCGCCGGGCACGCCGCGGCCGACCACGGGCGGGCCGAGGTCGGCCCGGAGCCGGTGGCGGCCGTCTGCGCGCACATCCGCGCCGCCTGACCGCCGTCCGGTCCCGGGGAGCCGCGGCACGCGGCTCACGCTGTGTCGCGGGGAGCCGACCCGCCCCCGGGACGGGTGGTACCGGCGGGTCCGTAGGGTCGTGATCAGGCCCGTGCACTGGCCAGATGCCCCGTCGGCGTGTCACGGTGCCCCGGGCCGGACCCCCGACGGGAACCGGTCCGTCCCGGGCGCCCGCCCGGGACCGCCGCCGCGGACCCGCGGCCGGCACCCACCCGGCGGCCCGCCGAGACCGCGCGGGCCCCGACGTCCGAGAGGAAACCCGTGAACAAGGCCGAACTCGTCTCCGCCATCGCCAAGCGCGCCGACGTCCCCAACTCCACCGTCGACGCCGTGCTCAGCGGTCTGCAGGAGGAGCTCGTCGAGGCGATCACCCGCGGCGAGAAGGTGGCCGTCTCCGGCCTCATCACCGTCGAGCGGACCCAGCGCTCGGCGCGCACCGGCCGCAACCCGCAGACCGGTGAGTCCATCGAGATCCCCGCGGCCAACACCGTCAAGGTGACCGCCGGCTCCAACCTGAAGAAGGCCGCGAGCAACGTGCCGGTCTGATCCACCGGGACCCCCGCCGGGGCGGCGCCTGCCCCCTGTGACCTCCCCCACGTCCCGTGGGTCAGGATGCGCAGGCAGGCGCCGCCCGAGGGCGACGGCGCCGGGACGGAGGAACACGTGGCGAGCGGACTGACCCTGGAGACCGACCCGGCCGAGGTGGGCCTCGACGCCGGCCGGCTGGAGCGCCTGGACAAGCGGCTGGCCCGCTGGGTCGACGACGGCCAGCTGCCCGGCTTCCTGGTCACGGTGTCCCGGCACGGCCGGCTGGCGCACGTCGGGCGGTACGGCTCCCGCGACGTCGAGAACGGCCTGCCGGTCGAGGAGGACACCCGCTGGCGGATCTTCTCCATGACCAAGCCGGTGACCTCGGTGGCGGCGATGATGCTGTACGAGGAGGGGGCCTTCGAGCTCACCGACCCGATCGCCCGGTGGCTGCCGGAGTTCGCCGGGACCCGGGTCTACGTCGCCGGGTCGTCGCAGAAGCCGGTCACCCAGCCGCAGGTCGAGCCGATCCGCGTCCGGCACCTGCTCACGCACACCTCCGGGCTCACCTACGGCTTCCACCACGCCCACCCGGTCGACGCCATGTACCGCGCGATGGGCCACGAGTGGGGCACCCCGCCCGGCGTCGACTCGGCCGAGGCGTGCCGCCAGTGGGCGTCGGTGCCGCTGGTCTTCCAGCCCGGGTCGGAGTGGAACTACGGCGTCTCCACCGACGTCCTCGGCCGGCTGGTGGAGGTCGTCTCCGGGCAGACCCTCGACGTCTTCTTCGAGGAGCGGGTCTTCCGCCCGCTGGGCATGACCGACACCTCCTTCGGCCTGCGCGAGGACGACGACGTCGCCTCCCTGGCCCGCCTCTACGCCGCCGTCCCCGGGCAGCCCGGCGGCCCGGCCACCGCGTTCGCGCCGATCGACGCCATGGGCGAGGCCGCGCACCGCAAGCCGACGTTCCTGTCCGGCGGTGGCGGGCTGGTCTCGACGGCGGGTGACTACCTGCGCTTCTGCGAGATGCTCCGCCGTGGCGGCTCGTTCGACGGCGGGCGCCTGCTCGGCCCCCGGACGCTGGCGCACATGGTCCGCAACCACCTGCCCGGCGACCAGGACCTGGAGACCTTCGGCCGGCCGCTGTTCGCCGAGACGCCGCTGCGCGGGGTCGGCTTCGGGCTGGGCTTCTCGATGGTGCTCGACCCGGCGCGCTACGGCGGCGTGGCGAGCGTCGGCGACTACAGCTGGGGCGGGGCGGCGTCGACGGCGTTCTACGTCGACCCGGTCGAGGACGTCGTCGTCAGCTTCTACACGCAGCTGCTGCCCTCGAGCACGCTGCCGATCCGCGCCTACCTGCGCGCCCTGGTGAACCAGTCGATCGTCAACTGACCGACCAGGTGGAGGAGGCGATCCCTGCGTCCTGGCGCCCAGGACGCAGGGATCGCCTCCGGTGCCTCAGAGGTAGCGGCGGTAGACGACGGTGGCGACCATCGCCGGCTTGGTCTGGCCCTCGACCTCGACGGTGACGTCCATGTTCATCGCGATGCCGCCGTCGAAGGGGGTCGCCGACGCCAGCGTCGCGCCGGCCCGCACCCGGCTGCCCACCGGCACCGGCGAGGGGAAGCGCACCTTCTCGGTGCCGTAGTTGACGCCCATCCGGAAGCCGGAGATCTCCACGATCTGCGGCAGCAGGGAGGGGATGAGCGACAGCGTCAGGTAGCCGTGCGCGACCGGCCCGCCGAAGGGGCTCTCCCTCTTCGCCCGCTCGACGTCGACGTGGATCCACTGGTGGTCGCCGGTCGCCTCGGCGAACTGGTCCACCTGCTCCTGGGTGACCTCGACCCAGTCGCTGTACCCCAGGTGCTGCCCGACGAGCCCCTGCACGCCCTCGACGCCGTCCACGGTGGTCTGCGCCATCGCCTGTCCTCCTGTGTCCCTCGGTCCCGACCGCCGGTGGTCTGGTTGGCTGACTCCACCACATCGGCCGGGACGGAGGCGACGGGGTGCTGCGACTGGGCCGGCGGGACGTGCCCGACGGCGGGCTGGTGGTCATGGCGATCGTCAACCGCACGCCGGACTCCTTCTACGACCGCGGGGCGACGTACGAGCTGGCCGCCGCGGTCGAGCGGGTGGACCGGGTGGTGGCCGAGGGCGCGGACGTGGTGGACGTCGGCGGGGTGAAGGCCGCTCCCGGCGCGGAGGTCTCCCCCGCCGAGGAGATCCGCCGCACCGTGGACCTGGTGGCCGCCATCCGCGCCGCCCACCCGGACCTGCCGATCTCGATCGACACCTGGCGGGCCGAGGTCGCCCGGGAGGTGCTCGCCGCGGGGGCGGACGTCGTCAACGACGCGTGGGGCGGCGTCGACCCCGAACTGGCGGGCGTCGCGGCCGAGGCCGGCGCGGGCATCGTGTGCACCCACGCCGGCGGCCTGCCGCCGCGGACCCGGCCGCACCGGGTGCGGTACGACGACGTGGTGGCCGACGTCGTCGCGCGGACGACGGCGCTGGCCGAGGCCGCGGTCGCCGCCGGCGTGGACCGCGAGCGGGTGCTGGTCGACCCGGGCCACGACTTCGGCAAGAACACCCGGCACTCGCTGGAGGCCACCCGCCGGCTCGACGAGCTCGTGGCCACCGGCTGGCCGGTGCTGGTGGCGCTGTCGAACAAGGACTTCGTCGGGGAGACCCTCGACGTCCCGCTCGAGCAGCGGCTGACCGGCACGCTCGCCGCGACGGCGGTCAGCGCGTGGCTGGGCGCCCGCGTGTTCCGCGCCCACGACGTCGCCGCGACCCGCCAGACGCTGGACATGGTCGCCGCCATCCGCGGGGACCGTCCGCCGGCGCGGACCACCCGCGGCCTCGCCTGAGCCGGCCGGGCGCCGGTCCGCCGGCCGCCGTCGTCACCCCGCGGTGCCCGGCCTCACCCTGCAGCGCGAGGCCGGGCACCCCACCGCGGGGACGGCGGTCTGCCGCGGCGCGACGGAGGCCCCTTCCGCCGCGCGCCCGGACGGATCATGCTCGGGTCGCCCGCCGGGGCGCCGGGTCCCGCGGGGACGGTGCCGGGGAGGCCGTCATGACCGAGCAGGCCGCAGGCGTCGAGGAGTCCCGGGCCCACGGGCCGCGGGTGGTGGTGGGCGTCGACGGGTCGGCGGGGGCGCGGGCCGCGCTGCGGTTCGCCCTCGAGGACGCCGTCCGCCGGGACGTGCCCGTCGAGGCGGTCACCGTGTACCGCCCGCCCGAAGCGTGGATGGACTTCGACGTGGTCGGCGACGTCCACTACGACCGGGCCGAGGCGGCGGCGGTGGAGCGGGCCGAGGCGTTCGTCGAGGAGGTGCTCCGCGAGGTGCCGGAGCCGCACCCGGTGATCCACGTGACGGCCGCCCTCGGCTCGGCGGCCGACGGGCTGGTCCGGGAGTCGGTGGGGGCGGACCTGCTGGTGGTCGGCAGCCGGGGGCACGGCGGGTTCTCCAGCGTGCTGCTCGGCTCGACGGGCCTGCAGTGCGTCCTGCACGCGCCGTGCCCGGTCACCGTCGTCCACTCGGCCGAGGCGCACCGCGAGCGGCTGCACCTGCGCCGCCGCACCGACGGCGAGCGGGTCCGCACCCACCGCCGCCGCTTCCGCCGGACGAGGGCCGACTCCGCCCCCTGACGCCGCCGGGTCCCCCGGTGGTGCGGCGCTACGGTCGCGGCCATGGCCGCTCCCGGGTTCCTCACCGCCGACGAGCTCAACACGCTGCTGCCGGGCACGCTGCCCGGGCTGATCGGGCTGACCGTCACCGCGCACGAGCCCGGCCGGCTCGAGGCCGCGCTCGACGTCCGCCCCGAGCTGCTCGCGCCCAACGGCTACCTGCACGCGGCCACCGTCGTCGCGCTGGCCGACACCGCCTGCGGCCTGGCCACCCGCGCCCTGCTGCCCGACGGGTCGGCCGGGTTCACGACCATCGAGCTGAAGAGCAACTTCCTCGGCACCCTCCGCGAGGGCCGGCTGCGCACGGTGGCGACGAACGTGCACGCCGGCCGGACGACGCAGGTGTGGGACGCCGTCGTCGCCGCCGACGCCGGGAGGACGCTGGCGCTGTTCCGGTGCACCCAGTCGGTGCTCTGGCCGCGCTGATCGTCACGCCGAGTGACCCCCGTGCCCTGCGACACACCCGGGGTGTGAGACTGGCGCCACTACGCACCCCCGAGGAGGAGCACCGTGGCTCTGGCCAGTCGTTACCCCGACGTCGAGATCCCCGACCAGTCGGTCCCCGAGTTCGTCCTCGCCGGCGGGGCGTCGCGCCCGGACGCGCCGGCCCTGGTCGACGGGCTGAGCGGTGACTCGATCACCCACGGCCAGCTGGCGACCTACGTCGACCGGGTCGCGGCCGCCCTCGCCGCGCGCGGCCTGCGCAAGGGCGACGTCGTCGCGGTGCTGTGCCCGAACACCATGTGGTACCCGGTCGTCTTCCACGGCATCGCCCGCGCCGGCCTGGTGATGAGCCCGATCAACTCGCTCTACACCGCCCACGAGGTGGCCTACCAGCTCAAGGACTCCGGCGCGAAGGTGCTCGTCACCGTCTCGCCGTTCCTCGACCGGGCGCTGGAGGCCACCGAGCAGACGCCGGTCGACGAGGTCATCGTCATGGACGGCGCCGAGGGTCACGCCTCGCTGCTGGACCTGATCACCAGCGACGCGCCGTCCGTCGAGGTGGACATCGACCCGGCGAACGACCTGGTCACGCTGCCCTACTCGAGCGGCACCACGGGCCTGCCCAAGGGCGTCATGCTCACCCACCGCAACCTGGTGGCCAACGTGAGCCAGTCCCGCCCGCTGGTGGAGCTGGTCGAGGGCGACGAGCGGATCATCGCCGTCCTGCCGTTCTTCCACATCTACGGCCTGACCGTGCTCATGAACCAGGGCCTGCAGTGGGGCGGCACCGTGGTCACCCTGCCGCGGTTCGACCTCGAGCAGTTCCTGCGCACGATCCAGGACCAGAAGATCACCCGCGCGTTCGTCGCGCCGCCCATCGTGCTGGCGCTGGCCAAGCACCCGATGGTCGACCAGTTCGACCTGTCCTCGCTGCGCAGCATCACCTCCGGGGCCGCGCCGCTGGACGAGGCACTGGCCCAGGCCGCCCAGGAACGGCTGCGCAAGGGCGCCGCCGACGGCGTCGTCGTCGCGCAGGGCTACGGCATGACCGAGCTGTCGCCGGTCTCGCACACCACCCCGGACGCGAACCGCCTGCCCGAGGGCGTCACCGAGGTGCCCAAGGGCTCGGTCGGCCTGGCGCTGCCCAACACCGAGTGCCGCCTGGTCGACCCGGAGACCGGCACCGACGCCGCTCCCGGCGAGCGCGGGGAGCTGTGGGTCCGCGGCCCGCAGGTCATGAAGGGCTACCTCAACAACCCGACGGCGACCGCCCAGACCCTCGACGACGAGGGCTGGCTGCACACCGGCGACGTCGCGATCGTCGACGAGAACGGCTGCTACACGGTCGTCGACCGGGTCAAGGAGCTGATCAAGTACAAGGGCTACCAGGTGGCCCCGGCCGAGCTCGAGGCCGTGCTGCTGAGCAACCCGGCCATCGCCGACGCGGCCGTCATCGGCGTCAAGGACGAGGAGAGCGGCGAGGAGCTGCCCAAGGCGTTCGTCGTCAAGGCGCCCGGCGCGGAGATCTCCGAGCAGGACGTCATGGACTTCGCCGGCAGCCGGCTCGCCCCGCACAAGAAGATCCGCGCGGTGGAGTTCATCGAGCAGGTGCCCAAGTCCGCGGCCGGCAAGATCCTGCGCAAGGACCTGAAGGCACGGGCCTAGCGGTCCTGCACAGCGGGCCGGTTCCCCTCCGGGGGAGCCGGCCCGCTGCCGTCCCCGGGGTCACCAGGGCGTGCCGAGGACGGCGTCGCGGGTGCGCCCGTGGCGGGCGCCGGCGAACCGCAGGACCAGCCGGGCCGGGCGGGAGGCCGTCTCCAGCACCGCGACCCGCTCGGCGGGGTGGCAGGCGTCCAGCAGCCACGGCAGCGAGAACAGCGCCTGACCTGCGGGCAGGCCCCGGCGGGCGGCCCGCTCGACGCGGGCGCGCTCGGCGGCGGACACGTGCTCGTCGACCAGCGGCAGCACGACGGCCTCCTCGGCGTCCAGCCGGGCGGCGACCAGGTCGGCGAGGTCGGTCAGCGCGACGGCCAGGGCGGGGGCACCGGCGCTCACGTCGCGGGCGAACAGCGGCAGCGCCAGGACGGCCCGCATGAGCGCCTCGTCGAGGGCGGTGTCGCCACCCGGGCGGCGCAGGTCCGGGCCCCCGCCGGGCAGCACGACGCGGGACACCGCGGCCTCCAGCCGCCGGCGCAGCACCGCGTGCGCCCGGACCTCGGCCAGCACACCGCTCGTCCAGCGGACCAGCTCGCGCTGCCGCTCGGGGCAGCAGGACTCGTCGTAGGCGATGCCGGTCAGGGCGTCGGCGACCACCCGGGTGCCCGAGCGCAGCGCCCGGTGCAGCAGGGCGTGGTCGCCCAGGTGCCGGACGGCGCCGCGGCGGGCGGGCGCGCAGCGGGCGGGGGACGTCGTCGTCGGGGTGCTCGTCGTGGTCATGGCGCAGACGGTGCCGCCCGGCCCCTGCAGGGGGCTTGTGGCCTGCTTGGACGGCGCCGCGGGCCGACTCAGGAGCGTCGCGCGGCCGCCCCGGTCGCGGTCGGCGGGACGCCGACGATCCGCTTGTACGCGCGCGAGAACGCCGCCTCCGACTCGTAGCCCAGGCTCCCGGCCAGCTCGCCCACCCGCGCCCCCTGCCCCAGGGCGACCGTGGCCAGGTGCATGCGCCAGCGGGCCAGGTAGTGCATCACCGGCTCGCCGGCCAGCTCGGTGAACCGGGCGGCGAACGAGGAGCGCGACATGCGGGCCTCCCGCGCCAGCCGGGTCAGCGTCCAGGCCGAGCCGGGCTCGCGGTGCAGCGACGCCACGGCCCGCCCCACCTGGGGGTCGCGCAGGGCCCGGAGCCACCCCGGGCCCGTGGCCGCGGTGTCCAGCCACGCCCGGACGGCCTGGACGACCACGACGTCGGCGAGCCGGGTGATCACGGCCTCCGCCCCGGGCCGGTCCACCGCGGCCTCGTCGGCGAGGACCCGCAGGAGCAGCGGCAACCAGCCGGTCCGGGCCGGGTCCGACCCGTCGACGACCAGGACCGGCGGGAGCAGGCCGAGCAGGTGGGCCGCGCCGGGCCGGTCGGGCTCGACCACCCCGCACACCATCGTCGCCGGGGACCCGCCGCCGTCGAGCCGCAGGACGGAGTAGTGGTCGCCCAGGTACCGCTGGGGCAGCAGGTCGGCGCGCCCGGCGACCGGCGCCCCGGGGCCGCTCCGCAGCAGGTGCCCGCGGCCGTGCGGGACCAGGGCGAGGTCCCCGACGCCGAGCTCGTGGCGCTCGCCGTCGACCTCGAGCAGGCAGGCGCCCCGGGTGACGACGTGGAAGCTCATGCACCCGGCGAGGGCGGGCATCTCCACGCCCCACGGCGCGGTCGCCTCCGCCCGGCAGTAGAAGGTGCCACGGATCCGGAGGTCGGCCAGCACGCCGCCGAGGGGGTCGACCGGCGCCCAGGGCCGGGTGTGGTCCCCGTCGGTCCCGGCGTCCGCGTGCACGGTCCCAGCCTGCTGACGTCCGCACCGGGCGTCCAGGTCCGCCGGACGGACGGGCACCGACCGCGGACGCGCGGTCATGGGCTCCGGCCGCCCCGGCCGCCAGTGTCGACGGTGGCCGGCGACCGGCGCCGGCGGGACCGGGAGGAGCAGGGACGTGCGCGTTCTGGTGGTGGGTGCGACGGGTGGATCGGGACGGGCGGCCGTGGAGGCGCTGGCCGGGCAGGGACACGAGGTGACCGCCTTCGCCCGGCGGGCGTCGGCCGCGTACACGGGGCGTCCCGGCGTCCGGGCCGTGGACGGCGACGCCACGGCGCCCGGGGACGTGGCGCGGGCGGTCCGCGGGCAGGACGCCGTCGTGGTGACCCTCGGCATCAGCGAGCACCCGCTCCGGGTGCGCCTGCTGGGCAGCCGCGGCACCCCGCCCGACGTCCGCTCACGGGGGACGGCCGCGGTGGTCGCCGCGATGCGGGAGCACGGGGTCCTGCGGCTGGTCGTCCAGTCCTCCTACGGCGTCGGGGAGACGCGCGACCGGCTGCCGCTGTCGGCCCGTCTGGTGTTCGCCCTCCTGCTGCGGCCGCAGATCGCCGACCACGAGCGGCAGGAGCGCCTCGTCCGGGACAGCGGCCTGGACTGGACGGTCGTCCAGCCGGTCTACCTCACCGACGGCGACGAGCCGGCCGCGACCTCGCCGTCCGGCGACACCGAGGGGATGCACGTCTCCCGGCGGGCGCTGGGCGGGGTGCTCGCCGACCTGGTGAGCGGACCCGGGGGCGGGCGCTGCCTCACCGTCTCCGGCGCCACGGCCGCCGTGGCGCCGGCACCGAGTACCTGAGAGCACGCTCACGGGAGGTGGGGGGCGAGAGGGTCCTCCTAGGGTCGGGGCCATGCGTGCGGTGATCGCGAGTGGACCCGGCGGCCCCGAGGTGCTCGGCTGGGGTGAGGTCCCCGACCCGGTGGCCGGTCCCGGCGAGGTCGTCGTCGACGTCGCGGCCACCGCCGTCAACCGGGCCGACCTGCTGCAGCGGGCCGGCCACTACCCGCCGCCGAGGGGCGCCAGCGAGGTCCTGGGCCTGGAGTGCAGCGGGATCGTCAGCGAGGTCGGCGAGGGCGTGACCGGCTGGTCCGTCGGCGACGAGGTGTGCGCGCTGCTGGCCGGCGGCGGGTACGCCGAGCGGGTCGCCGTCCCGGCCGTGCAGCTGCTCCCCCGCCCCGCCGGCGTGGAGCTCGCCACCGCGGCCGCGCTGCCCGAGGTCACCTGCACCGTCTGGTCCAACGTCTTCCAGCTCGCCGGCCTGCGCCGGGGTGAGGCGTTCCTCGTGCACGGCGGGTCCAGCGGCATCGGCACGATGGCCGTCCAGCTCGCCGTCCGGGCCGGCGCACGGGTGTTCACCACCGCCGGCAGCGCGGCCAAGCTCGAGTTCTGCCGCGAGCTCGGCGCCGAGGTGACGATCGACTACAAGTCCGAGGACTTCGTCGAGCGGGTGCGCGAGGAGACCGACGGCGCCGGCGTCGACGTGGTGCTGGACAACATGGGCGCGAAGTACCTGGCCCGCAACGTCGACGCCCTCGCCGTCGGCGGGCGGCTGGTGGTCATCGGCATGCAGGGCGGCACGCGGGCGGAGCTGGACCTCGCGAAGCTGCTGGCCAAGCGGGCCTCGGTGGCGGCCACGGCGCTGCGCTCGCGCCCGCCGGCCGGCCCGGGCGGCAAGGCCGACATCGTCGCCGCGGTGCGGGCGGAGGTGTGGCCCGACGTCGAGCGCGGCGTGGTCCGGCCGATCGTCGACCGGCGGCTGCCCATGTCGCGGGCGGCCGAGGCGCACCGCGTCGTCGAGGCCAGCGAGCACATCGGGAAGGTGCTGCTGCTCCCCGACGCGTAGGGACGGGGGCCTAGAGCAGCGCGCCGCGCAGCGCCGCCACCGAGTCGATCACGTAGCCGACCTCCTCGGCGGTGTTGTAGTGCACCAGCCCGAGCCGGACTGCGCCGCCGAGCTCGTTGACGCCGAGCGCGTCGAACAGCTCGCGGGCGTAGAAGTCGCCGTCCCAGGCGCAGATGCCCCGCCGGGACAGCTCGGCGGCCACCTGCCGCGGGCGCATGCCGGGCACGGTGAACGACAGCGTCGGCGTGGTGTGCTCGGGGAAGCCGACCACCTGCACGTGCCGCATGGCCCGCAGCGCCTGGTCCAGCCAGTCGAACAGGCCGGACTCGTACGCGGCGACGGCGGCCATGGAGGCGCGCAGCCGGTCGCGGCGGCTGCCGGTGGCGTCGTCGCACAGGCCGGCCAGGTGGTCGACGGCGGCGGTGACCCCGGCGTAGAGCTCGTACGGCGGCGTGCCGGTCTCGAAGCGGTCGGGGACGCGGTCGGGCGTGGGCAGCAGCCGGTCGGGGGCGAGCTCGGCGAGCAGGGCCGGGTCGGCGACCACCGCGCCCACGTGCGGGCCGCACCAGGTGTAGGCCGACACGGCCACGAAGTCCGCGCCCAGGGCGGTCTTGTCGAGGTACACGTGCGGTGCGGCCTGGACGGCATCGACGAAGACCAGTGCCCCGACGGCGTGCGCGCGGGCGGCGATCGCGGCGACGTCGGGCCGCGTGCCGATCGCGTTGCTGGCCGCCGTCACCGCCACCAGGCGGGTGCGCGGGGTGATGAGGTCGTCGTACTGCCAGGCGGGCAGCTCGCCGGTCTCGATGTCCACCTCGGCCCAGCGGACGACGGCGCCGACCTGCTCGGCCATCTGCAGCCAGGGCCGGATGTTGGCGTCGTGGTCGAGGCGGCTGACCACCACCTCGTCGCCGTAGCGCCAGGTCCGCGACAGCGCGCGGGCGACCGCGTAGACCAGCGAGGTGGCGTTCGGGCCCAGGACGACGCCGGTGGACACCCCGCCCACGAGGTCGGCGACCGCGGACCGCGCCGCGGCCACCAGGCCCTCCGTGCGCGACGACGACGGGAAGACCCCGCCCCGGTTGGCCACCGGCACCCGCATCGCCGAGGAGACGGCGTGCACGACGCTCTCGGGCATCAGCGTGCCGCCGGGGGCGTCGGTGTGCACGAAGCCGTCGGAGAGGCCGGGGAACAGGCCACGGACGCGCGCGACGTCCAGCCGTGGTTCCCCCGGGTGCATGCGGGCGACCCTAGTTGGGCGCTGCACCGGGACCGCTGCCGCACCCGGGCACCCCACCGCCCCGCGTCCACCCCGGGACGGCAAGGGGGAGGATGGGTGCATGACGGCACCGGGAAACGGCATGGAGCGTCCGCAGCAGGTCGTCGTCGTGGGTCCCGACGGACGACCGGTCGGCGCGATGCCCGTGCCCGCCGGCGGCCCGGACGGCGACGGCGACGGCGCGACGACCGTGGGCGACATGGTCGAACAGCCCGCCAAGGTCATGCGGATCGGCACGATGATCAAGCAGCTGCTCGAGGAGGTCCGCGCCGCGCCCCTCGACGACGCCAGCCGGGCCCGGCTGCGGGACATCCACACCTCGTCGGTCCGCGAGCTGGAGGAGGGCCTGGCGCCGGAGCTGTCCGAGGAGCTGCGCCGGATCACCCAGCCCTTCGGTGAGGGCGAGACGCCGTCGGACGCCGAGCTGCGGATCGCCCAGGCCCAGCTCGTCGGCTGGCTGGAGGGCGTCTTCCAGGGCATCCAGACGGCGCTGTTCGCCCAGCAGATGGCCGCCCGGGCGCAGCTGGAGGAGATCCGGCGCGGGCGGGCGCTGCCCCCGGGCACGGCCGAGCACCGCCCCGGCGGTGGCCAGTACCTGTAGACCTCGGTCGTGCACTCCCGCGGACGTGCACAGCGGCGCCGCCCCCGAGGGGACGGCGCCGCTGTCGTGTGCGGGGGTGCGGGTCAGACCGCGAAGCGGGCCACGGCCTCCTGCAGCTCGCCGCTCATGCGGGCGAGCTCAGCCGCGGCGCGCTGGGCGTCGGCGACCCGGGCACCGGTCTGCTGGGTGCCGGCGGCCAGCCCGCCGATGGCGGTGGCGATGTCCCGCGAGCCGCCGGCGGCCTCGGCCACGTTGCGGTTCATCTCGTTGGTGGTCGCCGTCTGCTCCTCGACCGCCGCGGCGATCGTGGCCTGGAAGTCGTTGATCTCCCCGATGACGGCGCTGATCCGGCTGATCGCCTCGACGGCGCCGGCGGTGTCGGCCTGGATGGCCTCGACCCGGCGGGAGATGTCCTCGGTCGCCCGGGCGGTCTCCTGCGCGAGCTCCTTGACCTCGCTGGCCACGACGGCGAAGCCCTTGCCGGCCTCCCCGGCGCGGGCGGCCTCGATGGTGGCGTTGAGCGCGAGCAGGTTGGTCTGCTCGGCGATGCCGTTGATCAGCTTCACGACCGTGGCGATCTCCTGCGAGGAGTCGCCGAGCTTGCCGACCGTGCGGGTCGTCGTCTCGGCGACGTCCACGGCCTGACCGGCCACGCGGGCGGCCTCGGCGGCGTTGTGCGCGATCTCCCGGATCGCGGTCTCCATCTGCGAGGAGCCGGTGGCGACGGTGTCGACGCTGGCGGCCACCTCCCCGGCGGAGGCGACGACGGCGTCGGTCTGGTCGGAGGCGGCGCGGGAGAACTCGGCGATGCCGCTGGCGGCGGAGTCGAGCTGGGTGGAGGCGCCCTGCAGTCGGCCGGCGGAGTCGCGGACGAGCACGAGCACGCCGCTGAGCGAGTCCAGCGTGCGGTCCAGCGAGCGGGCGACCTCGCCGAGCTCGCCGCCGCCGGTCTCCCCGGCGCGCACCCGCAGGTCGCCGCCGGCGACCTTGCCGAGCACCTCGCGGATCCGCTCGACCGGCCGGGTGACGCTGCGGGCGACGAGCACCGCGAGCACGATCGCGACGACCAGGCCCAGGGCCATGATCACCAGGGTCAGGGTGCGGGCGGCCGCGTAGGCGTCGGCGGCGTAGGTGGCGGTCGCCTCGGCGTCGACACGGGCGGTCTCGGTGGCCGCGGCGAGGGAGTCGGCGATGACGGCCTCGTTGGCGTTGAGGCGGGTGATGATCGCCTGCTGCTCCGCCAGGGGCAGGGTGCTGCCGGTCGGGGTCGCCCCGGCGACCAGGAGCTGCAGGTCGGCGAGGTAGCCCTGGGAGGCGGCGACGAACTCCTCGTAGGACGCGCGGGTCTCCGCGGACATGGGCAGCCCGGCCGCCGCGGCGGTGTCCTCGGTGAGCGTCTGCGCGGCCTCACCGGCCTTCTGCTGCGCCGAGGCGCGGCTCTCCGCCGGCAGGGTCACGATGTTGGCTCGCGCGGTGTGGGTCATGAGCTGCCACCAGTCGACCTGCAGCTGCTGCAGGCCGGCCACCGGCAGGGCGCCGTCGGTGTAGACCCGGTCGGCCCGGTCGCTGAGGCTGGCCATCCGGTCGATCCCGAAGACGCCGATGCCGATCGTCGTCAGGGCGACGACGAGGATCGCGCCCAGCAGGCGCGTGCGCAGGCCCCACCCTCCCGTCGCGGACTCGGCGGGAGGCGTCTGCGGGACGCGGGTCGGGGTGGTGCTCATGTGCTGCCCTCCGTGGCGCGCGATCGGTCGCGTTCCACATCGGCAGCCCGGCGGCGGGCTTGAGTCGGCTCAGAGCGAGGCGAGGAAGGCGGCGACGCCGTCGTCGTCGTTGGTGCCCGTGACGTCGGTCGCGGCGGCGAGCAGGTCCGGGTGGGCGTGCGCCATGGCGACGGCCCGGCCGCCGCCCTCGCGGACCCAGTCGAAGGCCGCGATGTCGTTGGGCATGTCCCCGAACACGACGACGTCGGCGGGGTCGACGCCGTGCCGGGCGGCCACCCGCGCCAGCCCGGTGGCCTTGGTGACCCCGCGGGCGGAGATCTCCGCGAGCGCGTCGGACGAGGAGTTGGTCACCGTCGCGCGGTCGCCGACGACGTCCTCGACCAGGGCGACGAACTCGTCGCGCCCCATGTCCTCGTGGCGGGCCAGCAGCTTGGCCGCGGGGACGGCGACGATCTCCTCCAGCGGCGCCTCGGCGACGCCGGGCGCGTCGACGTCCCAGCGCGGTCGGTAGACCGGCTCGTGCCGGAACTCCAGGCCGTACTCGACGGCGAACCATGTGTCCGGCTGCACCCGGCGCAGGCCCGCGGTGACCTCCTCGAGGACCGCGGGCGGGAGCGCCTCCTCCTCGAGGATCTCGAAGGTCTCCAGGTCCAGCAGCACCGCGCCGTTGCAGCAGACCGCGGTGCCCCGGCCCAGGACCTGCCGGATGCGGTGCATCCAGCGCGGCGGGCGGCCGGTGGCCAGCACGACCGGGACGCCGTCGGTCCGCCACCGCTCCAGCTCGGCCACCGTCCCCGGGCTCACGGTGTCGTCGGAGCGCAGCAGCGTGCCGTCCATGTCGCTGGCGATCAGCCGCGGCTTCCAGTCAGACATCGCGCATCAGGTCAGACATCGCGCATCCGGTCAGACACCGGCCAGCACCGCCTCGAGGTAGCGGGCGACGCCGTCGGCGTCGTGCCCGCCGGTGCGGCCGCGGGCGGCCGCGCGGACGGCCGGGTGCGCGTTGGCCACCGCGACCGCGTGCCCGCCGGCGTCGGTGACCGCGCCGATCATCGGCAGGTCGTTGGGCATGTCGCCGAAGACGAGGACGTCGCCCAGGGCCACGCCGTGGTGCTCGAGCGCGACGGCGAGGCCGGTGGCCTTGGTGACGCCCGGCGGCAGCACCTCGATGAAGCCCAGGCCGGCGTGGGTCAGCTCGGCCTCGGCCGGGTCGACGACGCGCCGGGCACGGGCGAGCAGCTCGTCCTGCCCGAGCGTGGACGAGCGCAGGAACACCTTGAGCACCGCGCCCTCGGGGATGACCGAGTGGCGGGGCAGCAGGTGCGCGGGCTCGGGGTAGGGCCAGTCGAAGCCGTGCTGTACGCGCAGCGCCGCGCGGGCCTCGGCCTGCTCGGCGGCGTCCTCGACGGCGAGCACGAGGTCCCCCGCCACCTCCTCGATCCGGGAGACGACGGTCTCGGCCTGCGAGCGCGGCAGGCCGACGGTGCGCAGCACCTCGTCGTGCTCGAGGTCGACGACGTAGCCGCCCTGCGCGAGGACGGCGATGCCGCGGCCGCCGAGGGCCGCCCGCACGCTGTCGACCAGCCGCGGCCCGCGGCCGGTGACCCCGACGACGGGGATGCCGGCGGCCCAGCAGGCGTCCAGCGCCGCGCGGGTGCGGGGGCTGACCTCGCCGGAGGAGTCGAGCAGGGTGCCGTCGAGGTCGGTGGCCACCAGCCGCGGTCGCCAGGTCCCGAGCTCGTCGAGCACGCCGCCGAGGTCGACGACGTCGCCGGCCTCCGGCACCGCCCCCGGGACCGGGAGCGCGGCCGGTGGCTGGCTGCTCACGCGGGCACCGGCGCGGCCAGGGTCATGCCGGGGGTGAGGACCTCGTGCCCGCCCAGCCAGGGCCGCAGCGCCGCCGGCACGTGCACCGAGCCGTCCGCGCGCTGGTGCACCTCGAGCAGGCAGGCGATGGTGCGGGCGATCGCGCACAGCGTGCCGTTGAGCGTGGCCGCCGTCTGCGGCTTCCCGTCCTCGTCGCGGTACCGGATGGCCAGCCGGCGGGCCTGGAAGGTGGTGCAGTCCGAGGTGCTGGTCAGCTCGCGGTAGGTGCCCTGGCTGGGGAACCAGGCCTCGATGTCGTACTTGCGGGCGGCGCTGGTGCCGAGGTCGCCGGCGGCGATGTCGACCACCCGGTAGGGCAGCTCGAGCGCCTGGAGGAACTCCTCCTCCCAGGCGAGCAGCCGCAGGTGCTCGGCGGCGGCCTCCTCGGGCCGGCAGAAGGTGAACATCTCGACCTTGTCGAACCAGTGCACGCGGATGATGCCGCGGGTGTCCTTGCCGTAGGACCCGGCCTCGCGGCGGAAGCAGGACGACCAGCCGGCGTAGCGGCGCGGCCCCGCCGACAGGTCCAGCACCTCGTTGGCGTGCATCCCGGCCAGCGCCACCTCGGAGGTCCCGACGAGGTACAGGTCGTCGCGCTCGACCCGGTAGACCTCCTCGTCGTGCTCGCCGAGGAAGCCGGTGCCCTCCATCGCCTCGGGCTTGACCAGCGCCGGCGCGACGACGGGGGTGAACCCGGCGGCCACCGCGCGGCTGATCGCCAGCTGGGCGAGGGCGAACTCGAGCAGCGCGCCGGGGCCGGTGAGGAAGTAGAAGCGGGCGCCGGAGACCTTCGCGCCGCGCTCCACGTCGATGGCGCCGAGCGCCTCGCCGATCTGCAGGTGGTCGCGGACCTCGAAGTCGTAGGACGGCACCTCGCCCACGGTGCGCAGGGTGACCGCGTCGTCCTCGCCGCCGGACGGGACGTCGTCGTGGACGACGTTGGCCAGCGCCAGGTGCGCCTCGCGCAGCGCGGCGTCGGCCGCGCGCTGGGCCTCCTCGGCCTCCTTGACCTGCGCGGCGAGCGCCTTCGCCCGCTCCAGGACGGCGGGCCGCTCCTCCTTGCTCGCGCCGCGGACCGCCTGCGAGGCCGTCTTCTGCTCCGCGCGCAGGTCGTCGGCGCGCTTGACGGCGGCGCGGCGGGCCTCGTCGGCGGCCAGCAGCGCGTCGACCCGGGACTCGTCGGCGCCGCGGGCGCGCTGGCTGGCACGGACGACGTCGGGGTGCTCGCGCACCAGGCGCAGGTCGATCACGTACCGATCGTAGGTGGGGCGCGCGGGCCCGCCCCGCGCACGCAGGGCGCGTCCACCCCCGGCGGGGTGGACGCGGCCGGCGCTCACGACAGGGTGGCGCGCTCGTCGCCCGGGCACGGGACCCGGGCGGCGTCCTCGCTCTCGCCGTCCGGGCCGCGGGCGATCAGGTCCCGGTACTCGTCGATCTCCTGCGTGCGCAGGGCGGGGCCCTCGTGCAGCTGGTCCACCCCGTCGGCCGCCCGTCCCGTCACCTGCCGCACGCCCGGCATGCTCGGTGCGGAGCGCACTCCAGCGCACGTCCGCATCCGGGCGCACCGCCGCGCGCGAAGACGGTGCACCGACCGGGAGGGAGACCGCCGTGACCGCCACCCCACCGGGCAGCCGCGGGCGCTGGCTGCTGCTGGCGACCGCGCTCGGCCAGGCCGTGAGCCCGCCGCTGGCGGGGTTCGACCAGGGCTCGGGCAGCGACCCGGTGATCGTGCCGCCGGGACCCTTCTTCGCCATCTGGGGCCCGGTGGTGCTCGGCTGCCTCGCCGCCGCCGTGTACGGGTTCCCGCTCCGCCGCGCGACCGCCGACCCGTGGCGGCGGGTGCAGGTCCCGCTGTCGGTGGCGCAGGGGGGGTTCGTCGTCTGGCTCGTGGCCGCGGCCCGGTGGCCGGCGCTGACCGTGCCGGTCTTCGCCGGCATGCTGGCCGCCCTGCTGGTGTGCCTGCGCGTCCTCGTCCGGACGCCGGCCGACCGCGTGACCCGTCTCCTCCTGACCGGCAGCGTCGGCCTCTACGCCGGGTGGGCCAGCGCGGCGGTGTGGGTCAACGCGGCGACCGTCCTCCCGGGCCGGCTGACCGTCGGCACCCTCGTCCCCGCGCTGCTCGTCGTCGGCGCCGCGCTCACCGCCGCGGTCCTGGCCTGGTCCCTGCACGGACAGCCCGCGTTCGTCCTCGCCGCCGCCTGGGCCCTGGTCGGCGCGCTCGTCTCCAGCCTGGGCGCCGGCGCCACCGCACTCGTGCTGGTGGCCGGCGCCGGGCTGGCCGCCGTCGCCGTGTCCGCGGTGCTGGGGGCCCGGCGCACCGCGTGAGGACCGGCACGTCCGGCGTCCGGTACGGGACACTGGGGGCATGCGGTTCCTCAACGGTCAGCGCCCGCCCACCGACCTGACCTACGCCGACGTGTTCATGGTGCCCGACCACAGCACCGTCGGCTCCCGGCTCGAGGTCGACCTGACCACGCCGGACCGGGTGGGCACGACCATCCCGGTCGTCGTCGCGAACATGACCGCGATCAGCGGCCGGCGGATGGCCGAGACCGTCGCCCGCCGCGGCGGCCTCGCGGTGCTGCCGCAGGACATCCCCGTCGACGTCGTCGGCGAGGTCGTCTCCTGGGTGCACGGCCGGCACCCCGTCTACGACACCGCGATCACCCTGTCCCCCGGCTCGACCGTGGGCGAGGCGCTGTCGCTGATGACCAAGCGCGCGCACGGCATCGTCGTGGTGGTCGAGGACGGCGTGCCCGTCGGCGTGGTCACCGACGGCGCCTGCCAGGGCGTGGACCGGTTCAGCCAGCTCTCCCAGGTCATGGCCGAGCACCCGCTGACCATCCCGGCCGGCACCGAGCTGCCGAAGGTCTTCGACGTGCTGTCCGAGGAGCGGGTCAGCGCCGCGCCGGTGGTCGAGGGCGAGCGGTTGGTCGGCGTGGTCACCCGCAAGGGCGCGCTGCGCTCGACGGTCTACACGCCCGCGGTCAACGCGCAGGGGCAGCTGCTCACCGCGGCCGCCGTCGGGATCAACGGCGACGTCGCGGGCAAGGTCTCCGCGCTGCTGGCCGCCGGGGTCGACGTGCTCGTCGTCGACACCGCGCACGGCCACCAGGACAAGGCGGTCGAGGCGGTGCGCGCGGCCCGGTCCGTGGCCGGGTCGGTGCCGGTGGTGGCGGGCAACGTGGTCACCGCCGAGGGCACCCGCGACCTGGTCTCGGCCGGGGCCGACGTCGTCAAGGTCGGCGTGGGCCCGGGCGCCATGTGCACCACGCGGATGATGACCGGCGTCGGCCGGCCGCAGTTCTCCGCCGTCGAGGAGTGCGCCGCCGAGGCCCGCCGGCTCGGGAAGCACGTGTGGGCCGACGGCGGGGTGCGCCACCCCCGCGACGTCGCCCTGGCGCTGGCCGCCGGCGCGGCCAACGTGATGGTCGGCTCGTGGTTCGCGGGCACCTACGAGAGCGCCGGGGACATCCACGACGACGGCAGCGGACGGCTGTACAAGGAGTCCTTCGGGATGGCCTCGGCGCGCGCGGTCAAGGCGCGGACGGCGCAGCAGAGCGGGTTCGACCGTGCCCGAGCCGCGCTGTTCGAGGAGGGCATCTCGTCGTCGCGGATGTACCTCGACCCGGCCCGTCCCGGCGTGGAGGACCTGGTCGACGGGATCGTCGCCGGGGTCCGCTCGTCGTGCACCTACGCCGGGGCCCGCACCATCGACGAGTTCCACGAGCGGGCGGTGGTGGGGGTGCAGAGCGCGGCCGGCTACGAGGAGGGCCGCCCGCTGCCCACCAGCTGGTGAGGCCGCTCCCCCGGGAGGTCTTCGAGCAGCTGGTCGCCGACGCGCTGGACGCGGTGCCGGCCGAGCTCCTGGCGCTGCTGGACAACGTCGTCGTGCTGGTCGAGGACCGCAACGAGGACGAGCCGGACCTGCTGGGCCTCTACGAGGGGTACGCGCTGACCGAGCGCGGCTGGCAGTACGGCGGCGCGCTGCCGGACCGGATCATGATCTACCGCGAGGCCATCTGCGACGTCTGCTCGACCGCCGAGGAGGTGGTCGAGGAGGTGACGGTCACCGTCGTCCACGAGATCGCCCACCACTTCGGCATCGACGACGAGCGCCTGCACCAGCTGGGCTGGGGCTAGCGGGAGGCCGAGCCCCCCGCGCGTACCGTGATCACCGTGCCATCCGACGTCGCCAAGGGCAGCGGGCTGCCGATCAAGATGCTGCACGACCGGATCCTCGTGGCCCTCCGCAAGGAGGACGGCGAGCGGCGCTCGACCGGCGGCATCCTCATCCCGGCGACCGCCCAGGTGGCCAAGCGGCTGGTGTGGGGCGAGGCGCGCGGGGTCGGCTCGAGCGTGCGGCAGGTGAAGGTCGGCGACCAGGTGCTGTTCTCCCCGGAGGACCAGCACGAGGTCGAGGTCCACGGCGAGGAGCTGATCATCCTGCGCGAGCGCGACGTGCACGCCGTCGCCGCGGAGCGGATCGAGGAGTCCACCGGCCTCTACCTCTGACCGGACGCGGGAGGGCGGCGGGTGGACGACGCGGCGCTGCCCGCCCGGTACCGGGCACGGGAAGCGATCCGCACGTCCCGGGCACCGATCCGTGCGGATCGCTTCCTATGCCCGGGCGTGGCGGGCGATGACGTCGGTCATCGCGGTCAGCCAGCGCCGGACGACGGCGACGTGGGCGTCGGTGAGGTCCTCCATCGCCGCGAGCAGCTCCCGCTGAAGCCCGCCGAAGTAGGCGGCGCCGGCCGCCATTGTCGGCTCGGTCATCTGCAGGACGACGCGGCGCCGGTCGGCCGGGTCGCGCACGCGCTGCACGTGGCCGGCTCGCTCCAGCCGGTCGACCAGCGCGGTCACCGACGCCGAGCTCAGCCCCACCGCGGCGCCCAGTGCGCCCGCGGTCAGCGGCTCCCCGGCCCGGGCCGCGTCCATGATCGCGGTCACCGCGCGGACGTCGGTGCGTCCGAGGTGGTGGGTCTCGGCGAAGCGTTGACCGACGGCGTCGAGTTCGACCGTGAGCCGCCGCAGCAGCAGGGTGACCTCCACCCGCTCGTCGTCGTTGCGCGACACCTGCCCACCCCCTAATCTCTCGAACATCGAGATTATCGGCCCTCGAGAGGATTCCACCATGGCCCGTCGGGTCCGCTGGCTGCTCCCCCTCCTCGTCCTGCTGGCCTGGCTCGGCGCCGCCGGCCCGCTGGGCGCCCTGAGCGGCCAGCTCACCGGGCTCCAGGAGAACGACACCGCCGCCTTCCTCCCCGACAGCGCGGAGTCCACGCGCGTCGCGGAGCTCAGCCAGGCCTTCTCCCCCACCGAGGCCATCCCCGCGGTCCTGCTGTGGGAGGCCGACGAGCCCCTCGACCCCGCCACCCTCGACGCCGTCGGGCAGGCGCTGGCCGAGGCCACCGCCGTCGCCGAGGAGGCCGGCGCCCTGGCCGGGCAGACCTCGCCGCCGATCCCCTCGGAGGACGGCGAGGCGGTGCAGGCGGTGCTGCCGCTGACCCCCGAGCTGGGCGACGAGATCGTGGCCGTGGTCGAGGACCTGCGCGCCGCGATCGCCGTCGACGGCACCGACACCTTCGTCACCGGCCCGGGCGGCATCTTCGCCGACTTCGCCAACGGCTTCGCCGGGATCGACGGGCTGCTGCTGGCCGCGGCCTTCGGCGTCGTGCTGCTCATCCTGCTGGTGGTCTACCGCAGCCCGCTGCTGCCCTTCCTGGTCATCGGCACCGCCGGCCTCGCGCTGACCGCGGGCAACGCGGTCGCCTACCTGCTCGCCGACGCCGACCTGATCACCGTCAACGGCCAGAGCCAGGGCATCGCGGCGATCCTGGTCGTGGGCGCGGCCACCGACTACGGGCTGCTGCTGGTCGCCCGCTTCCGCGAGGAGCTGCAGCGCGAGCCGTCCCGGTTCACCGCCATCCACGTGGCGCTGCGCCGCTCGTGGGAGCCGATCGTGGCCTCGGGGGCGACCGTCGTCCTCGGCGTCCTCTGCCTGCTCTTCTCGGACCTCGCGTCCAACCGCGGGCTCGGGCCGATCTCGGCGGTGAGCGTGGCACTCGCCGTCGTCGCGGCGCTCACCTTCCTGCCGGCCGCGCTCGCCCTGCTCGGCCGCGCCGCGTTCTGGCCGTTCCGCCCGCACGTCGGGGACCAGCCCCGCGAGGGGCGCGGGTGGCGGCGGGTCGCGGCCCTGGTCGGCCGCCGGCCGCGGCGCGTCCTGGCCCTCAGCACGCTGGCGCTGGTCGCCGCCGCGGTGTTCGCGCCCACCTACGACGCCAGTGGCATCACCTTCAGCGACGCCATCCGCGGGGAGTCCAACGGCGTCGACGGGCAGGAGGCGCTGGCCCGCCACTTCGACGCCGGCTCGGGCAGCCCCACCGTCGTCGTCACGCCGGAGGGGACGTGGCCGGAGGTCGCCGAGGCGGCCGCGGCGACCGAGGGCGTGGCGTCGGCCGTCCCGTTCACCGGCGGTCCCCCGGGCGCCGACCCGCTCGTCGTCGACGGGCTGGTGCGCCTGGACGTCACCCTCGCCGTCCCGGCCGACAGCACCGAGGCCATCGACGTCGTCCAGGACCTGCGGGCCACCCTCGACGACGCCGACCCGGCGGCCCTCGTGGGCGGCGACACCGCGAGCAACCTCGACGCCCGGGAGACCGCCGCGCGCGACCTGCGGGTGATCGTGCCGAGCGTGCTCGTGGTGATCACCGTCGTCCTGGCGCTGCTGCTGCGCTCGCTGGTGGCGCCGCTGCTGCTGGTCGCCACCGTGGTGCTCAGCGTCGGCGCGACGGTCGGCGTCGCCGCGCTCCTGTTCGACGGCGTCTTCGGCTTCCCGGGCAGTGATCCGGGCATCCTGCTGATCGGGTTCGTGTTCCTGGTCGCCCTGGGGATCGACTACAACATCTTCCTCATGACCCGGGCGCGGGAGGAGTCCGCGCGGCACGGCACCCGCGACGGCGTCCTGCGCGCGCTGGCCGTCACCGGCGGGGTCATCACCAGCGCCGGGCTGGTCCTGGCGGCGACGTTCGGGGCGCTGGCGGTGCTGCCGCTGCTGTTCCTCACCCAGCTGGCGTTCCTCGTCGGGTTCGGCGTGCTGCTCGACACCTTCGTGGTCCGCTCGCTGCTGGTGCCCTCGGCGGTGGCGCTGCTCGGCGACCGCACCTGGTGGCCGAGCCGCCTGTCCCGCCGCCGGTCCCCCGAGCCCGAGCGCGAGCTCGAACCCGCGTGATCGGCCCTCCTGCAGGGCCCCGCCGCGAGCCTGCGAGCGGTGGGGGGCAGGAGGGCCCTCCGTCAGACCCGGCCGGCGCGCAGGCGGGCGAGCCACTCGCCCGCGTCGGTGAACGCGGCGTCGGCGGCCTCGGCGGGCACCGGCCGGTTGGTGCGGCCGTCGGCGCGCGGGTAGGAGCCGAGGAAGCGCACGTCCTCGCAGACCCGGTGCAGGGCGGCCAGCGCCTCCCCCACCCGCGCCTCGGCGACGTGCCCCTCGCAGTCCAGCGAGAACGAGTAGACCCACAGCCGGTCGCGGGTGGGCCGGGACTCGATGCGGGTGAGGCTGATCCCGCGGACGGCGAACTCGCGCAGCACGTCGAGCAGCGCGCCGGTGCGGTCGGCGACGACGGCGACCAGCGAGGTCTTGTCGTCGCCGGTCGGCTCCGGCAGCGCCCCGGGACGGGACACGAGCACGAAGCGGGTGACCGCGCCGGGGAAGTCGGCGACGTCGTCGGCCAGCGGGACCAGCCCGTACCGCTCGGCGGCGATCGGCGCGCACACCGCGGCGTCCTGGTCACCCTCGGCGACCGCCCGGGCCGCGGCGGCCGTGGAGGAGGCCGGCAGGGTCGGGACGCCGGGCAGCCGCTCGGCCAGCGTGCGCGCCGTCTGCGCCAGCGCGTGCGGGTGGCTGACCACCGCGCGGACGTCGCCGAGCCGGGTGCCGGGCCGGGCGGCGAGGACGAAGGAGACGGGGAGGAACACCTCGCGGGTGATGACCAGCGGGTCGCCGTCGGCCAGGCCGTCCATCGTGGCCGGCACCGAGCCCTCGACCGAGTTCTCCAGCGGCACGAGGGCGGCGTCGGCGTCCCCGGCCCGGACCGCCGCCAGCGCGGCGGGCACGCTGGCCGCGGGCTGCCGCACTCCCTCCCCGGGGGCAACGGCGCTGCTCAGCGCGGCTTCGGCGAAGGTACCCTCGGGCCCGAGGTAGGCGAACCGCGTCGGAGGCGTCTGGGGCACCCGACGAGGGTAGTGCGGTCGGGCCGGGGCACAGTCCGGGTCCGGGGGGAACCGCCTCGCCGCCGGTCCGTGCGGCCGGTCGCCCGGCGTCGAGGAGGAGGGATGCGTGACCCCCGGCCCCGCTCCCGTCACCGACGGTGATCTCGACGCTGCGCTGCGGCGCCTGCTGAGCGCGAGCAGCCGGGACGACGCCGACGCCTTCCGGGACGGGCTCGACGACGCCGAGGCCGCGTTCGGCGCCGCGAGCGACCCCCGCTGGGCGGCCTGGCGGCACGCGCTGGCCGCCCGCCGCGGCCTGCTCGACGGCGACCGCGAGGCCACCGGCGCCGCGGTGGCCGCCGCCCGCGACGCGCTGGGCGCCTGCCCGCCGTCGTCCTCGACGGCCCTGGTCCTGGCCTACCTCGCGCACGTCGAGGCGACCGCCGACCACCCGGACGCCGCGATGCTGCTCGCCGTCGACGCGAGCCTGCTCGCCGAGCAGCTGTCCCCGCCCGCCGAGGAGCCCTCCCGCGCGCTGTCCCAGGCGCACCTGTGGCTGTCGCTCACCCTCACCGCGCTCGACCTCGAGGAGCTCGCCGTCGCGCAGGCCGAGCGCGGGCACCGGGTGGCCGCCGCGCTGCCCGACCCCGCCGACCGGTGGCAGCTGCTGCAGCTGTGCGCCCGGCAGAACACCGAGCTGGCCCAGACGCTGCGCCGCCGCGGGAGGGCCGAGCGGGCTCGCGAGCTGGCCGGTGCCGCGCTGGCCTGCGCCGGCGACGCCCGCGCGCTCGACGTCGAGCCCGACCCCGGTGACCTCGCCCTGCTCGACGTCGTCCAGGCCTGGGCGCTGGCCTGCCGGGACGACCTCGACGACGCCCTCGGCCCGCTGCGCAGCGCGCACCGCCGGGTGCACCGCACCGGCAGCACCTGGCTGCGCGGCTACGCCGACCTGGCGCTGTCCCGCCTGCTGTCCCGGCTGTCGCAGGTGCACACCGGCGGCGGGCACGGCGAGGAGGCCGCCGACCTGCTCGTCGACGCCGCCGGGGCCTTCGCCGCCACCGCGGACCGGCGCCGTTACCGGCAGTGCCTGCTCGAGCTCGGCCAGGCCACCGCCGCGATGGGCCGGCCGGCCGAGGCGCTGTACTGGCTGGACGCCTACCGCGCCGACACCGGCCGGGCGCACGCGCGCAGCCGGGAGCTGTGGGCGGAGATGTTCGTCCGCCGCAGCCGGCTGCGCGAGGTCGAGCGGCAGGCCGCGGTGCTGCGCCGGCACGCGCTCGAGGACCCGCTGACCGGCCTGGGCAACCGGCGCAGCGCCGAGCGCCGGCTGGCCGGGCTGCGGCCGGGTGCCGAGCCGCTGTCGCTGGCCGTCGTCGACGTCGACCGGTTCAAGGAGGTCAACGACGACACCTCGCACTCGCACGGCGACGAGGTGCTGCGCCGGGTGGCCGGGCTGCTGCGCGAGCACAGCCGCGTCGGCGACGAGGTCTACCGCTGGGCCGGGGACGAGTTCCTCGTCGTCCTGCCCACGGCCGGCCCGGCCCAGGCCCTCGCCGCCGCCGAGCGGCTGCGCGCCGCCGTCGCCGACGCCGACTGGGCCGACCTCGCGCTCCCCGAGCCGATCACCGTGAGCATCGGCGTGGCCACCGCCCCCGCGGCCGAGGACGACGCCGCGCCGGTGGGCTGGCGCTCGCTGTTCGACACCGCCGACCTGCACCTGTTCTCCGCCAAGCGGGGCGGGCGCAACCGGGTGCGCGCGCCGGGCCTGGTCGCCGGGGGCGCGGCCGACGACGCGGCCGAGGGGACGTCGTCGTGAGCGCCGGCCGCGCCTGGGACGCCAGTGACGCGACGGGCGACGGGACCGGCGCCACACGGCGCGCCCGGCCCGCGTTCCCGGCCGGACCGCGCGACGGCGTGCACAGTGCGGTGGTGCCACCGGGAGCCCTGCACCACCGGGTGACCGCCGCCCTCGCCAACTGGCAGCTCGACGACGCCGAGCGGCTGCTGTCGGTCGTCGACCCCTCGACGCCCTACGGGGCCGGGCCGTCCGGCGCCGCCACCGGGCGCGACGGTGAGCCCTCCCTCGGCCGCGCCTGGGCCGACACCCTGCGCGCCGAGCTGCTGGTCCGCCGGCTGCGCGTCGCCGGGTTCACCCTGGTCGGCGAGCCGCTGGACGCGCCGGAGGCGACCGAGTCCCTGGACCTGCACGCCGGCGTCGCGGGCCTGCTCGAGCGCGGCGACGACCGCGCCGCCGACCGGACCGCCGGCGACGGCGACCCGCGCTCGGAGTCGGCCGCGCACGCCGCCGAGGCCATCGCCCTGGTGCGCTCGGCCAAGGCCGCCTTCGACGCCACCGACGACGCCGTGCAGCGCGCCGCCGGCCTGGCCCGGCACGCCCGCATCGAGCTGCTGTCGCGGCGGATCGACGCGGCGATGGACGAGGCGGTCGAGGCGGCCAGCCTGCTCGACCCCGCGCTCCCGCCCGACGCGCTGCTCGTCGACACCCTCGGCACGCTGGCCGGCGTCCTCGCCGACCTCGAGCTCATGCCGCTGGCCCTGGACTACCAGCGCCGCTCCCTGGAGGCGGCCGGCGCGGCCGCCGGGCAGGGCACGCTCGGCCCGGACGACGGCGACCCCGACGTGCTGGTGGCGCGGGCGGCCACCTGCCTGGGGGAGCTGTGCGCGGAGCTGGGCGAGGCGCTGCTCGACGACGGCGAGCCCGGGGCCGCCGAGGTCCACTTCGCCGAGGCCCGCGAGCTGGCCGAGCGGGCGCTGGCCCAGCTGCCGCCGGACGCCGACGGCGTCGTCGCCGCGCAGGTGGTGCACGGCTGGGCGCTGGTCGGGCTGGGCGAGTCCGCCGCCGCGGCCGGCCCGCTGCGCGCCGCCGTCCGCACCGCCAGTGCCACCGGTGACCGGGCGCTGCTGGCGTCGGCGCTGCTGGGGCTCGGCCGGGCGCTGCGCCGGCAGGGCGACGGCCGGAGCGCCGACGAGCAGCTGGCCCGGGCGCTGGCGCTGGCCACCGAGCACGGCCTGCCCCGGCTGCGGCGGGCGGCGCTGCGCGAGCTGTGCACGCTGCACGCCGAGCTCGACGACGCCGGCCGCGCGCTGCCCTACCTGCAGGCCTACCTCGCCGACGAGCTCGACCGGGTCGACGAGAGGCGCACCCGCTGGGTCGAGCTGTTCGGCCGGCGCAAGAGCCTGCTGGAGAACGAGCGGGCCGCCGGGCAGCTGCGCCGCCAGGCCTACGAGGACCCGCTCACCCACCTGCCCAACCGGCGCTACGCCGAGGCGCGGCTGGACGGGCTGCTCGGCGCGGGCACCACGCCGGCGCTGGCGGTGGTCGACGTCGACCGGTTCAAGGCCATCAACGACGCCGTCGGGCACCCCGGCGGCGACGCGGTGCTGCGCGCGGTCGCCGACCTGCTGCTGGCCGGGTGCCGCGACACCGACGAGGTGTGCCGGTGGGCCGGCGACGAGTTCGTCGTCCTGCTGCCGGACACCACCGCCGAGCAGGCCGAGCGGGCGCTGGAGCGGATCCGCCGCGCCGTCGCCGCGCACGACTGGACCGCGCTCGGCCTGCCGGTGCCGGTGACGATCAGCGTCGGCATCGCCTCGGCCACCCGCGGCGACGACCGCCGCACGCTGTTCGCCGCCGCCGACGGCGTCCTCTACGACGCCAAGCGCAGCGGCCGCGACCGCGTCGTCCGGCTGTCGGCGGTCACCCAGACCCGCGCCCCCGATCCGCCCGCGGAGCCCCCGCCGGCACCGACCACGCCGGTGGCGCGCGCGTCGGTGCAGGTGGGTCCGGTGCAGTCCTCGCCGCTGGACCCGCTCGGCGGCTTCGCCGCGCTGCTGGCCGACCCGCCCCTGTCGCTCGGCGGCCCCGGCCGGCCCGCCCTCGCACCGCCGCCCCCGGCCGCGCCGGCCCGCCCGGCGCCGGCCGAGCCCGACGTCGTCTGGGGGGTCGGCCGGTCCACCGAGCAGGTGCTGGCCCTGGTCCGGGAGACCCGCGCGGCGCACCCGGACCGGCCGGCGCTGGTCGTCCGGGCCACCGCCGACACGCTGGTCGCGCTGGCCGGCGCGTACGACGGCTCCACCACCGTCGACGCCGCGGCGATGTCGGCCGCGGTCGGGCCGATCCCCGAGCCGCTGGGCCGGGTCGGCGTCCTGTGCGCGAGCACCGCCGACGCGTCGGTGGCCGCCGAGGCCGCCTTCGTCGCCCGGGTGACCGGCACCGAGGTGGTGCGGGTCGACGACGTGGGCGGCAGCCGGCTGCGGCCGCTGCTCACCGACCGCACCCTGCTCGACGACGTCGACTGCCTGGTCGTGGTCGCCGGCCTGGACGCCTCGCTGGCCGGCACGGTGGGCGCGATGACCGACGTGCCGATCGTCGCGGTGCCCACCTCGACCGGTCAGCCGGGCTCGTTCGGCGGGTTCGGCGCGCTGCTCACCATGCTGAACTCGGCCTCGCCCGGCGTCGTGGTCAGCAACATCGACAACGGTCACGCCGCCGGCGTCTTCGCCGCCCGCATCGCGAGGCGCACCGCGAGGTAGGGGCCCGGGCGGCAGGAACGGCCGTTTCCGCCTTTCGCGCGCGAGGCGGAGCAGGCGCCTCCGTCGCGCTAATGGCTCCTCACGGGGCGGCGAACCAGGCCGCGGGCCACGACCGGGACCACTGCCAGGAAGAGGACGGAGACGGCGAGCGCGGAGCCCAGCGCCCACGCGCCGAACACCAGCAGCGACGCCAGCTCGATGCCCAGGCCCGCGACCGAGGTGACCGTGGCCCGCGCCGCACCGGGCGCCTGCTCCTGCAGCCGCGCCTCGCCCACCACCAGCACCGCGAGGTACAGGCCGTAGGAGAGCGCGACGGCGGCCAGCGCGACGGGCGTCCCGGTCAGCGCCCCGGCCGCCAGCAGCGCCGCCGAGACGGCCAGCAGGACCGGCAGCGACCGCGACGGCAGCCGCCCCAGCCGGCCCGCCAGCGCCGCGCCCGCCGCACCGGCCAGCGCGACGACCAGCACGGCCGCCGGCACCAGCTCGGTGGGCACGCCGTGGTCGCGCGCCATGACCGGGAAGTACTCCTCCAGCGCGTCCAGCCCGCCGAGCAGCGCGACGGCGGCCACGGTCAGCCGCAGGGACGGCCGGCGCAGCGCCTCACCGACGGCGGCGCGCAGGCCCGGACCGGCGTCGTCGTCCCCGGCATCGGCGTCCCGCGTGGGGGTGGTCTCGGGGAAGCGGGTGGCCAGCGCCGCGGCGGCGAGGCACACGCCGACGCTCGCCCAGCCGACCAGCGCGTAGCCGCCGGCCTCGACCAGCACGCCGGCCAGCAGCGCGGTGGGCACCTGCACGAGCAGTTCGGTCGCCGTCATCGTGCCCTGGACCCGGACGAAGTCCTCCTCCGCGCCGACGGCGGCCAGGGCCTCGTAGACCAGCGCCTCGGCGGCGCCGGAGACCAGCGCGCCGCCCACGCCCCACACGACGAACCCGGCGGCGAAGCCGGGCAGCCCCGGCGCCACGGTCCACAGGACGAAGCCGGCGGCCTCTAGCACCCCGGCGAGGACCAGCGCGCCGCGGCGCGACCAGCGGTCGGCCAGCACCCCGGTGGGCACCTCGGCGAGCAGGGAGGTGACCGACCACAGCGCGAACAGCCCCGAGACCTGGGCCGGGGAGAGCCCGGTGTCGAGGAACAGCAGCGCGTAGAGCGGGTAGACGGGCGCCAGCCCGGACAGCGCGGTCCAGGCCACGGCCAGGCGGGCCAGCGGCCGGGCGGGCGACGGCGGTGCGGCGGACGACGGGCGTCAACGGAACGGCACGGGACGACGGTAACGAGGCCCACACCGACGCGCACCGGGTTTACCGGAGCCCGTCGACTAGCCTGGTCGGCCGAGGAGGGGAGTAGCCCCCCGTCCGCTGGTCGACACGCTGGCGCGCCACCTGGTGGCCGCCCGGTCAGCGGGCCCGCGCCCCGCGCGGGTGGGCGAGACCTCCGGCCTGAGCAGTCGTCGCACTGCCGGTCGGAGGCGTGCGCCCCCGCCCGGCCGTGCCGAGCGGAAGAGAGTCCCACCCGTGATCGTCTGGTCCGTCGTCGTGACGGCGTTCGCCCTCGTCCTGCCGGTCGAGCTCCCGGACAAGACCCTGTTCGCCAGCCTCGTCCTCGCCACCCGGTTCCCGCCGCTACCGGTGTTCGTCGGCGTCGGCACCGCCTTCGGCCTGCAGGTCGCCATCGCCGTCACCGCGGGCAGCCTGCTGTCGCTGCTGCCGGAGGCGCTGGTCAGCGGCGTCGTGGCGGTGCTGTTCCTCGTCGGGGCGGTCCTGCTGTGGCGCAGCGCGTCCGAGGGGCCCGAGGACGGCGGGGAGACGGCCGACGCCCGGGAGCGGACGTCGTTCCTGCGCGCCGCCGCGATCTCCTTCGGCGTGCTGTTCGCCGCGGAGTGGGGCGACCTGTCCCAGCTGGCCACCGCGGGCCTGGCCGCCCGGTTCGACGCGCCGGTGTCGGTGTTCGTCGGCGCGTGGGCGGCGCTGCTGACCGTCTCCGGGCTGGCGGTGTTCCTCGGCAAGACGCTGGCCGACCGGCTGCCGGTGGCGCTCATCCGCCGGGTGGCCGCCGGGCTGTTCGTCGTCTTCGCCGTGTTCGCCGCCGTCGAGACGGTCCGCGCCCTCACCTGATCGGGGGACCGCCGCGGACCGGGCGGTGCGGAACACGGGCGCGGCGGCCGTTGCCTGCCGCATGACCGTCTCCACACCGCCCGACCGCGGCGTCCTCGCCGGCGCCGACCTCGACGTCCGCGGGCTCGCCCGGGACGCCGAGCTGGCCGCCGTCGTGCGGGTCGCCGCCGCCGTGGCGGGCGTGCGGTACGCGACGGTCAACCTGCTCGACGCCTGCGAGCAGCACCAGCTGGTGCCGCACGGCTTCCTGGGCTGCTCGTCGCCGCGCGAGGAGTCGCTGTGCGCGGGAGTGGACGCCGGGAGCCCGCGGGTCCGGGTGCACGCGGACCTCACCGCCGAGCCGCGGTACGCGGGCAACCCCTGGGTGGACGGCCGCCGCGCCCGCGTCCGCGCCTACGCCAGTGCGCCGCTGGTCGTCGACGGGACGACGGTCGGCACCCTGTGCGTCTTCGACTCCGAGCCGCACGCCTTCTCCCCCGGCGCCGGGGACCGGCTGGCCGACCTCGCCGCGGTCGTGGTGGCGCTGTTCCAGCGGCGCCGGCAGGCCCGCCAGCTCGCCGACCTCGCCACCGCCAGCGCCGCCGCCCGCGACCAGGCCCAGGCCGCCGCGACGCACGCCGCCCGCTCCGAGGCGTTCACCCGCGCGCTGCTGGAGGCGCTGCCCGTCGGGGTCGTCGCCGCCGACGCCGACGGGCGCATCACGCTGTTCAACCGGCTCTGCCGGCAGTGGCACGGGCTCCCCGAGGCCTCCGCCGACCGCGTCCAGGGCGGGCGGCTCACCGAGGACGTCGTCGAGGCCTTCGGGCTGAGCACCCCCGACGGGCGCCGCCTCACGCCGGCCGAGGTCCCGCTGGCCCGCGTCCAGACCGAGGGGCGGGTGCGCGACGCCGACATGGCGATCGACCTGCCGGGCGCCCCGCTGCGCGTGGTGCGCGCCTCGGGCACGCGGATCCTCGACGCCGCGGGCCGGCCCACCGGCGCCGTCGTCGCGATGATGGACGTGACCGCCCAGCGCGAGCTCGAGGCCCGGCTGCGCGAGGCCGCCCTGCACGACTCCCTCACCGGCCTCCCCAACCGGGCGCTGCTGCTGGACCGGCTCGAGCAGGCCCTGCAGGTCCAGGCGCGCGAGGGGCTGGCGGCCGCGCTGCTCTACTGCGACCTCGACGGGTTCAAGGGCATCAACGACGCCCTCGGCCACGCCGCCGGCGACGCCGCCCTGCTGCGGATGGCCGCGGCGCTGCGGGCGGCGGTGCGCCCGGGCGACACGGTGGCCCGCATCGGCGGGGACGAGTTCGTCGTGCTGTGCCCCGGCACCGGCACCGAGGGCGCCGCCCGGCGCCTGGTCGACCGGATCGCGGCCACCCTCGCCTCCCCCACCGACGGCGGCCCGCCGCTGCGCTCGAGCACCGGCGTCGCACTCTCCCGGCGGGGCGACACCCCCGACAGCCTGCTGCGCCGCGCCGACGCGGCGATGTACGAGGTCAAGCGCTCCCGTCGCTGACCGGCGTGCCGGCGGATCAGCCCAGCGCGCCGGAGGCCGCCCACTCGGCCAGCCGCCGCTCGGCCTCCTCGGGGCTGACGTCCTCGACCCGGGTCATCACCGCCCAGCGGTGGCCGAACGGGTCGTAGACGGACGCGAACCGGTCGCCGGTGACGAAGGTGGCCGGCTGCTCGCGCACGGTGGCGCCGCGCTCGACGGCCGCGGCGACCACCGCGTCGACGTCGGGGACGTAGACACAGGTCGAGGCGCTGACCCGGTCCTCGGCCTGGCCGGTCGGCGCGGTCAGCCCGAACTGCGGGTTCGGGTCCCCCAGCTGCAGCCGGCCGACGGGGAACTGCAGCTCCGCGTGCGGCACGGTGCCGTCGGGGGCGTCCATCCGGCTGACCGTCGTCGCGCCGAAGACCTCCTCGTAGAAGCGGATCGCCTCGGCCGCGGGCGAGCAGACGAGGAACGGGGTCAGGGAGGAGTAGCCGTCGGGGCGGCCGTCGGTGATCGCCATGCCCTCACCCTGCCGCCGTGGCCGGGCGCAGTCTTGGACGAACCCGACACGGCGCTCAGGGCAGCGTCGGGATCCAGTCCGCCAGCGCCCGGCCGATCGCGTGCGGCGAGTCCTCGGGGACGAAGTGCGAGCCCGGCACGGTGACCTCGGTGACCGAGGGCCACTTCCGCACCAGCCCACGCGCCCGCCCGGTCAGCAGCCAGCCGGGCTCGGCGTCGAGGAACAGCTTCGGGACGGCGCTGGTGCGCAGCCAGTGCCCGTACCGGGCGACGACGTCGTGGACGGCCGGCGGCACGTTGCTGATCGGGATCTGCCGCGGCCACTCCAGCGTCGGCCAGCGGTCCTCCCGCTCGCGGAACGGCTGCCGGTAGCGCTCGTGCGCCTCCGGGGACAGGTGCAGCGTCGACGCCGGGAGGATCCGCTCGACGAAGACGTTCTTGTCCAGGATGACGACCTCGCCGTCCTCACCGCGCATGGCCTGGAAGATCTTCCGGCCGTCCGCCGGCCAGTCCGCCCAGGTCATCGGGGTGGCGATCGCCTCGGTGAAGGCCAGGCCGCGGACCGCCTCGGGGTGGCGGTGCGCCCACGAGAAGCCCAGGGCCGAGCCCCAGTCGTGCAGCACGAACGTGACCCGGCGCTCGACGCCGAGGGCGGCCAGCAGGTCGTCCAGGTGCGCGGCGTGCGTGGCGAAGGAGTAGGTGCCGCGCCGGGGATCGGGCAGCTTCCCGGACTCGCCCATGCCGACGAGGTCCGGCGCGATGCAGCGGCCGAGGTGTTGCACGTGCGGGATGACGTTGCGCCACAGGTAGGACGACGTCGGGTTGCCGTGCAGGAAGACGATCGGGTCGCCCTCACCGACGTCGACGTAGGCCATCTCGGTGCCCCGGACGGTCACCCGCTGCCGGGGGAAGGGGTCCTCGGGCGAGACCTCCTCGTGGGCGCTGTCGTCCTGGTCGGCCATGCCGCGATCCTCGCCCAGGCACCGCTCCCCCGCCGTCCGACGATCGCGCCCGGCCCTGACGCGACGATCACGCTCGGCCCTGACGCGACGATCGCGCTTGACCCTGACGCGACGTCAGGCTGTGCACTCGTCGCCGTCAGGGAGGAGGGACCCGGGATGAAGGTGGGCGAGGTGGCCGCGCTGGCCGGCGTCACGGTGCGCACGCTGCACCACTACGACCGGATCGGCCTGCTGTCGCCGTCGGGACGCACCGCGGCCGGCTACCGCCGCTACTCGGCGGCGGACCTGGACCGGCTGCACCAGGTGCTGCTCTACCGCGAGCTGGGGTTCCCCCTCGAGGAGGTCGCGGCCCTGCTGGACGACCCGTCCGCCGACCCCGCCGAGCACCTGCGCCGGCAGCACCGGCTGCTGCGGGACCGGCTGGAGCGGACGCGGGCGATGGTCGCGGCCGTCGAGAAGGAGATGGAGGCGAGGCAGATGGGGATCGCACTGACCCCCGAGGAGCGGTTCGAGGTGTTCGGCGAGCACGACCCGGAGCGGTACGAGGCCGAGGTCCAGGAGCGCTGGGGCGACACGGACGCCTACCGCGAGTCCGCGCGGCGCACCGCGGCCTACACCAAGGAGGACTGGGTCCGGATCAAGGCGGAGGGCGAGGACCTCAACCGGCGGATGGCCGAGGCGCTGCGCGGCGGCGTGGCGCCCGACTCGCCGCAGGGCATGGACCTCGCCGAGGAGGCGCGGCAACAGATCTCCCGGTGGTTCTACGACTGCCCGCCGGAGATGCACGCGGCGCTGGGCCGGATGTACGTCGAGGACGAGCGGTTCACCGCCACCTACGAGCAGGTGGCGCCGGGCCTGGCGCAGTGGGTGAGCACCGCCGTCCAGGCCAACGCCGCCCGCCGGGGCTGAGCCCGCTCCCCGTCGTCGAGATCGCGCGATCTCGGCACTTCCGGGCCCCCTGGGCGTCGAGATCGCGCGATCTCGGCGGGCCGGCCGGCGTGTCGCGGGCGAGATCGCGCGATCTCGACGAGCCGCGTCAGCCGATGACGACGGGGGCGGACCAGCCGACCTGCTCGTACCCGGTGACCTGCGTGCCGGCGTCGAGGACGAGCTCCTCGAGCCAGAAGACGTAGGGGACCCCGCTGGTCAGGCCGCCGAGGACGGCGGTCACCTCGCCGCAGTCGCCGCGCTGCCCGACGGTCACCTGCGGCGGCGCCGGCTGCGGGCCGGCGACCAGCTGCTGGCTGACCGCCGTCACCCGGTAGCCCTGCACCGCCTCGCGGCCGTCGGCCTGCCAGCTCACCGTCGCCGACCCCACCCCGGGGACGACGCCCGGCGGCACCTGGCGCAGGCCGCCGTACCCGCCGCACTGCGCGGGCGGCGGCGTGGTCCGCAGCGGCTCGCCGTGCGGGACCAGCGGGCTCGGCACCTCGACGTGCAGCCGGCGCGGCACCGGCAGCGCGAGCACCGGGGCGTCGACCACCGGCTCGGGCGCCGCGGCGACCGGCTGCGGAGCGTCGGCCACGCGCGTGGGCTCGGGGCCGCCGGCGGTGCCCGCGTCGCGGAACGGCGCCCAGGAGGCGGTCACCTGCGCGGCGAGGTCCGTGGCCGGCGCCGACAGCGCGACCAGCCCCACCGCCGCCACGGCGGCCACCCGCCCGGCGATCCCGCCGGCCACCCGGCGGGCGGCAGTGCCCCGCCGCCGTCTCGCTCGTCCCACGGACACCTCCCGGCTCGGGAGGGGACATCGGCACCGCCGTGCGGGACTCAACCCGAGAGCGGGGGCGCGGTGGCGCCGGACCCGGGCGCGGATGACGTCGCCCCGGAGCCCGCGGCGTCCGGCGCGGGCAGCCGCAGCCCGAGCCGGCCGGCCTCGAGTGCGGCCAGCGCCCGCACCGCGGCGGGGTCGCCGGCCTGCCAGGCCGCGCCGGTCCCCGGCGGCAGCGCGGCCAGCCGGGGGAGCGGGGCGGTGGCGACGGCGCGGGCGGCGAGCAGGTGCAGGTCCGGGTCGGGGCCGGCGGCCAGCCGCTGCACCGCCGTGGCCTCCTGCACCCAGCGCAGCCGCCACGGCAGCCAGCGCAGCAGCAGCCAGCCCACCGGCAGCAGCACCAGGACGACGGCGAGCACCAGCGCGAGCGTGCCGACGGCGTCCTGCGCCGCCTGCCCGGCGCCCCGCACGGAGCCCGCGGCGTCGCCCAGCGCGTCGAACGGCGAGGACAGCTCGTCGCCGACCACCGGCACGTCCTGTGCGGCGTCCGCGGCCGAGCCCATGCTGTCGGCCACCGACGACCCGAGGTCCTCCACCGCCCGGCCGGGCGCGGCCAGCGCCAGCACCGCCCCGTGCACCGCGCGCGCCACCAGCACCCACAGCACGACCCAGGCGAGCAGGCCGGCGTCGGCACCCACCTGGCGCAGGCGGTGGTCGGGTCGGGCGGCGTACAGGCGCATCAGCGGGTCCTCCCCGGGGGTTCGGCGACACTCGGCGGCCCCCGCCATCGTCGGCGCTGTGCACCGTCCCGGCAGCACGGGACGGGCCAGGCCCTAGGGTCCGGGAGTGAGCTCCCTCACCCGGGAGCGGACGGCAGGCGCGGGCCGACGACCTCGGCCCGGTCGACAACCAGGAGTTGGTCATGCGCGTCGGGGTGCCCCGCGAGGTCAAGAACAGGGAGTACCGGGTGGCGTTGACCCCGGCCGGGGTCACGGAGCTGACCCGGGCCGGGCACACGGTGCTCGTCGAGCAGGGCGCGGGGGAGGGCAGCTCCATCCCCGACGCCGACTACACCGCCGCCGGCGCGCGGATCGTCGGCGGCGCCGACGACGTCTGGGCCGACGCCGACCTGCTGCTCAAGGTCAAGGAGCCGGTCGAGGAGGAGTACGGGCGGCTGCGCGCCGGGCAGACGCTGTTCACCTACCTCCACCTGGCCGCCTCGCGGGCGTGCACCGAGGCGCTGGTCGCCTCCGGCACCACCGCCATCGCCTACGAGACCGTGCAGACGGCCGGCGGCGCGCTGCCGCTGCTCGCGCCGATGAGCGAGGTCGCCGGGCGGATGGCGCCGCAGGTCGGCGCGCACAGCCTCGAGCGCGCGCACGGCGGCCGCGGCGTCCTGCTCGGCGGGGTGTCGGGCGTGTACGCGGCCAAGGTCGTCGTCATCGGCGCCGGGGTGTCGGGCATGAACGCCGCGACCATCGCCCTGGGCATGCAGGCCGAGGTCGTCGTCCTCGACCGCGACGTCGACAAGCTGCGCGCCGCCGACCGCGTCTACCGGGGCCACCTGCAGACGGTGACCTCCAACGCCTACGAGGTCGAGCGCGCCGTCCTCGACGCCGACCTGGTGATCGGCGCGGTGCTGGTCCCCGGCGCCAAGGCGCCCACCCTGGTGAGCAACGAGCTGGTCAGCCGCATGAAGCCGGGCTCGGTGCTCGTCGACATCGCCGTCGACCAGGGCGGGTGCTTCGAGGACTCCCGTCCCACGACACACGACGACCCGACCTTCCGGGTGCACGAGTCGGTGTTCTACTGCGTGGCGAACATGCCCGGCGCCGTCCCGAACACCTCCACGCACGCGCTCACCAACGTGACGCTGCCCTACGTCATGGCCCTGGCCGAGCAGGGGACGCGGGCGGCCGTCGCCGCGGATCCGGCGCTCGCGCACGGCGTCAACGTCGTCGCCGGGCAGGTGACGCTGTCCGAGGTGGCCGAGGCGCACGGGATGACCGCCGTGCCGTGGGAGGAGGTCCTGCCCTGACCGCGACGCTGGGTGCCGGTCCCGACGTCGAGCGGGTGGTGAGCGGCTACCTCGACCACCTCGCCGTCGAGCGTGGCCTGGCCGCCAACACCATCGCCTCCTACCGGCGCGACCTGCGCCGGTACACGCGGTTCCTCGCCGACGCCGGGGTCCGGGGCCTGGGGGAGGTCGCCGAGAGCGACGTCTCCGGGTTCCTCGCGGCGCTGCGGGCCGGCGACGACGAGCACCCGCCGCTGTCGGCCACCTCGGCCGCGCGCGCCGTCGTCGCCGTCCGCGGGCTGCACCGCTTCGCGCTGCTCGACGGGCTGGTGCCCGGCGACGTCGCCGTGGAGGTCCGCCCGCCCGCGCCGGCGCGGCGGCTGCCCAAGGCGATCCCGGTCGAGGCGGTGGCGGCGCTGATCGAGGCCGCGGGCTCGGTGGAGGGGCCGCGCGGGCTGCGCGACCGGGCGCTGCTCGAGGTGCTCTACGGCACCGGCGCGCGCATCTCGGAGGCGGTCGGCCTCGCCGTCGACGACCTCGACCGCGGCCAGGCCGTGGTGCGGCTGGCCGGCAAGGGCGGCAAGGAGCGGATCGTGCCGGTGGGCAGCTACGCGCTGCGCGCCGTCGAGGACTACCTGGTGCGCGCCCGGCCGGCCCTGGCCGCCGCGGGCCGGGGCGGGGTCCGCGGCGGGCGGCTGTTCCTCAACGCCCGTGGCGGGCCGCTGTCCCGGCAGAGCGCCTGGGCGATCCTGCGGTCGGCGGCCGAGCGGGCCGGGCTGGACCTCGAGCACGTCTCGCCGCACACGCTGCGGCACTCGTTCGCCACCCACCTGCTCGACGGTGGCGCCGACGTCCGCGTGGTGCAGGAGCTGCTCGGCCACGCGTCGGTCACGACGACCCAGGTCTACACGCTGGTCACCGTCGACAAGTTGCGCGAGGTCTACGCCAGCAGCCACCCGAGGGCCCTGTCCTGACGAGTGCGGGGCGGCCCGTCTGGCAGGTCCTGCCCACGGCTACCCGCCGGTACGCCGGAACCTGGGCGACATCCGCCAGCAACCGGCGTGTCCCGTGGATCGTTCGAGTTGATCTCCCTACCGTCACGGACGACCCGAGCGGACCGGGCCGGCCGAGACCGCGGCCGGCTCCGCCGGGGAGCACGGAGGAGTGGCGACTCATGGCGATCCGAGGGGACGTGGCCGGCCAGGCGCTCGCACTCCCGGCCGACGGCGGGGAGATGGGTGCGGCCGCCTCGAAGCTGGACCCTGCCCGCGCGCGGCAGCGCAGGCTGCCCGAGCCGCCGCCGCTGACGCAGCACGGCCCGGCGCGGGTCATCGCGATGTGCAACCAGAAGGGCGGCGTCGGCAAGACGACGTCGACGATCAACCTGGGCGCCGCGCTGGTCGAGTACGGCCGCAAGGTGCTGCTGGTCGACCTGGACCCGCAGGGCGCGCTGTCGGTCGGCCTGGGCGTGCCCTCCCAGCAGCTGGACCGCACGATCTACAACGCGCTCATGGAGCCGCGGACCACGCTGGCCGACGTCCGCGTGCCCACCGACGTGCCCGGCCTGGACCTGGTGCCGAGCAACATCGACCTGTCCGCCGCCGAGGTGCAGCTGGTCAGCGAGGTCGCCCGCGAGCAGACGCTCATGCGCAAGCTGGCCGACGTCCGCGACGAGTACGACTACGTCCTCATCGACTGCCAGCCCTCGCTGGGCCTGCTCACGGTCAACGCCCTGACCGCGGCGCACGGCGTGGTCATCCCGCTGGAGTGCGAGTTCTTCTCGCTGCGCGGCGTGGCGCTGCTGGTCGACACGATCGACAAGGTGCGCGAGCGGCTCAACCCCGAGCTGGAGATCTCCGGGATCCTCGCCACGATGTACGACACCCGGACCGTGCACTGCCGGGAGGTGTTCAGCCGGGTGGTCGAGGCCTTCGGCGACACCGTGTTCCAGACGGTCATCCAGCGCACCGTGCGCTTCCCGGAGACGACCGTCGCCGGCCAGCCGATCACCACCTGGGCGCCGACCTCCTCGGGTGCGGCCGCCTACCGCGACCTGGCCAAGGAGGTCATCGCCCTGTGACGCGTCGCCCCGTCCTCCCCGGCGCGGCCGAGCTGTTCCGCCGCACCGACGTGCCGCAGGCGGAGGTCACCGAGCTGCCGAGCGTGAGCTCGGCGGTCAGCTCCCCGGCGCTGCGGGGTGCCCGCCGCGCGGTGGAGCCGCCCCCCGCCGAGGAGGCGCCAGCCCCGCTCACGCTGGTCCCCGGCGGCGCGCCGGCCGACGCGCTGGCCGCCTTCCGCACCCCGGGCCCCGCCCCGGCCCCCGGCGCCCGCACCCGCGGCAAGCCCGCCCGGGCCGCGGGCAACGGCCGGACCAAGCACGACGAGAAGATCACCGTCTACCTGTCGGCCGAGGAGCTGCTGGGCCTGGAGAGCGCCCGGCTCACGCTGCGCGCCCAGCACGGCGTGGCCGCCGACCGCGGCCGCATCGTGCGCGAGGCGATCGCGGTGCTGCTCGCCGACCTCGAGGAGCAGGGCGAGGACTCGGTGCTGGTGCGCCGGCTCCGGGGCTGACGACGGACGCCCCCGCCCCTCGCACGCTCGCGGCGGGCCCCTGCACGGGGGCCAGGGCGCATACGCTTGCTCCCCGTGAGCGGTGAGGTGCAGGCGGTGGCGGAGCGCCCGGCGGAGCCGGCGCGCTTCACCGTGCGGCTGACCAACTTCGAGGGCCCGTTCGACCTGCTGCTCCAGCTGATCGGCAAGCACCAGCTCGACGTCACCGAGATCGCCCTGTCGGTGGTCACCGACGAGTTCATCGCCCACCTGCGGGCGCTCGGCGACGAGCTCGACCTCGACCAGGCCAGCGAGTTCCTCGTCGTCGCCTCGACCCTGCTCGACCTCAAGGCCGCGCGGCTGCTGCCCGCCGCCGAGATCGAGGACGAGGAGGACCTCGAGCTGCTCGAGGCCCGCGACCTGCTCTTCGCCCGGCTGCTGCAGTACCGCGCCTACAAGCAGGCCGCCGCGTTCCTCCGCGAGCGCGAGACCGTCGCCGCCGGCCGGTACCCCCGTGAGGCGCCGCTGGAGCCGCGGTTCGCCGGGCTGCTGCCCGAGGTGCTGCTCGGCGTGACGCCGGAGCGGTTCGCCGCGCTCGCCGCCAAGGCGCTCGCGCCGAAGGAGCCGCCGACCGTCGGCGTCTCCCACCTGCACGCCCCGCCGGTGAGCGTGGCCGAGCAGCTGCTCGCCGTGCGCACCGCGTTGATCGGCGCCGGGACGCTCACCTTCCGGGCGCTGACCGCCGGGTGCGGCTCGACGCTGGAGGTCGTGGCCCGCTTCCTCGCGCTGCTGGAGCTCTACCGGCAGCAGCGGGTCACCTTCACCCAGCTGACGCCGCTGGGGGAGCTGCACGTGCGCTGGACCGGGCCGGTCCCGTCCGGTCCCGCGGGGGAGGACCCCGCCGACGACCCCGCCGACGACCCCGCCGACGACCCCGCCGACGACGTGGCGACGGAGGACCTGCCGTGACCGACCGGCCGGAGCAGCAGGAGCCGGCCGGGCAGGAGCCGGAGGGGCGGGGCCCGATCTCCTGGGAGACCCTGGCCGCCGAGCTCGAGGCCACCCGCGAGCAGGACCCCGGGCGCCCGGACGCGGCCGACCCCGCGGTGTGGGACGCCGTCGCCGCGGAGCTCGCCGCCCGCGTCGCCGAGCGGCCGGCGCCGGCGCACGACGACGTCCCGCCCGTCCCCGAGGAGCCGCTCGTCCTCCCGGGGATGCCCGAGCCGCCGCCGGCGCCCGAGCCGGAGCCGGAGGTGGAGCTCGACCCGGCGGAGCTGCGCGGCGGGCTGGAGGCGCTGCTGTTCGTCGCCGACGGGCCGGTCGACGAGGCGACGCTGGCCGGCGCGCTGCGCTGCCCGGTCGCCCGGGTGCGGACCGCGCTGGCCGACCTCGCCGCCGACCAGGACGCACGCCGGTCCGGCATCACGCTGCGCCGGGCGGGGGAGGGCTGGCGGTTCTACACCCGCGAGGAGTTCGCGCCCGTCGTCGAGCGGCACCTGGCCGAGGGGCAGCGGACCCGGCTGACCCAGGCGGCGCTGGAGACCCTCGCCGTCATCGCCTACCGGCAGCCGGTGACCCGCGCGCGGGTGTCGGCGATCCGCGGGGTCGGCGTCGACGGCGTCATGCGCACCCTGCTCGCCCGCGGCCTGGTCGCCGAGGTCGGCACCGACCCCGACAGCGGCGGCGGGCTCTACGGCACGACGCCGCTGTTCCTCGAGCGGCTCGGGCTCACCGGCCTCGAGGAGCTCCCGCCGCTGGCGCCGCTGCTGCCCGACCCCACCGTGCTCGCCCGTGAGGAGGACCCGGACCGGTGACCGGCCACAGGACCCCGCGCACCGCCGCCGCGCTCGCCCTCTGCGCGCTGGCCGCGGCCGGCTGCTCGTCGGAGGAGGCGCAGCGGCAGGAGGCCTTCTGCGAGGAGGTCCCCGGGCTGCTGGAGGACGTCACCGGCGACGTGGAGGCCGTCGCGGCCGACCCGCAGTCGGCGCCGCAGGTGGTCGAGGAGGCGGTCGGCCGGCTGGAGGCCGTCGAGCCGCCGGAGGGGGTGGCCGCGGACTGGGGCGACCTGGTCACCTCCTGGCGGGCGCTGTCGGACCTGCTCGGCGAGGCCGACCTCGCCGACCCCTCGGCGAACGCCGACCTGGCGCCGCGGCTGCAGGAGCTGCAGGAGGACCTGACCTCCTCCGGCGAGGCCGTGGACGCCTGCGGCCGGGAGAACTGCTGACCGTCCTGCTGCACCGGCCGGCTCCCGTCACGGGGGTGGGAGACTGGAGGGCGACATGGACACCGCACCGCACAGCGACGAGTACACCGACCCCGACGAGGCCCCCGGCACCCCCGGCGGTGAGGGCTGGTCGGAGGACATGGAGCTCGCCCCGGCCCACCCCGGCGACCGCGAGCCGTCCGCCGCGCCGGCGGAGCGCGAGGGGGAGCGGCTGCAGAAGGTGCTCGCCCGCGCCGGCGTCGGCTCCCGCCGCGTCTGCGAGGAGATGATCGACCGCGGCCGGATCAGCGTGAACGGCCGCGTCGTCACCGTGCAGGGCATGCGCGTGGACCCGCACACGGACAAGATCGCCGTCGACGGGCGGCGGATCGAGCTGCGCGACGACCGGGTCACCTATGCGCTCAACAAGCCGCCGGGCGTCATCACCGCGATGAGCGACGACCGCGACCGTCCCACCGTCGGCGACATGGTCGGCGACCTCGCGCCCGGGCTGGTGCACGTCGGCCGGCTCGACCAGGACACCGAGGGCCTGCTGCTGGTCACCAACGACGGCGAGCTGGCGCACCGGCTCGCGCACCCCTCCTACGAGGTGAAGAAGACCTACCTGGCGCAGGTGTCCGGGTCGGTCCCGCGCGACCTGCACCGCCGGCTGCGCGCCGGGATCGAGCTCGACGACGGCCCGGTGAAGGTGGACGCCTTCCACGTCGTGGACACCCACGCCGGCCAGTCGGTCGTCGAGGTCGTGCTGCACGAGGGCCGCAAGCACGTCGTCCGGCGGCTGCTGGCCGCGGTGGGCCTGCCGGTGTCCCGGCTGACCCGCACCGCCATCGGGCCGGTCTCGCTGCAGCGGATGCGCAGCGGCTCGATCCGCCGGCTCACCCGCCAGGAGGTCGGCGCGCTCAAGGAGCTCGTCGGGCTCTGACGGAGGACCCCGGCCCGGTCAGCGCGCCCGTTCCGGAGGGGCGGTGGACGCCCGCAGCAGCAGCGAGGTCGTCAGCGTGCGGTGCTGCTGGGGGAGCTCACCGCCGGCGATGAGGGTCAGGAGCATCTTCGCGGCCTCCTCGCCCATCCGCCGGATCGGCTGCTGCACCGTGGTCAGCGGGGGATCGGCGAGTGCGGACTCCGGGATGTTGTCGAAGCCCACCACCGAGAGCTGACGCGGTACGTCCAGACCCAGCTCGGTCGCGACCTCCAGGGTCGCCAGCGCCGAGAGGTCGTTGGCCGCGAACACCGCGGTCGGTGGCTCGGGGCGTGAGAGGAGCTCGCGGGCCGCCTCACGCGCCAGCTCCGGGTCGAAGCCGCCGGACCGCACCAGCGTCTCGTCCACGGGCAACCCGGCGGCGCCGAGCGCATGGCGGTAGCCCTGCTCGCGTTGCTGCGCGGACAGTAGGTCCGACCGTCCGGTGATCATGCCGATCCGGGTGTGTCCGGACGCGAGCAGGTGCTCCACGCCGATCCGCGCACCCTGCAGGTTGTCCGCAGCCACCGAGGGCAGCCGCGACGGCCCGGCCTGCGGATCGACCGCCACCACCGGTCCGTCGGCCGGGACGTCCGTCACGGTCGGCGTGACGAGCACGGCACCGTCGACGAGCGTCGCCATCAACCGGCTCAGCGATCGGCGCTCCCACCCCGTGTGCGCCTCGACGTGCCCGCCGGCGGAGTAGGCGATCAGCTCGTAGCCGGAGCCGTGGACGGCGTCGGCCACCCCCTTGAGGACCTCGGTGCTGAAGGGCTCGAAGTCCATGACGAGGAGGCCGATGACGTTGGTACGGCGGTTGCGCAGGCTGCGTGCGACGAGGCTCGCCTCGTAGCCGAGGCGATCGATCACCCGGGCCACGTGGTCGACGGTCTCGGCGGACACGCCGTACCGCCCGTTGATGACCTTCGACACGGTGGAGATCGAGACGCCGGCCTCCGCGGCCACCTGCTGCATCGTCACCCGGCCGCGGAGGGACGGCGCGGGAGGGTGCCCGTCGGTCGTCCCGTTGCCCGGCCCCCCGAGGAGGGCGGAGCCGACGACGTCGTCACTCGGGGAGTCGAGCTGCATGGGTCAACCTCTTCTCGGTCGGGCCCTCGGTGGTCGGATCGCCGGGGGTGGGTGCGGCGCCGTCCTGGACAGTGCACTGTCGAGGACAGCGCACTGTCCAGGTAGTCGGACACGGAGGACCCGGGTCGGAGCCGGTCCGCACGGCTCCGGGCGCCGGAGCCGGTCCGCACGGCTCCGGGCGCCGGAGCCGGCTCAGCCCTTGACCGCCCCCTGCAGCCCGCCCACGATGCGCCGCTGCATGGCCAGGAACAGCATCAGCGCCGGGATCATCGCGATGGTCGTGAACGCCAGCACCCCCGCGGTGTCGGCCGAGTGCTCGGTCGAGTAGTCGGCCACCCCCAGCGGGAGGGTGCGCATCTCCCCCTGGAGCAGCAGCAGCGGGAGGAGGTAGGCGTTCCAGGACGCGACGAAGGCGAGGACGCCGACCGTGACCAGCCCGGGCATCGACAGCGGCAGCGCCATCCGCCAGAAGATGCCGATCCGGGAGGCGCCGTCGATCATGGCCGCCTCCTCGACCTCCCGGGGCAGCGCCATCAGGAAGGGCCGCAGGATCACGACCGTGGTCGGCAGCGCGAACGCCGCCTGCGGCAGGGCGACCCCCCACCAGGTGTTGCCCAGCTGCAGGTCGCGCGTCACGAGGATGAACAGCGGGACGATCGCCACGGCCGCCGGGAAGAGCAACCCCAGGACGAACACCAGGAACAGCGGTTCCCGGAACCTGAACTGGTAGCGCGCCAGGGGGTAGGCGGCCATCACGCCCGCCAGCACCGCCACGGCCGTGGTGAGGAGGGCGATCACCGTGGAGTTCAGCGCGTACTGCCAGAAGGCCGGGTTGGTGAGGACGCCGGTGTAGTTCTCCAGCACCCACGGGTCGGGGAGCCCGGCGGGGTCCCGCGCCAGCTGCTCGTTGCTGCGGAAGCCGCCGAGTGCGCCGTAGAGCACCGGCCCCAGCGTGAGCGCCACGACCGCGAGCGCCACCAGGTAGACCAGCGGGCCGCCCCGCCCGTACGTCGTCGCCCGTCGGGCCATCACCGGGCACTCCTCTCGCGTGTCTCGTCCACCGGGTTCACGTGTCCGCCTTCGTGTCGCGGCGCAGCACCAGCAGCTGGTAGGCGACGGCCATCGCGAACCCGATCAGGAACAGCACGACCGACGCGGCTCCGGCGATCCCGAAGTTGCCCCGCTGCGTGCCCTGGCTGACCAGGTACGTCGCCATCGTCGTCGTCGCGTTCGCCGGTCCCCCGCCGGTGAGGATCCAGACCATGTCGAACAGCTGCAGGGAGCCGATCATGGACAGGAAGACCCAGGTCCGGATGGTGGGCGCGAGCAGCGGGATCGCGATGCGGCGCTGGACCTGCCACCACGAGGCCCCGTCGAGCTGCGCGGCTTCGTGGAGCTCGTCGGGGACCCCCTGCAGCCCGGCCAGGAACAGCAGCACGGCCAGGCCGAGGTACTTCCACGTGAGCACGACGAACACCGTGGCCAGGGCCAGGTCGGGGGTGCCGAGGAAGCCCTGCGCGGGGACCGGGAGCCCCACCGACGTCAGCATGGTCTCGATGAGGCCGGTCCGGGGCTGCAGCAGCTGGAACCACACGACGCCGGCGATCACCTCGGCCAGCACGTACGGGACGAAGATGATCGTCCGCAGCACGCCTCGCGCCCTGATGCGGCGGTTGAGCAGCAGCGCCAGCGCCAGGCCCAGCGGCAGCTGCACGAGGATCGACGCGAAGACGATGATGAAGTTGTGCACGACCGCGTCGGTGAAGACCTCGTCGGCCAGCACGCGGACGTAGTTCTGCAGCCCGACGAAGTCCACCATCGGGCCGAAGCCCTTCCAGCGGTAGAACGACATCCGGGCTGCGGAGAAGACCGGGTAGACGACGAAGATCGCCATCAGCACCAGGGCCGGCGCCACGAAGAAGAGGATCTCCAGGCGCTTCCGGCCCCTGTCACGACCGGAACGGCCGGTCACCCGGCGCGCCTGCGCGCGCCGGGTGACCGCGGTCCCCGGGTCAGCCGCCGTCACGGCGCCCTGGGAGGTCATCGTCGGATCATCCCTCCTGGTCGGCGGCCTGCTGGGTCTGGTCCACGATGTCCTGCGGCGTCGCCTCGCCCGCGAACTGCAGCGCGATCGCGTCGTTCATCGCACCACCGACCGACGCCCCGAACGCGGTGTCGAAGTACAGCTGGACGTAGGGCGCCGCGTCGCGGACCTCGAGCAGCCGGGCGAGCGCCGGGTCGGAGACCGAGCCGTAGGCCGCCGGGTTCGTCGGGAGACCCATGTCGTTCTCGGCGAAGCCCGTCTGCACCTCGTCGGAGAGCAGGTACTTCACGAGGTCGACCGCCTCGTCCGGAGCGCTCTGCGCGACGGCCCACGCGTCGCCGCCACCGAGCTGGGCCTGGGGGTCACCCTCGCCGCCCTGGACCGCCGGGAACGGGAACCAGCCGGTCCTGTCGCCGAGGCCCTGACCGTCCTCGGTGAGGCCCTGCATGACGCCGGGCTCCCAGTGGCCCGTCAGCTCCATCGCGACCTGCCCGGTCGCCAGCAGGCCCGAGGCCGACGTGGCACCCTCCTGGGCCGGCGTCGTCAGGAAGCCGGGGTTGAAGGGCTCGGTGTCGATGACCGCCTGGACCTCCTCGCCCGCCTGGACGAAGCACGGGTCGGAGAAGTCGAGGCTGGTGACCGCGTCGGTCAGCACGTCCTCGGAGCACGCGCGCACCGCCGCGTAGTACCAGTAGTGGGCGGCGGGCCACTTGTCGCCCGCGCCGAGCGAGATCGGCGTGATGCCGGCGCCCTTCAGGGTCTCGATCGTGGAGGCCAGCTCCTCCATCGTGGTCGGCGGCGCCGTGATGCCCGCCTGCTGGAAGAGCTCGGTGTTGTACCAGAAGCCCACGACGCCGACGGAGAACGGCAGCGCGTAGGTCTTGTCCTCCACCTGCCAGCCGGCGACGGAGCCGCCGACCTTGTCGATCTCCTCCGCCGCGTCCTCGGACAGGTCGCGCACCAGGCCGGCCTCCACGTGGTCGGCCAGCTCGCCGCCGCCGCGCTCCATGTAGACGTCCGGCACGTCGCCGCTCTGGAACGCCGCCTCGAGCTTGTCGACCATGTCCTCGTGGGCCATGGCGACGACCTCGACCTCGACGCCCGGGTTGGCCTCCTCGAAGTCGGCGGCCACCTGCTCGTAGTAGCCCCTGCCGGGCTCGTTGTTCGAGTTGTGCCACCAGGTGATCGTGTTGTCGTCGCCTCCCGAGGCGCTGCTGTCGCCACCGCCACAGGCAGTGGCCGTCAGCAGCACCGCACTGCTGCACAGCACAGAGAGAGCTGCTCGCCCCGTACGCCGCATGTCTGACCCCTTCGTCACTCCGCACGCCTCGGTGGCGTGGAACACATTCGAAGAAGGTGGCAGCAAGGCCTTGCGCTGTCAATCGTTGTCGATAACGATTTCGAGGTGACCTGCTCCACATCCACCGTCCCCGACGTCCGGTGTTCCGAGGCCACGCTGACCGTGCGCCACGCCGACGGTTCGCCCTGCGCGGACCGGGAGGTGGTGGTCGAGCAGGTGCGGCACGACTTCGCCTTCGGCAACATCGGCTTCGACTTCGTGGGGCTGGCCAACGGGGAGCGGGGCGAGTCCCGCGAGAACGTCTTCGGCGGCGCCGACCCGGCGGCGGCCGAGCGGCTCGAGCACCTCTGGCTCGACCTGTTCAACACCGCCACCCTCCCGTTCTACTGGGCCGGCTTCGAGCCGGTGGAGGGGCAGCCCGACACCCGCCGCCTGCAGGCCGCGGCAGCGTGGTTCCGGGAACGGGGCGTGTCCGTCAAGGGCCACCCGCTGGTCTGGCACACGCTCGCCCCGGACTGGCTGAGGGAGTACCCCGACCAGGAGGTCGAGGAGATCGTGCGGGCGCGGGTCCGGAGGGAGGTCGGGGCCTTCGCGGGGCTGGTCGACACCTGGGACGCGATCAACGAGGTCGTGATCATGCCGGTCTTCGCGAACGAGGACAGGCAGAACGCGATCACCCGCCTGTGCCGCCGCATCGGTCGCATCCCGACCATCCGCCTGGCCTTCGAGGAGGCGCGCGCGGCGAACCCGGCGACCACGCTGGTCCTGAACGACTTCAACCTGTCGACGGCGTACGAGTGCCTCATCGAGGGAGTCCTCGAAGCCGGGGTGCAGGTCGACGCGATCGGTCTGCAGAGCCACATGCACCAGGGCTACTGGGGCGAGGAGCGGACGCTGGCGGTCCTGGAGCGGTTCGCGCGCTACGGCCTCCCGCTGCACTGGACCGAGACGACCCTGGTGTCCGGGGACCTGATGCCGCCGGAGATCGTGGACCTGAACGACCACCAGGTCGACGAGTGGCCGTCGACGCCCCAGGGCGAGGAGCGGCAGGCCGACGACGTCGTCCGCCACTACCGGACGCTCCTGTCGCACCCCGCGGTCCAGGCCGTGACCTACTGGGGCATCACCGACCGGGGGTCCTGGCTCGGCGCACCCGCGGGCCTGGTGCGCGCCGACGGCACTCCCAAGCCGGCGTACGACGCCCTCCGCGGCCTGGTCAAGGGGGAGTGGTGGCTCGCGCCGACCCGGCTGCGGACCGACGGCGAGGGCCGGGTGTCGGTGCGCGGGTGGGCCGGCGACTACCTGGTGTCGGCGGAGGACGGCTCCGGGTCCTGGACGCTGCGGCCCGACGCGCTGCAGCCGGAGGTCACCCTGGCCTGACCGCTGCACCGACCACCCAGCACCGCCGGCGACGCCGGCCCACCGCGATCACAACGACGAGATTGGACGGACTCCCGAGGGCATGGGTACCAACGACGAGATCGGCAGGGACACCGGACAGGCGCCGTGGCGGGACCCCGCCGTCCCCGCGGAGGACCGGGTCGCAGACCTCGTCTCCCGCATGACGCTGGAGGAGAAGGTCGCCCAGCTGTACGGCGTCTGGGTGGGCATCGACGAGACCGAGGGCGAGGTGGCCCCGCACCAGCACGACATGGCCGCGGCGCCGGTGGACTGGAGCGAGCTGATCCGCAGCGGGCTGGGGCAGCTGACCCGGCCGTTCGGGACCGCGCCCGTCGACCCGTTCGTGGGGGCCAAGGGCCTGGCGGAGAGCCAGCGGCAGATCGTGGCGGCCGGCCGCTTCGGGATCCCCGCGCTGGTGCACGAGGAGTGCCTCACGGGTCTCGCGGCGTGGACGGCGACCGTCTTCCCCTCGCCGCTGTGCTGGGCGGCCAGCTTCGACCCGGACCTGGTGGAGCGGATGGGCGCGCTCATCGGGGAGGGCATGCGCCGGCTCGGCGTCCACCAGGGGCTCGCCCCGGTCCTCGACGTCGCCCGCGACCTGCGCTGGGGACGGGTCGAGGAGACCATGGGCGAGGACCCGCACCTCGTGGGCACGATCGGCAGCGCCTACGTCCGCGGCCTGGAGTCCAGCGGCGTCGTGGCGACCCTCAAGCACTTCGTCGGCTACTCCGGCTCCCGGGCGGGGCGCAACCTCGCGCCGGTCTCGGCCGGCCCCCGGGAGATCGCCGACGTGTTCCTCCCACCGTTCGAGATGGCCCTGCGGGCGGGTGCCCGGTCGGTGATGAACTCCTACACCGACATCGACGGCGTGCCCGCCGCGGCGGACCCGGCGCTGCTCACGTCCCTGTTGCGGGAGACCTACGGGTTCACCGGCACGGTCGTCGCCGACTACTTCTCGATCGCCTTCCTCCAGACCCTGCACGGCGTGGCGGCCTCGCCGGCGGAGGCGGCCGCGCGTGCCCTGGAGGCGGGGATCGACGTGGAGCTGCCGACCGTGAACTGCTACGGCCGGCCGCTGGTCGAGGCGGTGCGCGGCGGAGCCGTGGACGAGGGCCTGGTGGACCGGGCGCTGCGCCGGGTGCTGCTGCAGAAGTGCGAGCTCGGCCTGCTCGACGCCGACTGGTCCCCGGACTCGCCGGCGGTCCTGGACGGAGCGGTGAGCCTGGACTCCGAGGAGTCCCGGGCCGTCGCCGGGGAGCTCGCCCGCCGCTCGGTCGTGCTGCTCGCCAACGACGGGACGCTGCCGCTGCGGCCCGGGCTGCGCCTGGCGGTGGTCGGTCCCCGCGCCGACACCGCCCAGGCGATGCTCGGCTGCTACTCGTTCCCGATGCACGTCGGCGTGCACCACCCGGACGTGCCCGTGGGCGTCGACATCCCGACGCTCGCCGACGCGCTGGAGGCGGCCCCGGAGGCGTTCGACGTCGTCGTCGCGGAGGGCTGCCCGGTGCTGGGTGGCGACGACGAGGGGATCGCGGCCGCCGCCCGAGCCGCGGCCGACGCCGACGTGTGCGTCGCCGTCCTCGGCGACAAGGCAGGCCTGTTCGGCAACGGCACCTCGGGGGAGGGCTGCGACGCTGTCGACCTGCGGCTGCCCGGCCGTCAGGAGGAGCTGCTCGAGGCACTGCTCGCGACGGGGAAGCCGGTCGTGCTGGTCCTGCTCGCCGGGCGCCCCTACGAGCTGTCGCGCCAGGTGGACCGGCTCGCCGCGGTGGTGTGCGGGTTCTTCCCGGGCGAGGAGGGCGGCCCGGCGGTGGCCGACGTCCTCAGCGGGCGGGTGTCCCCGTCCGGCCGGCTGCCGGTGAGCTTCCCGCGCGCGGGGAGCAGCCAGCCGGCGACCTATCTCGCGGCGCCGCTGGGCCGGCGCACCGACGTGAGCACGGTGGACCCGACCCCGCTGTTCCCCTTCGGCCACGGGCTGGGCTACGGCGCCGCCACCTGGGCCGGCGTCCGCCCGGTCGGCGGTCCGGAGTGGGACACCGACGGCACGGCCGAGCTGGAGGTCGAGCTCCGCAACGACACTGACCGCGAGGTGACCGAGGTCGTGCAGGTCTACCTGCACGACCCCGTGGCCGAGGTGGTCCGGCCGGTGCAGGCCCTCGTCGCCGCCCGGCGGGTCGACCTCGCGCCGGGGTCCACCGCGACCGTCCGGTTCAGCCTGCACGCCGACCTCACCTCCTTCACGGGGCGGGACGGCGCGCGGATCGTCGAGCCGGGTGAGGTGGAGCTGCGGGTGGGCGCCTCCAGCGCCGACGTGCGGGAGACGCTGAGGTTCACGCTCACCGGCGGCCGCCGCACGGTCGGGTTCGAGCGGGTGCTGCACCCCGGGACCGTCGTGGAGCCGGGAACGGCCACCGACTGATGCCGCACACCGACCTCCCGCTCGAGGAGCTCCGGCGCTACCGCCCGGACCTCCCGGCCCCGGACGACCTCTGGGACTTCTGGGAGACGACCCTGGCCGAGGCGGCCGAGCGCCCGCTGGACGTGTCCTGCACGCCGGTCGACACCGGGCTGGTGACCGTCGAGACCCAGGACGTGTCCTTCGCCGGCTCCGGCGGGTCCGAGGTCCGCGCCTGGCTGCACCTGCCTGCCCGCGCGCTGCGCGGCGACGGCGCGCTGCCCGGGGTCGTCCAGTTCCAGGGCTACAACGGCGGACGGGGTCTGCCGCACGAGCACGCGTTCTGGGCGTCGGCGGGCTTCGCCCAGCTGGTCGTGGACACGCGCGGGCAGGGCAGCGGCTGGTCGGTGGGGGACACCGGCGACCCGGTGGGCTCCGCCGCGGCGCAGCCCGGGTTCCTGACCCGGGGCGTGCTGGCGCCGGAGGACTACTACTACCGGCGCGTCTACACCGACGCCACGCGGGCCGTCGAGGTGCTGCGGGGCCACCCCGAGGTCGACGGCGACCGGGTCGCGGTCACCGGCACCAGCCAGGGCGGCGGCCTCGCCCTGGCCGTCTCCGCGCTGGCCGACGGGGTGCGGGCGGTCATGCCCGACGTGCCGTTCCTCTGCGACTTCCCGCGCGCCACGCGCGTCGCCCCCGGCGACCCGTACGGCGAGATCGTGCGGTACCTCAGGGCCCACCGCGACCGCGTGGACCGCGTCTTCCGGACGCTCTCGTACTTCGACGGCGCGGTCCTCGCCCGGCGGTCGTCGGCACCGGCACTGTTCTCCGTCGCCCTCATGGACGAGGTCTGCCCGCCGTCGACGGTCTTCGCGGCGTACCACGCGTACGCCGGACCCAAGGAGATCGAGGTCTACCCGTTCAACGACCACGAGGGCGGGGAGGCCTTCCAGCAGCGCGCGCAGCTGACCTGGCTGCGCAGCCGGCTCGAGGGGCGGGGCGCCTGATGCTGCACGCACGCCTCACCGTCGACCGGACGCGACCGGTGGGCCCGGTGTCCCGCCGCCTCTTCGGCGCCTTCGTCGAGCACATGGGACGCGGCGTGTACGGCGGCATCTACGAGCCGGGGCACCCGACGGCGGACGAGGACGGCTTCCGCCGCGACGTGATCGACCTCGTCAGGGAGATGGGGGTGACGACGGTCCGGTATCCCGGCGGGAACTTCGTCTCCGGGTTCCGGTGGGAGGACGGCGTCGGGCCCCGTGAGGACCGCCCCGTCCGGCTCAACCTCGCGTGGCACAGCACGGAGACCAACGAGGTCGGGCTGCACGAGTTCGCCTCGTGGCTGGAGGAGGTCGGCGCCGAGCTCATGCTCGCCCTGAACCTCGGCACCCGCGGCACCCTCGAGGCGCTCGACCTGCTCGAGTACGCGAACGTGCCCTCCGGCACGACGCTCGCGGAGCAGCGGATCCGGAACGGGCGCCGGCAGCCGTTCGACGTCCGGATGTGGTGCCTCGGGAACGAGATGGACGGTCCGTGGCAGCTCGGCCAGCGGTCCGCGGACGACTACGGGAAGCTCGCCGCCCGGACCGCGAAGGCCATGCGCCAGGTCGACCCCGACATCGAGCTGGTCGCCTGCGGCTCGTCGGGCGCGACCATGCCGACCTTCGGGGAGTGGGAGCGCACCGTCCTCACCCACGCCTACGACGACGTGGACTTCATCTCCTGCCACGCGTACTACGAGGAGAAGGACGGCGACCTCGGGTCCTTCCTCGCCTCTGCGACGGACATGGACCGGTTCATCGAGACGGTCGTCGCCACCGCCGACCACGTGAAGGCCGTCCGCAAGAGCCAGCGGACCATCGACATCTCCTTCGACGAGTGGAACGTCTGGTACGTGTCGAAGGTGCCGGCCGGCCTCGCCAGGCGCATCGACGACTGGCCCCTCGCGCCGGCCATCAGCGAGGAGCCCTACACCGTGGCCGACGGCGTCGTCGTGGGGAGCCTGCTGATGTCGCTGATCCGGCACGCGGACCGGGTCACGAGCGCCTCGATGGCCCAGCTCGTCAACGTGATCGCCCCGATCGCGGCCGAGCCGCAGGGACCGGCGTGGCGGAGGTCGACCTTCTTCCCGTTCGCGACCACCGCGCGCCTGGCGCGCGGCGTCTCCCTCCGGGTGGGCGTCGAGTGCCCCGGCTACGACACCGCCGAGTACGGCGAGGTGCCCGTCGTCGACGCCGCCGCCACGGCCGACGACGGCGTGGCCGCGCTCTTCCTCGTGAACCGCTCGCAGACGGAGGAGGCGGAGGTCTCCGTCGACCTCGCACCGCTGGGCGTGAGCACCGTCGAGGAGGCACTGACGCTCTCCGACCCGGACCCGCACGCGGCCAACACCAGTGACCGGCAGGACCGGGTCCGGCTGCAGCCGAACGCCCGAACGGCTTTGATCGAGGGCGGGCTCCGGATGAGCCTGCCGCCGGTCTCCTGGACAGCCGTCTCCCTCCGCTGACCGCAGATCCCGACTCCACCCCCGCACCGCACCGCACCCGAGAGGAACCCCCCATGTCGACACCTCAGCCCACCCGCGAGGACAAGTTCTCCTTCGGCCTCTGGACGGTCGGCTGGCCGGCGCGCGACCCGTTCGGCGAGGCCACCCGCCCCGATCTCGACCCGGTCGAGAGCGTGCACCGGCTCGCCGAGCTCGGCGCCTACGGCGTCACCTTCCACGACGACGACCTGATCCCGTTCGGCAGCGACGACACCGCCCGCACCCAGCGGATCGACGCGTTCAAGAAGGCGCTGGCCGACACCGGCCTGGTCGTGCCGATGGTGACCACCAACCTGTTCACCCACCCGGTGTTCAAGGAGGGCGGGCTCACCGCCAACGACCGCGGCGTCCGCCGGTTCGCGCTGCGCAAGGTCATGCGCAACATGGACCTCGCCGCCGAGCTCGGCGCGCAGACCTACGTGCTGTGGGGTGGCCGCGAGGGCGCCGAGGTCGACAGCGCCAAGGACCTCAAGGCCGCGCTCGACCGCTACCGCGAGGGCCTCGACACCCTGGCGCAGTACTCCGAGGACCGCGGCTACGGCCTGCGCTTCGCCCTGGAGCCCAAGCCCAACGAGCCGCGCGGCGACATCTTCCTGCCGACCATCGGCCACGCGATCGCCTTCATCCACACCCTCGAGCACGCCGACCTGGTGGGCGTGAACCCCGAGGTCGGGCACGAGCAGATGGCCGGCCTCAACTACACGCACGGCATCGCCCAGGCGCTGTGGCAGGGCAAGCTCTTCCACATCGACCTCAACGGGCAGAAGGGCCCGCGCTACGACCAGGACTTCGTCTTCGGTCACGGCGACCTGCTGTCGGCGTTCGCCACCGTCGACCTGCTGGAGAACGGCTTCCCGTCCGGCGGCGCCCGCTACGAGGGCCCCCGCCACTTCGACTACAAGCCGCTGCGCACCGAGGACGTGAAGGGCGTCTGGGAGTCGGCCGAGGCCAACATGCGCACCTACCTGCTGCTCAAGGAGCGGGCCGCCGCGTTCCGCGCCGACCCGGAGGTGCAGGAGGCCCTCGCCGACGCCGCCGTGCCCGAGCTCGCCCAGCCGACCCTCGGCGACGGCGAGTCCTACGAGCAGCTGCTGGCCGACCGCTCGGCGTTCGAGGACTTCGACGCCGCGGCCGCCGGCGGCCGCCGCGGTGGCCAGGTCCGCCTGTCCCAGCTGGCCCTCGAGCACCTGCTCGGCGCCCGCTGATGGCACTGGTCGCGGGGGTCGACACCTCGACCCAGGCCTGCAAGGTCGTCGTCCGGGACGCGGCGTCCGGTGCCCTCGTGCGCGAGGGCCGGGCGCCGCACCCCGACGGCACCGAGGTGGCCCCCGCGGCCTGGGCGGCCGCCCTGGAGCAGGCGGTGGCGCAGGCCGGCGGGCTCGACGACGTCGCCGCCGTCGCCGTGGGCGGCCAGCAGCACGGCATGGTCTGCCTCGACGAGGACGGCCGGGTCGTGCGCGACGCCCTGCTCTGGAACGACACCCGCTCCGCAGGCGCGGCCGCCGACCTCACCCGCGAGCTCGGCGGCCCGCAGGCATGGGCCGACGCCGTCGGCCTGGTGCCGGTGGCGTCGTTCACCGTCACCAAGCTGCGCTGGCTGGCCGAGCACGAGCCCGACAACGCGAAGCGCACGGCCGCGGTGTGCCTGCCGCACGACTGGCTGACCTGGGTCCTGGCCGGGGAGCCGGGCCTTGACTCGCTGGTCACCGACCGCGGCGACGCCAGCGGCACCGGGTACTGGTCGGCGGCGACGGGGGAGTACCGCCCCGACCTGCTGCAGCGCGCCTTCGGCAGCACGCCGGTGCTGCCGCGGGTGCTCGGCCCGGCCGAGGCCGCCGGGGCGGTGGCGTGGGGCGGCACCAGCGGCGCCGTCCTCGGCCCCGGCACCGGCGACAACGCCGCCGCGGCGCTGGGCCTGGCCGCCGAGCCCGGCGACGTCGTCTGCTCGATCGGCACCTCCGGCGTCGTGTCGATCGTCTCCACCACCCCGGCCGCCGACCCCAGCGGCGCCGTCGCCGGGTTCGCCGACGCCACCGGCAACTACCTGCCGCTGGTGGCCACGCTCAACGCCGCCCGCGTCCTCGACGCCACCGCGCGGCTGCTCGGCGTCGGCCACGACGAGCTGTCCCGGCTGGCGCTGTCGGCCCCGGCCGGCGCCGGCGGCCTGGTCCTCGTGCCCTACCTGGAGGGCGAGCGCACGCCGGACCGTCCCGACTCCACCGGCGCGCTGCACGGGCTGACGCTGGCCACCTCCACCCCCGCCTCGCTCGCCCGCGCCGCCGTCGAGGGGCTGCTGTGCGGCCTCGCCGACGGCCTCGACGCCGTCCGCGCCACCGGCGCGGAGGTGCGCCGGGTGTTCCTCGTCGGCGGCGGCGCCCGCTCGGAGGCGGTCCGCCGGATCGCCCCCGCCGTCCTCGGCGTGCCGGTGCTCGTGCCGCCGCCGGGGGAGTACGTGGCCGACGGCGCCGCCCGCCAGGCCGCCTGGGTGTTGTCCGGCGCGGACACCGCACCCGAGTGGCCGCGGCCGGGCACCGAGGTGCACGAGGCCGACCCGACCCCCGCCGTCCGCGAGCGCTACGCCGAGGTCCGCGACCTCACCGCGAACCGGACCTGACCTGACCCACCCCCGCACCACCGGCACCGTCGCCGTACCCCCGAGGAGCACCCCCATGGCCACTGTCACCTACGACTCCGCGACCCGTGTCTACCCCGGCGCCGAGCGGCCCGCCGTCGACGCGCTGGACCTGCAGGTCGAGGACGGCGAGTTCCTCGTCCTCGTCGGCCCGTCCGGGTGCGGCAAGTCCACCTCGCTGCGGATGCTCGCCGGCCTCGAGGACGTCGACGGCGGCCGCATCCTCATCGGCGACCGCGACGTCACCGACCTGCCGGCCAAGGACCGCGACATCGCGATGGTGTTCCAGAACTACGCGCTGTACCCGCACATGACCGTCGCCGACAACATGGCCTTCGCGCTCAAGATGGCCAAGGTCGGCAAGGCCGAGATCGGCGAGCGGGTGCGCGAGGCGGCGAAGCTGCTCGACCTCGAGCAGTACCTCGACCGCAAGCCCAAGGCCCTCTCCGGCGGGCAGCGGCAGCGCGTGGCCATGGGCCGGGCGATCGTCCGCCAGCCGCAGGTCTTCCTGATGGACGAGCCGCTGTCCAACCTCGACGCCAAGCTCCGCGTGCAGACCCGCACCCAGATCGCCGCGCTGCAGCGGCGCCTGGGCATCACCACCGTCTACGTCACCCACGACCAGGTCGAGGCCATGACGATGGGCGACCGGGTCGCCGTCCTCAAGGACGGGCTGCTCATGCAGGCAGGCCGGCCGCGGGACCTCTACGACCGGCCCCGCAACGTCTTCGTCGCGGGCTTCCTCGGGTCGCCGGCGATGAACCTCGTCGAGCTGCCGGTGACCGACGGCGGCGTCCGGTTCGGCGACACCGTGCACCCGGTCGAGCGCGAGGTGCTCGGCCGCGCGGCCGCCGACCGGGTGGTGCTCGGCGTCCGCCCCGAGGACCTCGAGGTCGGCGAGCACGGCATCCCGGTGGAGGTCGACGTCGTCGAGGAGCTCGGCGCCGACGCCTACGTGTACGGCCATGCCCTCCTGGAGGGGGCCGACCTCGACGGGACCCGGCACACCGTGACCGTCCGGGTCGACGGCCGCCGCCCGCCGGTCAAGGGCGACCGGGTGCACGTCACGCCGCGCGCCGGCCACGTGCACCTGTTCTCCACCGTCGACGGCGAGCGGCTCGGGTGAGCCTCCCGCCCACCGGCGAGCAGCACGTCCTCCGCCGCGGCGACGCCGAGGCCGTCGTCGTCGAGGTCGGCGGCGGCCTGCGCACCTACCGGGCCGGCGGCCGCGACGTCGTCGACGGCTACGACACCGCCGAGATGGCCGCCGACGTGCGCGGGCACGTGCTCGCGCCCTGGCCCAACCGGCTGCGCGACGGCGTCTGGTCCTGGGACGGCGTCCGGCACGTCACCCCGGTGACCGAGCCCGAGCGGGGGACGGCGATCCACGGGCTGGTGCGGCACGTGCCCTGGCGGGTGCTCGAGCGGGCCGAGGACCGCGTCGTCCTCGGCCACCTGCTGCACCCGCAGCCGGGGTACCCCTTCAGCCTGCGGCTGCAGGTGGCGTGGGAGCTCACCGACGACGGTCTGCGGGTGACCACCACCGCCACCAACGAGGGCGCCACCGACCTGCCCTACGGCGAGGGGCACCACCCCTACCTCGCCGTAGGCCCGGGGCTGCTCGTCGACGACTGCACGCTCACCCTGCCCGCGGCCACCCGGCTGCTGACCGACGACCGGCTGCTGCCGGTCGGCCGCGAGCCGGTGGAGGGGACGCCGTTCGACCTGCGGGGAGGCCGGCGGGTCGGCGACCTGGTGGTCGACGACTGCTTCACCGACCTCGCCCGCGACGCCGACGGCCTCGCCGAGGTGCGGCTGGTCCGCCCCGACGGCAGCGGCGCCGCGGTCTGGATGGACGCCTCCTACGGGCACCTGCAGGTGTTCACCGGCGACGTCGTCGAGCCGCCGTCGCGCCGCCGGCACGGGCTCGCCGTCGAGCCGATGACGTGCCCGCCGGACGCGTTCCGCACCGGCGAGGCCGTGCGGCGGCTGGCGCCGGGGGAGTCCACGACCGGCACCTGGGGCATCCGCCCGCTCTGACCGCCGGAGCGGGGGTCAGGCGGTCAGGGCGAGGCAGATCCAGCACAGCGGGTCGCCGGCGTCGTCCCGGTCCTCGGGCCAGGACCACACCGCCGGGTCGAGCAGCGTCACCGGCGCCAGGCACACCGACCGGCCGACCAGCAGCCCGTCGCCGCCCACCGCGTGCAGGCGGCCCACCGGCAGGTCCAGCGACTCCCCGCCGCACTCGAGGGGGCGCACGTCGTCCGCGCCCATCGTCCAGTGCTCGCGGCGCCGCGTGTCCGCGCTCACCGCAGCACGAGGCGCTCGCCGGCGGGCATCCGGCGGGCGAGGTCGGCGAGCAGCGCACGGGCGTCGTCAGCCACGGTCGCCGTGTCGAGCCGCACGACGACCTGCCGGTGGCCCAGCCGCCGGAGCCCGGTCACGGTCCGGCACAGCGCCTCGGCGCCGATCCGGTCGAGACGGCCGCGGACGCTGATGACGCCGGTGGTCCGGTCGGTGCGCGCGGTGGACAGCGGGGGCAGCGGACGGGCGCCGTCCTCGGGCTCCCGCTGGATCGCGGGCGGTCCCGAGGGGGCACGCCGTCGTCGGGCGGCGGTGCGGCGGTGGGCCTCTTCTCGACTCACCCCCTCACCGTGACGAATCCGTCCGGAATCCCCAGGGCCCTAGGTCCCGGGGACGGCCCGGTCCACCGCGGGCCGACACGCAAGGAGTGCGGCCCGTCACGGTCCGCACGTCCCCGTCGAGGAAGCGGGGCCACCGGTGCCCGGCACTCCGCGCATTCCCGTTATCCCCAACCACTTGGCAATGGCAGGTCCGGGCGCGGACGGGGAAGGCACGGGGGGCGCCGACGGGTGCGGTCACCGGCGGCGGGGAGGTGGCGCGGGGTACCTAGACTCGACCGGGCACCCCTGATCCGGGAGCCGGTACCGACCGAGGAGGGTGCACGTGGCCGTACGGGCCATCCGGGGCGCGACGCAGGTGGACGCCGACGAGCGCGAGCAGGTCCTCGAGGCCACCCGGGAGCTGGTGAGCACCGTGGTCGAGCGCAACGGCCTCCACCACGACGACATCATCAGCATCCTGTTCACCGCCACCCCGGACCTGGTCTCGGAGTTCCCGGCGCTGGCCGCCCGCGAGCTCGGGATGGGCGACGTGCCGCTGATGTGCGCCACGGAGATCGGCGTGGAGCACGCACTGCCGCGGGTGCTGCGGCTCATGGCGCACGTGGAGACCGAGCGGCCGCGGGAGGACATCCAGCACGTGTACCTGCGGGGTGCCGTGGCGCTGCGACGGGACATCGCGCAGTGAGCGAGCGCCGGCGAGCGGACACCACTGCGCGGGGTGACGGCGCAGTGAGCGCGCGGTTCCGTGGCCAGGTGACCCTCGACGGGCCGTCGGGCACGGGCAAGTCCAGCGTCGCGCGAGCGGCGGCGACCCGGCTGGGCGCGGCCTACCTCGACACCGGTGCGATGTACCGGGCCGCGACCGTGGCCGTCCTCGACGCCGGCGTCGACCCCGGGGACGCCGGGGCGGTGGCCCGCGTGGTGGCCGGCGCGCGCATCGAGGTGGGGACGGCGGCCGACACCGAGCGGGTCGAGGTCGACGGCACCGACGTCGCGGTGCGGATCCGCGGCGCCGAGGTGACCCGCAACGTCTCGGCGGTCTCGGCGGTGCCCGCGGTGCGCCGGCAGCTGGTCGACCAGCAGCGCGCCCTGGTGGCCGCCGCCGACGCCGTCGTCGTCGAGGGCCGCGACATCGGCACCGTGGTGCTGCCCGACGCGACGGTGAAGGTCTACCTGACCGCCGCGCCCGAGGCGCGCGCGCAGCGGCGGGCCGCCCAGCTGGGCCTGAGCACCGCGGCCGAGGTCGCGGCGCTCGCCGCCGACATGCGCCGCCGGGACGAGTACGACAGCAGCCGCGCGGACAGCCCGCTGCGGCCGGCCGCCGACGCGGTGGTCGTGGACAGCACCGACCTGGACCGGGAGGCCGTCGTCGACCGCATCGTCGACCTGGCGCTCTCGGCGGTCGGGGCAGGGGAGAGGGCATGAGCGAGGAGGGCACCGGCGGTCCGCTGCCGGTGGTGGCGATCGTCGGCCGGCCCAACGTGGGCAAGTCGACGCTGGTGAACCGGTTCCTGGGCCGGCGCGCGGCGGTGGTGCAGGACGTGCCGGGCGTGACCCGCGACCGGATCTCCTACGAGGCGCTGTGGAACGGGCGGCGGTTCACCGTCACCGACACCGGCGGCTGGGACCCGAAGGCCGAGGGGCTGGGCGCGTCGATCAGCCGGCAGGCCGAGTTCGCGATGCGCACCGCCGACGTCATCGTGTTCGTCGTCGACAGCCGGGTGGGCGCCACCGACACCGACCTGGCCGCCGCGCGCATCCTGCGCCGCAGCGACCGGCCGGTGATCGTCGTCGCGAACAAGATCGACGACGAGCGCAGCGAGGCCAACGCCGCCGAGCTGTGGTCGCTGGGGCTGGGGGAGCCGCAGCCGGTGAGCGCGCTGCACGGGCGGGGCAGCGGTGACCTGCTCGACCTGGTGCTCGACGCGCTGCCCGAGGCGCCGCGGGAGCAGCCCGAGGAGGGCGGCCCGCGCCGCGTGGCGCTGGTCGGGCGGCCCAACGTGGGCAAGTCCAGCCTGCTCAACCGGCTGGCCAAGGAGGAGCGCTCGGTCGTCGACTCGGTGGCCGGCACCACCGTCGACCCGGTCGACTCGATCATCACCCTCGGCGGCGAGGAGTGGCGGTTCGTCGACACCGCGGGCCTGCGCCGCAAGGTGTCGACGGCGAGCGGCACGGAGTACTACGCGAGCCTGCGCACCGAGGCCGCGATCCAGGCCGCCGAGGTCGCCGTCGTCCTGCTCGCCGCCGACGAGGTGATCAGCGAGCAGGACCAGCGGGTGATCACCCAGGTGATCGAGGCCGGCCGCGCGCTGGTCATCGCGTTCAACAAGTGGGACACCCTCGACGAGGACCGGCACGCCCAGCTGGAGCGCGAGGTCGAGCGCGACCTCGCGCGCGTCCGGTGGGCCAGCCGGGTCAACATCTCCGCGGCCACCGGCCGGGGGATCGGCAAGCTGCCGGACCACCTGCGCGCCGCGCTCGCCTCGTGGGAGACCCGGGTGCCGACGGCGGAGCTCAACGCCTACGTGCGGCAGCTGGTGCAGGAGACGCCGCCGCCGGCCCGCGGCGGGCGCGCCCCGAAGATCAAGTACGTGACGCAGGCCGACGTCCGGCCGCCGCGGTTCGTCGTCTTCTCGACCGGGTTCCTCGAGGCCGGCTACCGCCGGTTCCTCGAGCGCAAGCTGCGCGAGCGGTTCGGCTTCGGCGGCACGCCGCTGGACATCTCGGTCAAGGTCCGCGAGGGCCGGGGGAACGACCGGCGCGGCTGAGGTCAGCCCGCCGGGGCCGGGTCGTCGTCGAAGCGCAGCGGCTCGGTCCGGCGGGGCATGGCCAGCACCGCCAGCGCGATGACGACGGCGGTCACGGCGGTCGCGACGAACACGCCGTGCGAGGCCGCGTGCAGGCTCTCCCGCGCGAACTCCGCGACGGCGCCGCCCTGCGACAGCGCCGCGGTGGTGCTGTCGACGTCGGTGGGGACCGCGCCGTCCAGGCCCGGCGGTGGTGAGGCGAACCGGGCGGCCAGCGTGGTGTTCGCAATCGCGCCGAACACCGCCGCGCCGACCGCCGACCCCATCGACCGGGCGAACATGTTGGTGGCGGTGACGACGCCGCGCCGGTCCCAGCCGACCACCGACTGCACCGCGACGATCAGCGGCGACGACGACAGCCCGAGGCCCGCGCCGGTGACGAACATCCACGCGCCGACCTGCCACAGCCGGGCGTCGGCGCCGAGCAGCGCCGTCCCGACGGTCCCGGCGACGGCGAGCGCGACGCCGATCAGCGCGGTGTTGCGGAAGCCGATCCGCAGGTAGAGCCGGCCGGCGAGGCTCGCCGCGATCGGCCAGCCGAGGGTCAGCGCGGCGAGGGCGAAGCCGGCCTCGAGCGCACCGGCGCCGAGGACGCCCTGCGCCCAGGTCGGCAGGTAGGAGCTCAGCCCGATCAGCAGCGCGCCGAGGCCGAGGGCGGCCACGTTGCCGGACAGCAGGATCCGGCGGCGCAGCACCCACGGCGGCAGCACCGGCTCCGCGGCCCGCCGCTCGACGACCGCGAAGGCCGCGAGCAGGACGACCGCCGTCGCGAGGACCGCGATCGACGTCCCCGACGTCCAGGCCCACGCGCTGCCGCCCTGCAGCAGCCCGAGGATCAGCAGCGCGAACCCGGCCGACAGCAGCACGGCTCCGGCGACGTCGAAGCGGTGCTCGCGGCGCTCGACGCGCTCGCTCCACCGGCGCAGCAGCGCGACGAACGCCAGCGCGCCCAGCGGCAGGTTGACCAGGAAGATCCAGCGCCAGGACAGGTAGTCGCTGAAGACGCCGCCGAGCGTGGGCCCGAGCACCGACGAGACGCCCCACACCGAGGCGAGGTAGCCCTGGACCCGGGCGCGCTCCTCGACGGTGTAGATGTCGCCGATGACGGTCATGCCGATCGGCTGGATGGCGCCGGCGCCGATGCCCTGCAGCGCCCGCCCGACGATCAGCGCCGGCATCGACCAGGCCAGGCCGCAGAACAGCGAGGCGGCGACGAACACCGCGATGCCGAACAGCAGCACCGGCTTGCGCCCGAGGACGTCGGCGAGCTTGCCGTAGACCGGCACGGTCACCGCCTGGGTCAGCAGGTAGACGCTGAACAGCCAGGGGAACTGGCTGAACCCGCCGAGGTCGTCGACGACGGCGGGGACGGCGGTGGCGATGATCGTGCTGTCGAGGGCGATCAGCGCGGTGCTGAGCATGACCGCCCCGAGCACGGGGCCGCGCTCGGAACGGAGCCCGACCGAGGCCCGGGTCACGGTTGTCACGGTCAACCACCAACGCCGGCCGTCGTCGCGCATTCCCGACACCGCTTCGGCCGCACGCCCGAGCAGGGCGCGGACACGGTGCTGTGGCCGGCGACCGCCCCGGAGACGGCGACCGTGACGGGCAAGCTGTTCGCGCGGCGCCGGGAGCTGCCCACGCCCGGACAGGGCAGCGACCCCGACGTCCGGCGCCGGCTGTGGGAGGCCGGCGAACGACTCACCGCGGCACGCGGCCGACCACCGGGCGGAGCGGGGGAGCAGGTGCGGTAACCTGCTCTACGCAGCGATCGGGCGGCGCGAGCCGCCCGGCGCTCGGGCTGTAGCGCAGCTTGGTAGCGCACTTGACTGGGGGTCAAGGGGTCGCAGGTTCAAATCCTGTCAGCCCGACAGCGACACCGCAGGTCAGAGGCGGGTCACCCGACGAGGGTGGCCCGCCTCTCGCGTCAGTACAGCAACGCGTACAGCAACGCGGCGCTCGATACAGCAGCGGTCACCAGCGGAGTGCCTGCTCGAGCCGGTCGGCGGCCTCGCGCTGCTGGGCGGGGCCGACGTGGCTGTAGATGTCGGCAGTGATCGCATAGGACGAGTGACCGAGGTGCTCCTGGACCACCTTGGTGTGGGTTCCGGCCGCCAGCAGGAAGCTGGCCGCGGAGTGCCGGAGGGTGTGCAGGGTGATGCCGCGGAGGCTGGCGCGCGCGGCGAGGACTTCGAAGCGCCGTAGGACGTTGCGGGGTTCGAGCGGTGTGCCGATCTCGGTTGTGAAGACCAGGCCGTGGTCCTGCCAGGCTCCGACAGCCGTGCGCTGTTCCTCCAGTTGCCGGGTTCGGTGCACCTGGAGCGTCTCGATGGCCGAGCGGGGGAGTGGCACGGTCCGGCGGGACTTGTCGGTCTTGGGCTCGTCGAGCCGCAGCCCCTGAGAGGTCCGGGCGAGGGTCCAGCGGACCCGCAGTAGCCCGGAGTCGAGGTCCACGTCGGACCAGTGAAGGGCCGGCGCCTCTCCGCGGCGCAGCCCGGTGGCCAGCATGAGCCGGAACAGGCTCTCCAACCGGTCGCCACGGATCGCGTGTAGGAGTGCATGCGCCTGCTCCGTGGGCAGGTGCGGCCCGTCCTTGCGCTCGACGCCGGGCCGCTTGACGGCGGCCGCGGGGTTGTTGCGGATCAGCCCGTCGCGAGCGGCGACGTCGAGCGCCGCCCGCAGGACGGTGTAGATCGTCCGCACCGTTGATGCAGCCAGGCCGGCGTCCCGCTTGGTGACGATGAGCGCTTCGACGTCTGAGGGACGCAGCCGGCCGAGGGAAATCGTCCCGACCGTGGGCGCGAGGTGGGTGCGGGCGAGGGTGGCGTAGAGGTCCTTGGTTGCCTGCTTGCGGTCGCTGGCGGCAAGCGACTTGGTGATCCAGTCCTCAAGCCATGCGGCCACCGTCATGGAGGCGTCTTTGACCGGTGCTCCGGACTCGATCCGCTCGCGGACCTCGCGGAGCTTGGCCCGGACCTCGGCCTGCGTCTTCCCGTGGACCGTCCGACGTTTCAGGGTGCCGTGGTCGTCTCGGTAGCTGAGTTCTGCCGACCAGGTGCCGTCCTTCCGCCGGAAGATCGACCCCTCGCCGTTCGCGCGTCTTGCCACGTCGACTCCTCCGGCGATGTCGGCCTACCCGGGCACTCGCTCCCTGCCGGCGACCTGCGGTCCCGAGACCAGCTGGGCGACGTCACCACGGGTGCGCCTGGTGCAGCCGCCGGCGGGACAAACCGGTGGATGGCGGCGGCGTTGTCCCCAGCCGAGAGGCGGGACGGCTATCGGGCGTGTATGCGGCGTGGGCTGGCGTCGATCCGACGTCGCGGAGAGCCTGCTGCATGGCGCTCGGCCGTCGGTGCCGGCGCGGCGTTCGCGGACGTCTCCAGGCAGCGGACGTAGCGCTCGAGCTCGGTGCGGGGGAGTCGGCAACTGCGGCCGATGTGCACCGGGCGTAGGTCGCCGGCCTTCATGAGCGCGTAGATGGTCGTCCGACCGATGCGGAGGACCGTCGCTGCCTCCTCGGGGGTCAGCAGCAGGGGATTGCTGGCCAGCAGGTCGTGAAGGCGCTCCGGGTCGCCCATGTCATCTCCTCCGCATTTCCACTCCGCCCGCCGACGCCCGACTGCGGCCATTCGCGCACGGCGGCTGATGCGGTGCGTCCGTCGACGATGGGGGAACGGTCTCGGGTGCTCCTCCAGTGCATCTGCGACCAGGCATGCGCTGTCGACACGGCGGGGGGCTCGGGGCTGCGACTGTTCTCCAGGTCCCGGAGCCTCAACTGGAGGAGAGCTGGAGAGGGCCGCTCAGGACACGTTCCCGAGGCGGTCTGCAGAACGGCGCCTGCAGTAGACCTCCGGTACGCCCGTTGTCCCAGGCGCACACGTCAGCGGGACGGGTGTCGGGGACCCCAGGTCATGCGGTGCTCGTCGGCAGCTCGGAGGCGGACGTAGGGCCGGCGGTTGTAGGCGTCGAGGACGGCGTCGAGAGCAACGGACAGCCCGGAGAGGTCGCGGTCGTAGATCCGCCCGTCATCAATCTGCTGAGCCAGCTCCTGTAGCGCCTGGGGCCAGTCTCGGCGAGTGAGCGGCTGCCGCATCGGGACCTCCACGCGCCGCTCGACGACATGGACTGCGCTGAGGCCGGAGGCCGCGGCCCGTGATTGCTCCCAGGCGCGTTGCCGGCATGCCGGTGAGCACCAGGTGGGGATGCGCCCGCGGGCCTTCGGCTGGATCGGTCCGCCGCACCATCCGCAGGTCGTCGCTGCTCGGCGGCGATCACTCGGATCGGCCGCAACGGAAGTCGCCTCTGCGCGTCCGGCATCGACGCTGGGCGCAGGCTTCGGAGACGCCGCTGTCCGTGGCTGCTGATTGGGCTCTCGCTGTTCCCTCCGCCTCCTGGCCATGGCGGCCATCCTAATCATCACGACGAAAGCCGCGGCCGACAATGCAAGAGGTGTGTGGCACTTGATCTTGGCCATCTCCGGTGGCGATGAGAGCAGGATGACCTGGTGGAGCAGAGCACCAGGATCGACGTCGAGGCGCCGGTCGAGCAGGTCTGGAAGGTGCTGAGCGAGGTCGAGTTGTGGCCGGAGTGGGCGCCGACGGTGACCTCCGTTCGACGCTTGGACGACGGGCCACTCACCGTCGGGTCCCGGGTTCGGGTGGAGCAGCCCCGGATCCCTTCGACCGAGTACGTGGTCACGGAGCTCGAGCCGAGCCGCTCGTTCACCTGGGTGGCCACCGGTCCGGGCGTCCGCACCACCGCTCGGCACCTGCTCGAGGATCTCGGCGTCGGCGGCACGCGCGTCACCCTGGCGGTGGAGCAGGCCGGGCCCGTGGGCGTGGTGATGGGACGGTTCTACCGCCGGCTGACCGATCGCTACCTCATCGCCGAGGCCGAGGGGATCAAGGCCAGGAGCGAACGACAGGTGTGAAGCTAGGCCATGCGCGAGTCAGCCGCGGTGGCTGGAGACCGTCCCTGAAGGCGGCTTTAGGGACGTGGGCGCTCGTCCGGTGAGCTGTCGGGCCGAGGCCCGTACCAGATTGCTGCGCCGGCGCGAGTGCCCCGCAGTTGCGGATGGATACCGTCCCGTCCGTGGAAGCCCCTACTGCGCTACCCCGCTTCGTTGTTGTCGTTCGCTGCCAGTCCGCCGTGCGACTGGACGAGGATCAGACGTTCACAGTGTCGGTCGCGACCGCCTTCGGTGAGGGTGTCGTAGCAATTCGAACCTTTTATGAGGATCTCGGAGACCGTGGCTCGGTTCCGCGCCATCTCTGGTGCGAGGTTTCGATGCCTGCGCCAACGATTGAAGACGCGATGCAACACGGACCCCAAGTTACGAGCATAATATTGCAGATGCTGTCCTTGGCGGCCAATGCTGCCATGGATTACTTGCAGCTTGAGTTGGTATTCGATGCGACTCCGGCCGTGCAAGAGCACCAGCTCTGGCAACAACTTTTCGACCGGGAGGTCGGCATACCCCGCGTCATGCGCCGCCCGAACGGCGAGCACTTCGACGCGATCCTCAGGGCGGTTCATCGAATAAATGATCCCGCGCGCATGCTGAGAGCCGTTGGGCAATACATCGAGACGCTTCGATACATGCGTCCCGGCATGGAGATAATGGCAATAGCGCATGCCTGGATGGCTATGGAGGCTCTCACCCCGATCGCGCGGGCGCGAGAGGTCGCGCGTGCAGGCTCGAGAGATGACCTGCTCGCCGAGTGGGGCATAGAGCTGAAGCAACTGGATTCCGAGGTTCGTAGACGGGTTCTCTGCCGAGGAGACGCGGAAGCGTACGCAGAAGCGCGTGAGGCCAGTGATGGCTTGGAGCACGGCTATCTGGACATGGTGAAGATTCGCCAACTCTCAGGTACTCATTATCGGACCATCGCCGCTTATCTTCGTGAGGCGATACTGCAACTCCTGGGCGTGGAGGAGTCTTTTGCTGAGGAGATGGGGTCAGGCGATTCCGCGTCGCCACTTGCTTGCGCTCCCCTGTCGCGATACGTAACCGCGGTCATGGTCGGGGGAGTCGACCACTTGACTCATCCCTTGCGTCAATATCCTCAGTTCTCACTCGATTCGTCGACCATCCAAAGTGCTGTTAGGAGGGAGGATGGATCGCTCGAGATCACCCCGTCAGACACCATCAGTTGGGAGATGGGCGACGGAGTGGAGGTGAAGGACGTTCAGGTTCAGTGGTGGGGCCCTTGACAAGCTTCGGCTAACGGCGCAGCCGCCCAATGCAATCGAGAAACGTCCGGACAACTCGATCACGTGAAGCGGGCGTAGTCGGACATAACGAGGACTTGGGGCAGGGCCAACCGAGGGACGCTCCGACGGAGTATGGCTGGACGGATGTCCCAAAGTCGGCCGCTCAGGGACACCAGCGCCTGGCTCGTCTGGAGGGCGCCTATGTGACGTGCCCTAAGGGCTCGGTCGCTGCTGTTCGCCTGCCGGAGGCCAGGCATGCGATCGGCTGCTGGAGCACGTTCGTGCTCGAGCCCGGTGAGCACGACCCGTCCGCGTCGTTGCTCACCGCCGCGATGTGGGCCGGGGCAGGGCTGCCGGCCGGGAGACGTCGTCCCGGTGACGAGGTCGCCGTCGACGCGCTGCTGGACCCAGGCGTCGCGGTGGCCCTAGCCAGGCCTCCGGGCAGTCCGGGTCCTCACCGCGGGAGGCGCGTGCTCAGCCGGGCCGGTCGGTCGCGGCCTCCTGGATCGAGGCCCAGACCCGCTCCGGTGTCAGGGGGAGGTCCCGTATCACTACGCCGGTGGCGTCCGTGACTGCCGCGGCGAGGGCCCCGGCCGTGCACAGCAGCGCGCCTTCGCTGATTCCCTTCGACCCGTAGGGCCCTGGACCGTCGTGGTTCTCGACGGCGGCGCTCACCAGCTCCACCGGGACGTCCTTGAACGTGGGAATGCGGTAGTCCAGGGCGCCGAGGTTGCGGATTCGTCCGTGCTCGTCGAGCAGCAGTTGCTCCATCTGGCTGTGGCCCAGTCCCATGATCGCGGCGCCTTCGTCCTGGGAGACCACCTGCAGCGGGTTGAGCTCCGTGCCGACGTCGCTCACCGTCACGTGCCTGGTGAGGAGCAGCTCTCCTGTCTCCCGGTCCACCTCCACCTCGATGGCGGTGGCGTTGAACTCGTAGAAGGCGGCGTCGCCGCCGAGCGGGTGCTTGCTCTTGCCGCGCAGCCGCCGGGTGCCCTGGCCGATGAACTCCCCGCGCAGCGGGCCCAGTGCCTGCCGGGCCGCCTCGGGCAGGCTCAGCTCGCCGTCGGGAGTGACCAGCACGCCGGGACGCTCGGACAACTCGTCGGCGGGGACGTCCTTCGACTCGGCGTAGAGCTCCAGCACCCGCCGGCGCACGTCCTGGCAGGCCTCGAGTACGGCCGAGCCCATGAACACCGTCGACCGGCTCGCCGAGGTCTGGAGGTCGAAGGGCACGGTGCCGGTGTCGCCGCTGACCACTGAGACGTGGTCGAGCGCCACCCCGAGCTCGTCCGCGAGGATCTGCTGCCACAGCGTCCGGGCGCCCTGGCCCATGTCGGAGGTGCCCGCGTAGACGATCGCGCTGCCGTCGGCCAGCAGCCGCACGAGACTCTGCGACAGCCCCGAGGTGGCGCCCGGCTTGATGCCCACCGCGATGCCACGGCCCCTGTTGGGGAGGAGCGGCGTCCCCCAGTCGATCAGCTCGGCGGCCTTCTCCAGGCTCTCGTGCCACCTGCCGTCGGCCGCGGCCTCGGACTCGCCGCGCACGAAAGCCTCGCCCTGGGCGACCAGGTTCCGCCGACGGATCTCCAGGCCGTCCAAGCCCAGCTCCCTCGCGCCCGCGTCGAGCTGCGACTCGATCGCCCACGCGACCTGCGGGCTGCCGAAGCCGCGGAAGGCGGTGCTGGGCGTCGTGTTGGTCATGACGGCGCGGGCGTCGATCCGCACACCGGGGATGCGGTAGGGCCCGGCCGCGACGTAGCTGCCCTTGCCCATGACTCGTGGGGCCACGTCGGCGTAGGCGCCGATCTGGAAGTCGGCCCACACCTGGTGGAACGTGAGCGCGCCGTCGGACGTGAAGCCGGTCCGGGCGGCTATCCGGCAGCCGGCACGCCGCATGCTCTGGAAGGTCTCCTCCAGGGACAGCACGATCCGGCAGGTCCGCCGGGTCCGGAGCGCGAGGAAGGCGATCAGCGGCTCGATCTTGGGGTTCTGCTTGCCCCCGAAGCCTCCGCCGGGGTCGGGCGCGAAGACCCGCACCTGGTTGAGGGGCAGTCCGATGACCGAGGCGATCGTGCGCTGCAGCACGAAGGGGTGCTGCACGGGTGAGTAGACGTCGAGGCCGCCCTGGTCCGTCGGGACGACGACGGTGCCGCCGGGCTCGATCGGGAAGTGCGTGACCATCGGGAACGTGTAGGTGTTCTCGACCACGACGTCCGTGCGCGCCTCCTCTGTCTCGAGGTCGCCCCAGGCGTAGTGCGCGTCCTCGAGCACGTTGGTGCCGGCGAGGGCGTGTCCCGGCCGGATCGAGGGGTCCTGGACGAGCTGCGCACCCGGGTCGAGGGCGGCCTCGAGGGTGTAGACGCCCGGCAGCTCCCGGTAGTCGACGACGACGGCGCGCGCGGCGGCCTGGGCCGCATCGAGGGTCTCGGCGACCACCGCCGCCACGGGCTCGCCGTGGTAGTTGACCCGGCCGTCGGCCAGCACCGGACGGTCGGTGTGGGAGACGCCGAACCGCGGCATGGGGGCGGGCAGGTCCGCCGGGGTCACCACGTCGACGACGCCGGGGATCGCTCGGGCGGCCGTCGCGTCGATGCGGAGCACGTCCGCGCTGCCCACTGGCAGCGTCACGACCGCGACCTGCAGCGCCCCGGGGAAGCGCAGGTCGGCGAGGAACCGCTGGGCGCCCGAGGTCCGCGCGTCCCCGCCGTAGCGCAACACGGGCCGGCCGACCTGCCCGCCCGGATGCAGATCCGCCGGGATGCCCAGGTCGTCGCGCTGCTCGATCGCGCGCTCCGGCGCGGTGGTCACTGCGCCGCTCCTCGCCGGACGGCGGTCGCCTGCACCGCGCGCACGATGCGCTGGTAACCGGCGCAGCGGCACAGGTTGCCCGACAGGGCCTCGCGGATCTCGGTCTCGTCGGGCGCCGGGTTGGTCCGCAGCAGGTACTCCGCGGAGACGACCTGGCCCGGGATGCAGAAGCCGCACTGGACCGCGCCCGCGTTGAGGAACTCCTCCTGCAGGTCGGTGAGGCCGTCGGCGGACAGCCCCTCGACGGTCGTGACCTCGTGGCCCTCGGCCTCGACGCAGAGGACGAGGCAGGAGTTGACCGCCTTGCCGTCGAGCAGCACGGTGCACGCGCCGCACTCGCCCTCGGCGCAGCAGCTCTTGGTCCCCGGCAGCCCGACCTCGTCGCGGAGGCCGTCCAGCAGGGTGCGGTGGGCGGGGACGGCGACGGTGCGCTCGCTGCCGTTCACGGTCAGCGTGACCGGCTGCAACTCGTCGTCCACGAGGTGGTCGTTGACGCTCATGAGGCCATCTCCCTGGGGTTGCGTCGGCTGGCGGCGGCGTGCACCGCACGGGCGGCGAGGACGCGGAGCGTGGCGAGGCGGTACTCGCGGCTGCCCCGGACGTCGGAGATCGGAGTCGCGGCCGACAGCAGCTGGTCGAGGGCCGCGCCCAGGGCGCCCTCGTCGGCCAGGTCGACCGGTCCGGGCACCTCGGCGCGCAGCGGCCGTGGCCCGACAGCCCCCATCCCGACGACCAGCCCGCCGTCGGAGCGCACCCCCGCGGCCACGCTGACCGTGGCGAGGTCGACGCCGCGCCGCCGGGTGAGGCGGCGGAAGGCCGACCCCGAGCCTGGCGAGGGGTGGGGGAGATCGATGCGCGTCACCAGCTCGCCGGGCCCGCAGAGGGTGCGCCGTGGCCCCAGGAAGAACTCGTCGAGCGACGCGGTGCGCTCGCCGTCCAGCGACGCGATGGTGACCCGCGCGTCGTGCACGAGCAGCGGGGGAGCGGTGTCAGCTGCGGGCGACGCGTTGCAGGAGTTGGCGACCAGGCTCGCCCGGTTGCGGATGGCCACGGACCCCACCGTGAGGGCCGCCTCGACCAGCGCCGGGTACCAGTCCTGGGCCACCGGATGCGCGACGAGCTCGCCGAGCGTGCACGTGGCGCCGATCCGCACGCCGTCGTCCGTGGCGATGATCGGCTCGGGCAGGTCGGTGACCGCCTTGAGGTCCACGAGCAGGTCCGGCTCGACGGTGTGGTGCCGGAGCCCGACCAGCAGGTCGGTGCCGCCGACGAGCGGCCGTGCGCGCTCGCCGCCGTCGGCCAGTGCGGTCAGCGCGTCGGCCGTGGTGGTCGGCCGGTAGTACCTCGGCATCCTCGCCGTCCTTCCGGGGTGACTGGTCAGGGATGACTGATGGTGGAGACTGGGCTGGGACCGAGTGCGGCGCATGCCCGCTTGGTCACCTCGGCGATCTCCCCGATGGCGTCGATTCGACGGAGCAGGCCCGCGGCGGCGTAGAAGGCGGTGAGCGGCGCCGTGAGGTCCCGGTACACCTGCAGACGGCGGCGGACCGTCTCGGGCTTGTCGTCCTCGCGCGCGACCCACTCGCCGTCGACCAGCAGCCGGCGACCGGAGAGGCGGCGGACGACCTCCTCTTCGTCGACGACGAGCTCCAGGACGATGTCGAGCCGCTGGCCCCGCTCGGCCAACGCCTCGTCCAGGCGCTCCGCCTGCGGGATGGAGCGCGGGAAGCCGTCGAGGAGGAAACCTCCGGTGGCGTCGGTCTCGGCCAGTCGAGCCAGCACCATGGCGACGGTGATCTCGTCCGGCACCAGGTCCCCGGCATCCATGAAGGCCTTGGCCTGCCGGCCGAGATCGGTGCCGTTGCTGACGTTGGCCCGGAAGATGTCCCCGGTGGAGATGGCCGGGACACCGAGTCTCCCGGCGATGATCTGGGCCTGGGTTCCCTTGCCCGCACCCGGCGGGCCCAGCAGGACGACGCGCATCAGGACCTCATTCCGTGGGCGGGCCGCTGGGCAGCACGCCCGAGCCGATGACGTAGGTGCGGGCGTTGGTGAACTCGATCGCGCCTGCCTCGCCGAGTTCTCGGCCGTAGCCGCTGCGCTTCGTGCCGCCGAACGGCAGGCGGGGGTCGGACGCGACGACGGCGTTGACGAACAGCGCGCCGGAGGTGATGCGCCGTCCCACGGACAGTGCGCGCTCGGTGTCCGTGCTCCAGACGCTGGCCGCCAGCCCGTAGCGGGTGGTGTTGGCGATGCGGGCTGCCTCGTCGTCGTCGGCGACCGCGACGACCGCGGCCACCGGTCCGAAGGTCTCCTCGGCCATCACGGGCATCTCCGGCGTGACGTCGGCGAGGACGGTCGGTGGGAACCAGGCGCCCGGTCGGTCGAGCCGCTCACCACCGGTCAGCAGCGTGGCCCCGGCGTCCACCGACTCGCGGACCTGCCGCTCCAGCCCGTCGACCAGGTCCGCTCGCGCCATGGGGCCGATGGTCGTGGTCGGGTCGGTGGGCGGTCCGACGGTCAGCTCGGTCGCCGCCTCGGCGAACCGGCGGCTGAATTCGGCGGCGACCCCATGGTGGACGACGAACCGCTTGGCGGCCAGGCAGCTCTGCCCACCGTTGATGAAGCGGCTCTTGACCGCGGCGGCGACGGCGAGGTCGAGGTCGGCGTCGTCGAGGACGACGAAGGGGTCGGAGCCGCCGAGTTCCAGCAGGCTCTTCTTGATCGCCCGGCCGGCGGCGGCAGCGACGGCCGAGCCGGCCCGCTCGCTGCCGGTGAGGCTGACCGCGGCGATCCGGTCGTCCTCGATCAGCGCCTGGCTGACCGCGGGGACGTCCTCCTCGGCGACGACGATGCTGCGGAACACGTTCTCGGGGAGGCCGGCGTCCCGGAAGGCGCGTTCGATGGCGAGCGCGCAGCCGGTGACGTTGGGGGAGTGCTTCAGGATCGCCGTGTTGCCCGCCAGCAGGGTCGGCGCGGCGAAGCGGAGCACCTGCCAGAAGGGGAAGTTCCAGGGCATGACGGCCAGGACCACGCCCAGGGGCTCGTGCGCGACCCAGCTGCGCTGGTCGCCGGTGTCGACCTCGACTGGAGCCAGCGCAGCGGGTCCGTGGTCGGCGTAGTAGTCGCACGCCGTGGCCGACTTCTCCACTTCGGCGCGCGCCTCGGCGATCGGCTTGCCCATCTCGGCGGTCATGAGGGCGGCGAGCTCCTCGACGTCCTTGCGCAGCTGAGCGCCGATCGCACGGATGATCTCGGCTCTCTGTTCCACCGGGGTCGCGGCCCAGGAGGCTTGCGTCTCAGCCACCGAGCCGAGGACGGCGAGGACCTCGTCGACGTCGGAGCCGGGGTAGCTCGTCAGTGGCTCGCCGGTGGCCGGGTCGACCGTGGTGACGGTGGAAGGCATGTGCAGCTCCTAGCTGGTCGTGGGTCAGCGGCGGTTGTCGAGCCGGCCGATGGCTCAGCCGAGGACGAGCACGTCGGTGAGGACGGAGGCCGTCAGTCGATCGGCGTCAGGGGCGTTCGATGGCGAAGGCGCTGACCCGCAGCGACCTGTCGGGAAGGACGGCGTACTCCAGGCCACCCACCCACGGCGGCTCCCCGGGGTCGTCGCCGAGGTGGGCCAGCGCGCAGGCGCGCAGCACGGGGGAGTGCGTCACCGCGACGGTGAGCCCACCGGTGGGGCCGCCTGGGTCGGCCAGGCTGCCGGCGAACGCGTCGATGCGGCGGGCGAGAGTCGTCGCGTCGTCACCGGGGACGTTCGGTAGCCGCAGCCACCAGCCGATCCGGTCGGGGTGGTCGAAGAACCCGGAGAAGAACAGGTTCGACGCCGCCTGGTCCTCGGTCATGCCGGGAACCTGCTCGGCGAGGGCACCGGCGCTGCTCACCATGTCGACCCGTTCGCCTGCCACGTAGATGTCGGGATTGCGCAGCGCGAAGGCCACGCGAGGTCCCTCGACCTCCGCCCCCTCGCTCCGCGCCCCCTCGGCCACGGCCTCGGCGGTCTGCCGGGTACGCAACGTCCCGCCGGTCAGGACACGGAAAGCCGGCCTCTCCTTGCCGAGGTCACGGCCGACCTGCCGGGCGATCTCCACCCCGTTGTCCGTGAGCGGGACGTCCCCCCGGTGCGAAGCGATCTCGCTGTGGGGGGGGGGGGGGGGGGGGGGGGGGGGGGGGGCGGGGGGGGGGGGGGGGGGGGGGGGGCTTGGGTTTTTTTTTTTTTTTTATTCGTTGTTGCCGCCATAT
>NZ_JBJGZK010000012.1:0-132980 GCF_054050475.1 Geodermatophilus sp. SYSU D00525
CGGGCCGCGCCCGCCGCCCGCGCCCGCGCGCCCCCCCCCCGCGGCCCGCCCCCCCCGCCCCCCCCCCGCCCCCGCCCCCCCCCCCCCCCCCCCCCCCCCCCCCCCCCGCCGTAGACCGTCGGCGCGATCCGCCGGGCGTACTCGGCGTCGCGGTGCCGCCGCGGCGTGAGCATGTGCGAGAGCACCCGCGGGGACGCGGGCACCATCAGCGCGCCGGTGCCGGTGGCCGCGAGCACCAGCCGGCGGCAGCGGCGCCGGTGCTGGACGGCGAAGTGCTGCGCCAGGCCGCCGCCCCAGGACAGCCCCAGCACGTCGACCGGCCCGTCGTGGCCCAACCGGCGCAGGACCCCGGCGACCACCGGCGTCAGCGTCCCCAGCACGTAGGGGACGACCGGCCGGGGGGACCCGCCCACGCCCGGGACGTCGAACCGGATCACGGTGCGCCGCGGGTCGAGCGCGTCGACGAAGGGCTGCAGCACCTCGAGGCTCGCGCCGATGCCGTTCATGAGCAGCAGCGGCGGCGTCCTGCCGTCGCCGGGCCGCTCGGCCACCCGGAGGGTGCGGCCGAGGACGGTCAGCGTGCGGACGGACTCACTTCTCGAGGACATAGGTCCCAGGAGCCTCCCCCAGGACCGGCAGCTCCGCACTCCCGAGCGACTCCGGCGCGGGCACCTCGTCCCCCGACCGCTCGCCGAGCCAGGACATGAAGTCCGGCCACCAGGAGCCCTTCTCCTTCGTCGCCCGGGACAGCCACTCCTCGGGGTCGGCCGGGGTGTCCGGCGCCACCTGGAACGTCGACTTCGGGTTGCCCGGCGGGTTGACCAGCGAGGCGATGTGGCCGTTGGTGGAGAGCACGAACCGGGTGTCCCCGCCGAGCAGCTGGGTGGTGCGGTAGCACGCCTGCCAGGGGCAGAGGTGGTCGGCGATCCCGGCGGTGACGTAGGCGTCGACGTCGACGGCGGACAGGTCCACCGGCGTGCCGAGCATCGTCGCCCTGCCCGGTTCGGTGAGGGAGTTGCCGACCGCGACCTCGATGAAGTCCCGGTGCAGCGCCGCGCTCATGCGGGTGGTGTCGGCGTTCCAGAAGAGGATGTCGAAGGCGGCCGGCGGCTTGCCCTGCAGGTAGTTGTTGACCCAGTAGTTCCACACCAGGTCGTTGGGGCGCAGCCAGGCGAAGACCTCGGCGAGCATCGCGCCGTCGAGGTACCCCTTCCTCCGCGACTTCTCCGTCGCGTCCCGGACCGCCTCGGGGTCCATGAGCGCCGACACCGTGCCGGCCCGCGCCCAGTCGAGGACGGTGACGGCGAAGCTGGCGGCGGCCACCCGGTCCAGCCGTCCGGTGGCGGCCAGGTGGGCCAGCACCATCGCGGTGACGATCCCGCCGGAACAGAACGCCTGGAGGGCCACCCGCTCGCTGCCGGTGATGCGCTGCGCGGCGTCCATCGCGTCCAGCACGGCCTGGCCGTAGGCGTCCAGGCCCCAGTCGGCGTGCCGCTCGTCGGGGTTGCGCCAGCTGATCATGAAGACCTGCTGGCCGGCGGCCACGTAGTGCTCCACGATGCTGCGGCCGGGCGCGAGGTCGGTGATGTAGTACTTGTTGATCGTCGGCGGGACCATCAGCAGCGGGACGGCGCGGACGGTCTCCGTCGTCGGGCGGTACTGGATCAGCTCGAACACGTCGGTCCGCAGGACGACGGCGCCCGGGGTGACCGCGAGGTCCTCGCCCACGGTGAAGGCGTCGGGCTCGACCATCGAGGGCACCCGCGGCGGGGACACCAGGTCCGAGACCATCCGGCGGAGCCCGCTGACCGCGTTGCGGCCGCCGGTGTCGATGACCGCCTTGAGCGCCAGCGGGTTGAGGAACGGGACGTTGGACGGCGCCAGCGCGTCGACCACGTTGGTCAGCGTGAACCGGATCCGCTCGTCGTCCTGCCAGTCGAGGTCGGCGTCCTCGACCAGGCGCGCGGCGGCCTGCGCGGCGGCGATGTGCGCCTGCATGGTCCGCCGGAGGAAGGGGTTGCCGGTCCAGGCGGGGTCGGCGAAGCGGCGGTCCTTCGGCGAGGGGGCGACCTCCGAGCGGCCCACCGCGATCCGCCCCAGCTCGCGCACCAGGTCCCCGCCGGTGCGGACGACGGTCTCGGGCCGGCGCGCCAGGGAGGCGCCGAGCCGGGCGACGGTGCGGGCCGGCGGGACCATCCGCCGCAGCGGGCCGCGGGCGCCGTCGACCAGCACCATGTCCAGGCCCATGACCGCCTCGGACGCCTCCGGGGAGGGGGACCGGCCGCCGTCGGGAGCCCCGTCGGTGACCGGCGCGGGGCGCGGGCGGGGCGGGGCGGACGGGCGGGGGGCGGTGGTGGTCATCCCGGGCTCCTCGGGTCTTCGGGCCTCCTGTGACCTCAGTCACTCAACCACAGGCGGCGCCCGGCGGCAGACCTCACCGCGGCCGGCCGACCACCAGCAGCGCCACCGACCCGACGAGCAGCCCCAGCCCGATCCCGCCGACGACGTCCAGCGGCAGGTGCGCGGCGGTCCACACCCGCGCCAGGCAGACCAGCGCCACGAGCACCACGGCCACGATCCGCGCGCGGCGGCCCAGCCACGGCCAGGCCACGGTCAGGACGGCGGTCACGACGGCCGCGTGCCCGGACAGGAAGCCGCGGCCGCGCGCCGCCGCACCGCGGATCACGACGTCGTCGAGCAGCCCGTCGGGCCGGCCGCGCACGACGACGTCCTTGATCCCCTTCGCCGCGAGGTAGGTGCCGACGCCGGCGAGCAGCAGCCCCAGCGCGAGCCGCCAGCGCCGCATCGCGGCCGCGACCACGGCGGCCGCCGGGACGACGAGGAAGTTGCCCAGCTGCATGACCGGCCAGACGAGCAGGAACGGCACGACGTCGACGCCGTTCACCGCCCGGAACACCGCCGCCTCGGCCGCGGGCACCGACGTCCGCTCCACCGGCAGCGCGGCGAGCACGAGAACCAGCGCGCCGACGGCGGCCAGGACCACCTCGCGACCGCCGCGGGTGACCGGCGGCCGCGGGCGGGTGGCCGCCCGCCCGGTCACGCCGTCTCCGGCACCAGGTCCGTGCGCGGTGCGGAGTTGGGCTCCCGCCGCCACGAGCGGTTGTGCCGCCAGAACAGGTAGGTGCCGATCCCGAGGGGGATGGGCAGCAGGTAGGTGAGGCCGCGGAAGACCAGCACCGCCGCGGCCACCAGCGACCGGTCCCCGCCGTACGCCGACATGCCGGTGATCAGCGCCAGCTCGATGACCCCCAGCCCGCCCGGGGTGAACGGGACGGCCGTGAGCAGCCGGGCGAAGGCGAAGACCGTGAGCGCCTCCACCACGCTGACCTGCTCGGCGGACACGCCCACCGCGCGCAGCGCGACGATCAGCACGAGGAACAGGGACAGGTGGCTGACCAGCGTCGTGAGGGTGAGCCAGTGCCAGCGGGCGCGCAGCAGCAGCGCGGTCCGGTCGCGGAACTTCGTCGTCGCCTGGTCCCAGCCCTGCACGGGCGGCCGGCCGAACGGCTTGATCAGCGCGGAGGCGACCCGCCCGCTGCCCCGGCCGATCCGGGCGGCGCCCTCCCGGCTGTGCAGCAGCAGGCCGAGCACGACCACGGCCGCGACCAGCCCGGCGACGCCGGCGATCCCCGCGGCCACCCGGCCGGGACCGGGGGCGGAGGAGGTGAAGGCCATCAGCACGAGGGCGACCACCGGCAGGGCGAGCTTGGCGAAGTTGTTCCACAGCCCCGACAGCAGCACCGACACCGACGTGCGGGACCGCGAGAAGCCCCACGAGGAGTTCATGGCGTAGGTCAGCCCGAGCGCGATCGCCGCCCCGCCGATGACGGTGTTCGACACCGCGGTGGTGGTGAGGGTGGAGACCGTCGCCTCGCGCAGCCGCAGGCCGGGCATGGTCACGACCATCACGAACTGGTAGGTGGCCAGGTTCCACGCGGCCGCGACCAGGAGCAGCAGCAGCGCCCCCCACGACAGGTCGACCACCGCGTCCCACACCTGCGCCATGTCGGTGAAGCGCGGCAGGAACCACAGGAAGACGGCGGCGACGAGCGCGAGGGAGAACAGCGGGGCGAGCACCCGGCGCCACAGGGGCCTGCGCCGGGACGGCCGGACGGGTGGCGCCTGCGGGGTCACGGCGGTCATGGCGGGTCCCCCTCGTCCTCGGGGCCGGCGGCGTCGGCGGGCGGCGGGTCGAGCTGGAGCCGGCCGCCGCTCTCCTCGTGGACCTCGGCGGAGAGCACCTCGCGGCTCACCACGCCCAGGCTCTGGGTGGCGAGTGCCAGGGGCTCCCCGCGGTTGTCGCCGGAGAGCGTGAACACGACGGTCAGGCAGCCGCCGGGGAACACGTAGTAGCGGCGGCCCAGGTACTCCGGGGTCACCCGGACGACCCGCTCGAAGCGCTGCAGCCCGTCCCGCTCGCTGGGGATCTCGGTGGCACCCGTGGTGTCGCAGCCGGCGGTCAGCCGCACCTCGATGGCGTGGTAGCCGTCGCGGTCGGAGTTCAGCCAGAACCGCGCCGAGCCCGAGTGGGCGTCGAGGCCGGCGAAGGTCCAGCCCACCGGGACGCTCTCCACGCACGGCACCCAGGTCGCCGTCGGCACCGCCTGGGCCATGAGCACGACGCCGTGGGCGGCCCGGTCGTCGTCGCCGGTGCGGCAGCCGGGCAGCTCGCCGCTGACGGTCGGGGTGCCCGGCGCGCAGCCCGCCGTCAGCAGGGCGGCCGCCAGCACCGCCGCCGCGGCCGGGCGCAGGGCGCCGCTCACAGCGGCGACCCGAGCAGGTTGACCGCGATGGTCACGGCGAGGACCAGGGCGAGCGCGGTCACCAGGCACAGGCCGGCCCGGCGCCAGGTCCACCGCTGGATGCGCACCGGCGGGAGCCGGTAGGGCAGCAGCTCGAGGAAGTCCCGGTGCAGGTCGCGGCCCTGCGCCCGCAGCATCCGGCGCAGCTGCGAGGGCATGGTGAGCCCACGGGTGGCGGCGAAGGCCTCGGCCAGCTCCTCGTCGGAGAAGTAGCGCCGCGCCCGCTCGTACACGCGGGCGGCGTCCGTGCGCAGCGCGAGGACCAGGAGCATGTTCGCCAGGTCCACGGCCTGCCGCCACGGGCTGGGGCGCACCTCGGCGAACGCGGAGTCGATGAGGAACAGCGTGCCGTCGCGGACCATCAGGTTGGCCGGCTTGATGTCGCGGTGGGCCATGCCGATCTCCCACAGCCGCCGGACGACGGCCAGCCCTTGGTCGATCACCGCGTCGTCGACGACGACCTCGGGGTCGCCGATCTCCCGCGCGCCCTGGAGGAACTCGGTGACCAGCAGGTACTCGCGCTCCGGGGTGATCTCCACGATGCCCAGCGGGTGCGGCACGGGCAGGCCGGCGTCGGACAGCAGCCGCAGGACGTAGTCCTCGTACTGCACCAGCCGCCGCACGCTGTGGTAGGGCTTCTCGTCCTCCAGCCGGCCGTAGAGCAGCGTGCGCCCCAGCTTGAACCAGCGGTCGGACCGCACGTGCGTGGCGGCGTAGAGCTTGCCGAAGACGCAGCTCTCCTCCTGCTCGGCGGCGTCGGCGGCCTTGACGGTGATCTTCAGCGGCGTGGAGCCGCCCGACCCCGCCAGACCGAAGGGCTTCACCGAGGTGACCAGCAACCCGAGCTGGTCCTGCAGCGCGCGGACGATCGCCTCGCCGCGCGCCCCGGTGACGTCCAGGTGGGCGGGGCTGCCGCGCCGGTAGACGACGGGGTAGACCTCGTTGGGCGTCAGCAGCCGGAAGGCGGCCAGCGGCGCGGCCACGCCGAGGACGACGCCGGCGAGGACGTCGGTGGGGTGGTCCTGCGCGAGGTAGAGCCGCGAGGCGGCGGTGACCAGCAGCAGGCCCCACACCACCCACTTGCCGATGTCCCGGGGCCGCCCCGCGGGCACCAGCGAGTAGAGCGTGCTGACGAGGAAGGTGGCGAGCACGGTCATCGGCACCGACGGCATCGAGAACCCCGCCCAGCTGCCGAGGATCTCCACCTCGTAGGGCCGCGGGCGCTGCAGCGTGGCGGCCAGGGTCGCGGCGGTGTTCACCACCAGCAGGCCGACCCCGATCCACACGAACAGGTGCCGCCAGCGGCGGAAGACCGCCAGCACCACGAGGTTGGCCAGCCACAGCAGGTGGATGGCCCGGCCGGTGCCGAGGACGCCGGCCACCTCGGCGACGTCGGTGAGGCCGGGGGAGCGGATGGCGGCGATCGCCTGCAGCACCCGGGTGTCGACGAGGTCGAAGAACGCCGAGCTCCCGGTGACGAGGACGGCGCCCCAGGTCACGACGACGACGCCGCTGAGCGCCAGCCACCACTTGCCCGACGCGTTGAGGTGCCGCGGCAGCGGCGGCGGCTCGCCCGAGGGGCGGCGTCGCCGGGGCTCGCGGTGGATGGGCGGGAGGTCCGGCCGCCGGACCTGCCCTCCCGCAGGTGCCTGCGCCGCGGGTGCCGTCACCGGTCCCCGCGGTGCCGGAGCCGGGACCGGCGTCTGGGGCGCCGGGGGCCGCGCCGTGGCCGCCATGCCGCCCGATGCTGCACCGGTTGCGCTCCCGGGACCATCGACCTTGGTCCCGAGCAGGGCTAGCGTGGCCGTCCCCGCGCCAGTCCGCCCGCGGGGCGTCGCCTCCTGTCCCGGGAGGGTCCGCGATGCGTCGTCGACCGCTCGCCGCCCTGCTCCTCGCCGCCCTGCTCCTCGCCGCCGCCGTGCTCGGCGCCTGCGGCTCCCCGGCCGCGGAGTCGGACCCGCCCGCCGACGGCGTCGTCCGGGTGGCGTCCTACGACTTCCCGGAGAACCAGACGCTCGCCGAGGTGTACGCGGAGGCGATCCGGCGGGCCGGGTTCGAGGTGGCGGTGCAGCACGGCATCGGCACCCGCGAGGTGGTCTTCCCGGCGCTCGAGCAGGGCGTCGTCGACCTCGTCGTCGACTACCTGGGCACCGCGTCGGAGTTCCTGGAGGCCGGCGCGGGGACGGCGTCCCACGACCCCACCGTCCTGCGGGAAGGGCTGGCGGCCGCCCTCGCGCCGCGCGGGCTGACCGTCCTGGCCCCGGCCGAGGCCGAGGACCAGAACGGGTTCGTCGTGCTCACCGACCTCGCCGCCCGGCACGGCGTGACGACGCTCAGCGGGCTCGCCGCGATCGCGCCGCAACTGGTGTTCGGCGGCCCGCCCGAGTGCAGCGATCGGCGGTTCTGCCTGCCCGGGCTGCGCGAGGTCTACGGCATCGAGTTCGCCGAGGTGCGCAGCATGCCGTCGCGGGCGGCCACCGCGGAGGCGCTGCTCACCGGGCAGGTCGACGTCGGGATGCTGGAGACGACCGATGCCCGGCTGACCGACGCCTCGCTGCAGCTGCTGCGCGACGACCGGGCGCTGCAGCCGCGGGAGAACGTGGTGCCGCTCGTGCGGACCGAGGTGGCCGCCGAGGGCGGCGAGCCGCTGCGCGCCGCGCTGGACGCGGTCAGCGCCCAGCTGACGACGATCGACCTGGTCCGGCTCAACCGGTCGGTCGCCGTCGACGGGCTCACCCCCGCCGAGGCCGCGGCCCGCTGGTGGGACGGCCGTTGAACGAGGCCGCCCGTGATCATGGCGCCGTGACCGGTGTCCCGGGCCCTCCGGTGGTCACGGCGCCGTGATCGCGAGGAGCGCGCGTCAGGTGATGGCGCTGGTGCCGGTGATCGCGCGGCCGACGATGAGGCTGTTGACCTCGCGGGTGCCCTCGTAGGAGTAGATCGCCTCGGCGTCGGCCACGAACCGGCCGACGTGGTTCTCCAGCAGGATCCCGTTGCCGCCCATGAGCTCCCGCGCCCAGCCGACGGTCTCCCGCATCCGCATGGTGCTGTAGCCCTTGGCCATGGACGCGTGCTCGTCGCGCAGCATCCCGCAGTCCTGCAGCTGGGAGGCGCGCGCGCACAACGCCGCCGACGCGGTGATGTTGCCGAGCATCCGGAACAGCAGGTCCTGCACCAGCTGGAACGAGGTGATCGGCCGGCCGAACTGCTCGCGGCCCAGCGCGTAGCGCAGCGCGTGCTCGTACGCGCCCCGCGAGCAGCCGACCGCCGACCACGCCACGCTCACCCGGGTGGCCCGCAGGACGTTCGCGGTGTCGCGGAAGGAGTTCGCGTTCTGCAGCCGGTTCTCCTCCGGCACGCGGACGCCGTCGAGGGTGATGTGCGCGTTCTGCACCGCGCGCAGCGCGATCTTGTCCTCGAGGTCGACGGCGCTGAAGCCCGGCGTCGGCGTCTCGACGACGAAGCCGAGCACCCGGTCGGTGTCGACGTCACGTGCCCAGACGATCACCAGGTCGGCGAAGCTGCCGTTGCCGATCCACTTCTTCTGCCCGTCGAGGACCCACTCGTCACCGTCCCGGCGGGCCGTCGTCTGGATTCCCCGGGCGACGTCGGAGCCGTGCTCGGGCTCGGTGAGGCCGAAGGCGCCGATGAGCTCCATCCGCGCCATCGCCGGCAGCCAGCGCTCCTTCTGCTCCTCGGAGGCGCACAGGTGCATCGTCCCCATCGCCAGCCCCCCGTGGACGCCGATGAAGGTGGCCACCGACGGGTCGCCCCGGCCCAGCTCCATCGACACCATGCCGTCGAACAGCGACGAGCGGCCGGGCGAGCCGTGACCGGAGTACTGCGCCCCCGCGATGCCCAGCTCGGCCAGGCCCGGGATCAGCTCCCGGGGGAACTGCGCCCGGGTCCAGTACTGGTTGATGACCGGCTCGACCTGCTCGTCCATGAACGCCCGGACGCGCATCAGTGTCGCCCGGTCCTCCTCCTCGAGGAGGGCCTCGAGCTCGTAGAAGTCCGACGTGACGGTGGGCCGGTCGGCCATGGCACTGGCTCCTTCCGCTGCCGGGACCCCGCTGTCCCGTGGGTCCGGCCTACCCCCGCCCCTGCGCGGCAACCGGCCCCGGCGGCGCGGGTCGGTGCCGCGGGGCGCCGACCGGTCGTCGACGTCGTCCCGCGCTCCCGACCGGCCTTCCCCCGCCTCCGGGGCGGCGACCGGCAAGGCGGCATGGCGGCGCGCCGATCGGGGCAGGGACCGGCGGATCCGACCGCCCCGTCCCGAGGAGGGCCCCGTGCCCCGATCCATCGCCGACCAGACCGACGACGAGCTGGGAGGCCCCGGCAGCGTCCTGGTGCGCCAGCGGGAGGACCACGTCGAGCTCGACCGGCTGCTGCACGAGCTCGACGGCGCCGCCGGCCGCGCGCAGGAGGAGGTGCTGACGCGCATCGACCGGCTGGTCTTCAGTCACGCGTTCGCCGAGGAGACCGTGCTCTGGCCGGTGATCCGCCGGGTGCTGCCCGACGGCGACGCGCTGACCCGGCAGATCGAGACCGAGCACCAGGAGGTCAACGAGCTGGTCGCCGCACTGGAGGAGGGCGGTCCCGACTCCCCGGAGCGGCCCGCCCGGCTGGCCCGGCTGGTCGAGGTGCTGCGCGAGGACGTGCGAGACGAGGAGGACGTGCTGTTCCCGCGGCTGCAGGAGCGGCTCGACCCCGCCGAGCTGCGCCGACTGGGCCGCCGGTGGGAGCTCGTGCGCCGGATCTCGCCCACCCGCGCGCACCCGACGGTGTCCCGCCGCCCGCCGGGCAACGCGCTCTCGGGCCTGCCGCTGTCGCTGCTGGACCGCAGCCGCGACGTCGTCGACGCGCTCGTCCGCCGGGCGCCCGCCCCGCTGACCCCGGTCGGGGAGGCGGTCAGCCGGGGGCTGGCCGCGGTGGCCGCCGTGGTCGAGCGCACCCCGCCGGCCCGCCGCGGGGACGGCCCGCCCACCGCCCGCTGAGCACACGACAGCGGCCCCCTCCCCCGCCGGGGAGGGGGCCGCTGTCGTGTGCTCAGTGCGTGTTGCGGGGCTTGGGCTCGGCGCGGGCGTCGAGCTGGATCTCCTTGTCCGCCCCCGGGACGCCCTCCTTGAGCTCGGTCGTCCGCTCCTTCTCGGCGTCGAACTCGATGCCGAACAGCAGGGCCAGGTTGATCAGCCAGAACCAGATCAGGAAGACGATGACGCCGGCCAGGGCGCCGTAGGTCTTGTTGTAGCTGCCGAAGTTGGCCACGTAGAAGGCGAAGGCGGCCGAGGCCAGGACCGCGACCAGGATGGCCACGCCGGCACCGGGGCTGATGAACCGGAAGCCGCGCAGCTTGACGTTCGGCGTGGAGTAGTAGAGGACGGCGATCATCAGGGCCAGGACCACCAGGATCACGGGCCACTTGACGACGTTCCACACGGTGAGCGCGGTGTCGCCCAGGCCGATGGCCGAGCCGACGGCCTCGACGACCGGGCCGCTGAGGACCAGCATCGCCACGATGACGGCGGCGAACAGGATGCCGATCAGGGTGATCAGCAGCTGCAGCGGCTTGAGCTTCCAGATCTTGCGGCCCTCGGGCGTCTCGTAGACGACGTTGGACGCGCGGGTGAAGGCGCCCACGTAGCCCGACGCCGACCAGATCGCGAGGGCGAGACCGATGACGAGCCCGACGCCGGCGGTGCTCTGGTTGCCGGCGACCTGCTCGATGACCGGGCCCATCGTGCTCGCGGCGCTGGCGGGGACGACGGTGGTCAGCGCGTCGGTGAGCTGCTGAGGGGTCGTCAGCAGGCCGACGATCGACGTCAGCGCGATCAGCGCCGGGAAGAGCGCGAGGACGCCGTAGTAGGTCAGCGACGCCGCCCAGTCGGTGAGGTTGTCCTCCTGGAACTCCTTGACGGTCCGCTTGACCGTGCCGAAGAAGGTCGGCGTGGTGTCCGCGCCGCGCGGCGCGTTGTCGAAGCGGGTGGAGTTGACCTTGTCGTCGTGCGGCGCGGGGTCACCGGCGGTGTTGCCGGAGAAGCGCGTCGGCTTCGCCGTGTCGGTGCTCGCGGCGCGGGAGCCGTGCGGGCGGGCCATGGTCGTCCTCCGGGTCTGGGGCGAGTCGATCGGACCGTGGTTTCCCCGGACGGGGCGCTTCCATGCGCGCGGTGATCATCCCGGCGCGTCGCGGGGCGTCAGCGGATGCCGGAGACCGGGGACCACTCGCCGGCGCCGGCGGTGGCCCGCTCGACGTCGTGGAGGTCGTCGGGGCCGGCCGGCCCGCTGCGCCGGGCCTGCACCATCCCGGCCAGGCTGACCAGCCCCACCGCGGCCGCCGCCCCGGCGCCGAGCAGGGCGACGGCGGTGAACCCGGCGGCCGTCGGCAGGCCGGTGGCGGGGTCGAGGGTGGCGCCGAGCAGCGCCACGGTGAGCGTGCTGCCCACCGCCTGGCCGAGCGAGCGGGCGATCGAGTTGACCGCGTTGGCGACGCCGGTCTCGCTGCGTCGCACCGCCTGGACCACCAGCGTGGGCAGCGCCGCGTAGGCCACGGTCACCCACGCCTGGGACAGCAGCCCCGCGACCACGACCAGCGCCGGCTCGGACCGGCCCAGCGCGAACACCACGAACCCGGCGACGCCGGCGACCGCGCCGGTGAGCAGGGTGGGCAGCGCGCCGATGCGGTCGACGACCTTGCCGGCCAGCGGCGCCAGCAGGATGCCGACCACGCCGCCGGGCAGCAGGTAGACGACGGCGGCCTCGAGCACCGGCGCGCCGAACCCGTAGCCGGCCACCCCGGGCGGCGTCTGGACGTACTGCATGACGGCGAGGAAGGACACGAACAGCCCGATGCCGGTGGTGAAGCCGGCGATGTTGGGCACGAGCATCCGCGGGTCGGTGAGCAGCGCCGGGCGCACCAGCGGCTGGGCGCTGTGGCGCTGCAGCAGCACCCAGCCGGTGAGGACGACCAGGGCCCCGGCCGCGCAGCCGAGCGTCAGCGGGGAGGTCCACCCCCAGGTGTTGCCCTGCGACACCGGCAGGAGCAGCAGCACCAGGCCGACGCCGAGGACGACGGCGCCGAGCCAGTCGACCCGCCCGCTCGCCGTGGCGGCGCGGCGGGGCAGCAGGACGGCGGCGAGGACCAGGGACAGCAGCGTGACACCCAGCCCGATCCAGAACGGCCGGTGGTAGTCCCCGCCGTCGCCGGTGAGCAGGCCCGCGGCGACCAGGCCGACGACGCCGCCGACGCCGAGGGTGCTGCTGACGACCGACATCGCCACGCTCAGCCGCTCCGGCGGGAGCTCGCGGCGCAGCACGCTGATCGACAGCGGGAACAGCCCGTAGGAGGAGCCCTGCAGGACCCGCGCGACCAGCAGCAGCGGCAGCGAGCGGGTGACGATCGCCAGCAGCGTGCCGACCGCGACCGCGGCCAGGATGCCGAGGATCACCGGCCGCTCGCCGCGGGTGTCGCCGAGTCGGCCGAGCACCGGGGTGAGCACCGCGGCGGCCAGCAGGTTGGCCGTGAGCACCCAGCCGGCCGCGGCCGGGGAGACGCCGAGCTGCTCGCCGATCGGCCCGAGCACCGGGACCACGAGGCTCTGCAGCAACGACAGCGTCGTGACACCCAGTGAGAGGGTCAGGACGAGCAGCGCGGGCCGCGGGCGGGCGGGGGCGGTGCCGGTGCCGGCGGTGGAGACCTCGGCACCTGCGGACACGTCCCGATGACACCACGTGCCGGACCGGGCGGCGCACCGGGCTCCGAGGGCCCCGTCGGGTGAAGTCGCTCACAGCCTGTCAGGTGAACAGTGCGTAGCGACGATTGAGAGGGCGGTTCGCTGGGGAAACAGTCTCCAGAGACGAGCCGCCGGCCCGCAGCCCGGCCGGCGTCACGAGACGAGCAAGGGGACGTTCGAGATGTTTCTGTGGCCTGCAGTCACCCTGGTCGGGTTCCTGGTCCTGACCGCCCTGGTGATCGCGATGGGCACCTCGACCACGGCACGGTACGAGCGCGAGCAGCGGGCGGCCGCCCGCCGCGAGACCGCGCCGGCCGGTGCCGCCGTCGAGGCCGTGGGGATGGCCCGGGCGGCCTGACCCGCCCGCGCCCCGGACGACCCGCGCCCCGCCGCTCCTCCCGGAGCCGCGGGGCGCGAGTGCGTTCAGAGGTGGGCGTCGGGGGTGTCGAGCACCGTCCGGTCCAGGGACTCCAGCAGGTCCAGCCAGGTGTGCACCTTGGGCAGCTCCCAGTGCTGGAAGTACCGCGCCGCGGCGCGCTTGCCCTCGTGGAAGTCGCTGGTCTCGTCGCGCGTCGCCAGCGCCTGCTCCAGCCACAGCCAGCCGACGACGGTGTGCCCGGCCGCGTCGAGGTAGGCGCTGGCGTTGGCCAGGGCCAGCGCCGGGTCGCCGGTGCCCCACAGCGTGCCGGTCACCGCCACCAGCCGGGTGACGGCGGCGTCGACGTCCGCGGCCAGGTCGGCGAACGGCGTCCCGGCCGCCCGTGCCGTCGTCGCCGCGATCGTCTCGGCCAGCAGCCGCAGGCCGGCGCCGCCCTGCACGGTCACCTTGCGGCCGAGCAGGTCCAGCGCCTGGATCCCGTTGGTGCCCTCGTGGATCGGGTTGAGCCGGTTGTCCCGGTAGAACTGCTCGACCGGGTAGTCGCGGGTGTAGCCGTAGCCGCCGTGCACCTGGATGGCCAGGTCGTCGGCGACCGGCCCCCACTGCGAGGGCCACGCCTTGGCGATCGGCGTCAGGGTGTCGAGCAGCAGGTGGGCGCGGCTGCGGTCGTCCTCGGTCTCGCCGGTCTTCTCCTCGTCGACCAGGCGGGCGCAGTACAGGCCCAGCGCCAGGCCGCCCTGCGCGTAGCTCTTGGCGGCCAGCAGCATCCGGCGGACGTCGGGGTGGTCGACCAGCCGCACCATCGGCGACGACGGGTCCTTGCTGCTCGCCGAGCGGCCCTGGGTCCGGGTGCGCGCGTACTCCAGCGCGTGCAGGTAGCCGGTGTAGCCGAGGACGGTGGCGCCCATCCCGACGCCGATCCGCGCCTCGTTCATCATGTGGAACATGTAGGAGAGCCCCTTGTGCGGCTCGCCCACGAGGTACCCGACGGCGCCGGCCCGCCCGCCGGGGGTGTGCACGCCCTCGCCGAAGTTGAGCAGCGTGTTCGTCGTCCCGCGGTAGCCCATCTTGTGGTTGAGGCCGGCCAGGACGACGTCGTTGCGCTCGCCCAGGGACCCGTCGTCGTCCACCAGCACCTTCGGGACGATGAACAGCGAGATGCCCTTCACGCCGGGCGGCCCGCCGGGGATCTTGGCCAGCACCAGGTGGACGATGTTCTCGGTCAGCTCGTGGTCGCCGGCCGAGATCCACATCTTGTTGCCGGTGAGCCGGTAGGTGCCGTCGTCCTGGGGCTGGGCGCGCGTGGTGATGTCGGCGAGCGACGACCCGGCCTGCGGCTCGGACAGCGCCATCGTGCCGAACCAGCGGCCCTCGAGCATCGGCCGGACGAAGCGGTCCTTCTGCTCCTGCGAGCCGTGCGCGAGCAGCAGGCGGGCGTTGCCCATGGTGAGGAACGGGTAGCTCGAGGTCCCGACGTTGGCCGCCTTGAACCAGGCGAACGCCGCCTGCCCGACGGTCTGCGGCAGCTGCAGGCCGCCGTACTCCTCGTCGAAGGTCCCGGCCATGATCCCGGACTCGCGGAACACCGCGAGCGCCTTCGCGACCTCGGGGATCATCTCCACCCTGCCGTCGACGAACCGCGGCTCGTTCTCGTCGGCCTTCCGGTTGTGCGGCGCGAAGTGCTCCGTGGCGATCTGCTGGGCCAGCTCCATCACCGCGTCGAACGTCTCGCGGGAGTGCTCGGCGAAGCGGGGCCGCTTGGTGAGGGTCTCGACCTCGAGCCACTCGTGGAGCAGGAAGTCCAGGTCGCGCGGCGACAGGACGAGGTTGGGGGACACGGGGCCTCCACGGACGACGGCGGCGGGAGAGCCGGGCGCGCGGCCCGACCGGCCCACGATAGGCCGGGTCCGCGCCCGGGTCGCAGCTCCCTCGTGGACCTGCAGCAGCTGATGGGCCGTGCGACCGGCCTGGCCTCCGGAGCAGGTGCGGCAGTGCTGCACCGGCTGCAGCACGTCCGCATGCCCGGTGCCGGCCAGGCCGTGTCGGTCATCGGCTGTGTGCACGCGACACGGCACGACACGCCGCCGCACCGTGCACGCGTCCGGTGATCGACGGCCGACCCGGCCCGGGACGACGAGAGGCCCCTCCCCGCACGGTGCGGGGAGGGGCCTCTCGGCCGGTGCGTCAGGAGCGGTGCCGGCCGGCGGGCTCGGCGTCGCCGGGGCGCCCGGTCGGGGGAGCCGTCGACGTCGGCGCCGCGGCACCGGCGGCCTGGGCCACCTGGGCGCCGGCGTCGTCCCCGGTGGGCTCGCCGGCGGTCTGGCGGGCGGCCTGCTGGGCCTGGATGCCGGACTGGTTGCTCAGCGCCAGCTGCGGCAGGAACAGGAACACGAAGAACCCGATCGCCACGACGCAGGCGGCGATGAGGAACACCAGGTCGATCGAGTTCGAGAACCCGGTCTTGAACGGCGCCGCGAGGAACGACGGCAGCGTCTGGATGAACGAGGTGTCCGACAGGTCGCCGCCGCCCTGGAGCTGGCCGCTCTGCAGCGCCTGCTGCACCCGCGGGTCGGTCGACGACGTCAGCGCCGACCCGATGTCCACCGGCAGCCGGCTGAACAGCACGGACAGGAAGACCGCGGTGCCGATCGTGCCGCCCATCTGCCGGAAGAACGTGACCGACGAGGTGGCCACGCCCATCTCCCGCGGGGACACGGCGTTCTGCACGGCGAGGATCGTGGGCTGGAAGTTGAAGCCCAGACCCAGGCCCAGCAGGACCATGAACGGCACGAGCGTCCACACCGAGGTGTCGGCGTCGACGACGAACGACATCGACAGCAGCGCGACGGTCATGAACACGATGCCGACCAGCGGGAAGACCTTGTACTTCCCGGTCTTCGAGATCGCGATGCCCGAGCCCATCGCGCCGGTCATGATGCCGGCGACCAGCGGGATCATCTGCAGGCCGGCGACCGTGGCGCTCGAGCCGTGGACGATCTGCAGGTACTGCGGGAGCAGCAGCAGGCCGCCGAACATGCCCGCACCCATCACCACGCTGCCGACGCCGACGACGCTGAAGCTGCGGTTGCGGAACAGCCGCAGGGGCAGCAGCGCCTCGTCGCGGTAGGCCCGCTCGGCGAGGAGGAACAGCACGAAGCCGACGGCGCCGATGCCGTAGCAGACCAGCGAGCGGGTCGAGCCCCAGCCCCAGATGCGGCCCTGCTCGGCGACGATCAGCAGCGGCACGAGGAAGGCGATCAGCGCCAGCGCGCCGGGCCAGTCGATGCGGTGCTCGCGCCGCTCGTGCGGCAGGTGCAGCACCCGGAAGACGGCGGCGAAGGCGACCAGGCCCAGCGGGACGTTGACGTAGAAGATCCAGCGCCAGCCGTCGACGCCGAGCAGCGCGTCCTGGCCGGCGAAGAAGCCGCCGATGACCGGGCCCAGGACGCTCGAGGTGCCGAAGACGGCCATGAAGTAGCCCTGGTACCGCGAACGCTCCCGCGGCGGCACGATGTCGCCGATGATCGCCAGCGCCAGCGACATCAGGCCACCGGCGCCGATGCCCTGGACCGCGCGGAACGCGGCGAGCTCGTACATGGAGTCCGCCAGGCCGCAGAGCATCGAGCCGACGACGAACACGGCGATGGCGAACAGGTAGAACGGCCGCCGGCCGTAGATGTCGGAGAGCTTGCCGTACAGCGGCGTGGCGATCGTCGAGGTGATGAGGAACGCCGTCGTCGCCCAGGCCTGCAGGTCGTAGCCCTGCAGGTCGTCGGCGATGGTGCGGATCGCGGTCGCGACGACGGTCTGGTCGAGGGCCGCGAGGAACATCGCGACCATCAGGCCGACGATGATCGTCAGGATCTGGCGGTGCGTGAAGGCGCCGGAGGAGTCCGGTGCGGCCGCCGCGGCGCGGGCGCCGCTGCGCCCACCCGTGGGGCGGGCGGTGGTCTGGCTCATGGCTTCTCTCTCGGGACGGGGAGTGCAGAGGGGGAGCGGGGGTCGGACGGCAGCGCTGCCGTCAGGTCGTCGAGCAGGCGCCCGAAGAGCTCGGTGAGCGTGGCGAGGTCGGCGTCGGACCAGCCGGTGAGCATCCCGGCGAGCTGGGCGGTGCGCTCCTCGGCCAGCCGCTCGACGGCGGCCCGGCCGGCGTCGGTGACGACGAGGCGCGTGGCGCGGCCGTCGGTCTCGTCGGCCACGCGCTGCACCAGGTCGCGCTCGACCAGCCAGGCCACGTGCCGGCTGACCGTCGACGGGTCGGCGTGCACGAGCTCGGCCAGCGCGCTCTGCCGCAGCGGGCCCAGCCGGGTCAGCGGGAAGAGCAGCACCAGGGCCGCGCGCTCCCGGCCGTCGGCGCCCGACGGGAGGCTCTTGAACGCGTGGGCCAGCCGCATGAAGCGCGGCATCTGCTCGGAGAGCCGGCGGACCTCCGCGGCGCGCTGCGGCGACGGTGCGGCCGGGGGGCCGGCGTCACGGGACGCGGACGGCGACATGGGGACTCCGGGGAACGGGTGGCGAAGATGAGTGCACGGTACAACTTCATGTGCGGTGCACACAACCAGTTGCAGCGTGCACGCATCGTGACCTGGGCGACAGCGCGGCCCCACTCCGGTACCCGCGGGTGCCGGTCGGTGCACGTCTCGGGGGAAGGGTCCGCGGCCCCGGCGCGTTGCACCGCTCGGTCCAGCGGCCCCGGACGTCCGGCGGCACGGGCCGGACCTGCGATCCTGGGGGCGGTGGCCCCGGTCGCCACCCGTCCCCTCACCCGGAAAGGGAGTCGAGCGCGCCCGTGACCGTGACCCTCGCGGACCTCCGGTCCCGGCTGGCCGCGCTGACCCTCGACGACGAGCACCGGCTCGGCCGCCGGCTCGAGGGCCTGCGCCGCACCCGCGACGAGGCCGCGCGCGCACGGGCCCTCGACAAGGTCGCCGCCGACGTCGCCGCCGCCGAGGAGCGCATCGCCCGCCGGCGGGCCGCCGTCCCGGCGGTCAGCTATCCCGAGCAGCTGCCGGTCAGCGCCCGGCGCGACGACATCGCCGCCGCGCTGCGCGAGCACCAGGTCGTCGTCGTCGCCGGGGAGACCGGCTCGGGCAAGACCACCCAGCTGCCCAAGATCGCCCTCGAGCTCGGCCGCGGCGTGCGCGGGCGGATCGGGCACACCCAGCCGCGGCGGATCGCCGCGCGCACGGTGGCCGAGCGGATCGCCGAGGAGCTCGGCACGCCGCTGGGTGGTGCGGTCGGGTGGAAGGTGCGGTTCACCGACCAGGTCGGCGACGGCACGCTGGTCAAGCTCATGACCGACGGCGTGCTGCTGGCCGAGATCGCCCACGACCGGCTGCTGCGCCAGTACGACACGATCATCGTCGACGAGGCGCACGAGCGGAGCCTCAACATCGACTTCCTGCTGGGCTACCTCGCCCAGCTGCTGCCGCGCCGGCCCGACCTCAAGGTCGTCATCACCTCGGCCACCATCGACGTCGACCGGATCGCCAAGCACTTCTCCGTCGACGGTGCCGAGGTGCCCGTCGTCGAGGTCAGCGGCCGCACCTACCCGGTCGAGGTCCGCTACCGGCCCGTCGTCGACCCCGACGACCCGGACGCCGACCCCGACCGCGACCAGGTCAGCGCCATCGGCGACGCCGTCGGGGAGCTGGTCGCGGAGGGTCCGGGCGACGTCCTGGTCTTCCTCGCCGGTGAGCGCGAGATCCGCGACACCGCCGACGCGCTGGCCGAGCGCTTCCCCGGCGTCGAGGTGCTGCCGCTCTACTCCCGGCTGTCGGCCGCCGACCAGCACCGGGTGTTCCAGCCGCACACGGGCCGCCGGGTCGTGCTGGCCACCAACGTCGCCGAGACGTCGCTGACCGTGCCCGGCATCCGCTACGTCGTCGACCCCGGCACCGCGCGCATCTCCCGCTACAGCGCACGGACGAAGGTGCAGCGGCTGCCGATCGAGCCGATCAGCCAGGCCTCGGCGCGGCAGCGCTCGGGCCGCTGCGGCCGCGTCGCCGAGGGCATCGCGATCCGGCTGTACACCGAGGACGACTTCGACGGCCGGCCGGAGTACACCGACCCGGAGATCCTCCGGACCAGCCTCGCCTCGGTGCTGCTGCAGATGGCCGCGCTCGACCTCGGCGCCGTCGAGGACTTCCCGTTCGTGGACCCGCCGGACCGGCGCGCGGTCGCCGACGGCCGCGCCCTGCTCGAGGAGCTCGGCGCCCTCGACGCCGAGGGCCGGCTCACCCCCACCGGGCGGGCGCTCGCGCAGCTCCCGCTGGACCCGCGGCTGGGCCGGATGGTCGTCGAGGCCGACCGGCGCGGCGTGCTGGAGGAGGTGCTCGTCATCGCCGCGGGTCTGACCATCCAGGACCCCCGCGAGCGGCCCGCCGAGCACCAGCAGGCCGCCGACCAGGTGCACGCCCGGTTCGCCGACGAGCACTCCGACTTCCTCACGCTGCTCAACCTCTGGCGGTACCTGACCGAGCAGCAGGAGGCGCTGTCGGGCAGCGCGTTCCGCCGCACGGTCAAGCGTGAGTTCCTCCACTACCTGCGCATCCGCGAGTGGCAGGACCTGCACGGCCAGCTCCGCAGCACCGCCCGCCGCCTCGGCATGACCCCCGGCTCGCTCGCCGCCGAGCCCGACGAGCGCGGCATCACCACCGCCCTGCTGTCCGGACTGCTGTCGCAGATCGGCCTGCAGGTGGAGGAGAGCCATGCGCGCGCGAGAGGCGGAAGGGGGCGGGGGCGCGAGTACCTGGGCGCCCGCGGCGCCCGGTTCGTCATCGCCCCCGGCACCCCGCTGGCGAAGAAGCCGCCGCGCTGGGTCGTGGCCGCCGAGCTGGTGGAGACCAGCCGGCTGTTCGCCCGCACCGTGGCCCGCGTCGACCCCGACGACGTCGAGCGGCTGGCCGGCCACCTGGTCCGGCGCGAGTACTCCGAGCCCCGGTGGGACACCAGGCGCGGCTCCGTCGTGGCCACCGAGCGGGTCACCCTCTACGGCATCCCGCTCGTGGTCGGCCGGCGGGTGCAGTACGGCTCGATCGACCCGGTGGTCTCCCGCGAGCTGTTCATCCGGCACGCCCTCGTCCAGGGCGAGTGGACGACGCACCACCGCTTCTGGGCCGACAACCAGCGGGCGCTCGAGCGGGTCGCCGAGCTGGAGGAGCGGGCCCGCCGCCGGGACATCCGGGTCGACGACGAGACGCTGTTCGAGCTCTACGACGCCCGCATCCCCGCCGAGGTCGTCTCCACCCGGCACTTCGACCGCTGGTGGAAGCAGGCCCGCCGCGAGACGCCGGACCTGCTCACCCTCACGCCGGAGGTGCTCACCGACGCGGCCGCGGCCGGGCAGGTGGACCCCGCGGACTTCCCCGACGAGGTGCCGCTGACGCAGGGGCTGACCCTGCCGCTGTCCTACGCCTTCGCCCCCGGCGCGCCGGAGGACGGCGTCACCGTCGACGTCCCGCTGGCGGTGCTCGACACCGTCGCCGAGCGGACCTCGGGGGAGTCGCTGGCCTTCACCGTCCCCGGCCTGCGCGAGGAGCTGGTGACGGCGCTGCTGCGGACGCTGCCCAAGCAGCTGCGCCGGGCGCTGGTGCCGATCCCCGACCGGGTCCGCGAGGTGCTGCCGCGCATCAGCCCGGCCGAGCCGCTGCTGCCGGCGCTGGAGCGCGAGCTGCGCCGGTCCGCGGCCGTCGTCGTCCCGCCGGACGCCTGGCGCCCGGCCGAGGTGCCCGCGCACCTGCGCGCCACCTTCCGCGTGCTCGACGACGAGCAGAGGCCGCTGGCCACCGGCAAGGACCTGCAGGCGCTGCGCCGCGAGGTGGCCCCGGCCGGCCGGGCGAGCCTGGCCCGCGCCGCCTCCGACCTGGAGCGCACCGGGCTGACCGCCTGGACGATCGGCGAGCTGCCGCACACCGTCGAGGTGCGCCGCGGCGGGCACGTGGTCACCGCGTACCCGGCGCTGGTCGACGAGGGGGCGACGGTCGGCGTCCGGGTGGTGGCCACGGAGGCCGAGGCCGGACGGCTGACCTGGCGCGGCGCCCGGCGGCTGCTCGTGCTGGTGGCCGGCTCGCCCACCCGGCAGGTGGTCAAGGGGCTCTCCCCGACGAGCCGGCTCGCCCTGCAGTTCAACCCCGACGGCGAGATCCCCGCGCTGGTCGACGACTGCGTCGACGCCGCGGCCGACGAGCTGGTCGCCGGCGCCGGCGGGCCGCCCCCCGACGAGGCCGCCTTCACCGCCCTGGTGGCGACGGCGCGGCAGCAGCTGCTGCCGCTCACCCAGGACGCCGTCCGCCGGGTCGAGGCGGTGCTCACCCAGGCGCGCGAGGTCGCCGTCGCGATCGGCGCGGCGCCCGGGCGCCGGGTGCCCGAGGCCGCCGTCGCCGACCTGCGCCGCCAGATGACCGGGCTGCTGCACCGCGGGTTCGTGGCCGACGCCGGCCGGCGGCGGCTGCCCGACCTGGTGCGCTACCTCAGGGGGATGGCGCTGCGGCTGGAGAAGCTCCCGGCCAACGCGGTGCGCGACACCCTGTGGACGGAGCAGGTCGCCGCGGTGACCGCCGAGTACGAGCAGCTGCGCCGCGAGGTGCCGCCCACCGGCGGCCCCGACGACCCGGTCGCCCGCATCCGGTGGATGGTCGAGGAGCTGCGCGTGGGCCTGTTCGCCCAGCAGCTCGGCACGCCCCGGCCGATCTCCGAGCAGCGCGTCTACAAGGCCATCGACGCCCTGACCGCCTAGGCCGGAGGGGTCTCGCGGCCGTCGTCCCGGGCGGGCTGCTCGCGGAGCAGGGCCGAGATGCGCTGGCGGGTGACGCCGAACATCGCGGCGATCCGGTTGATGCTCACCTGCTCGGCCTGCAGGGCGCGGGCCTGCGCGCGGCGCCAGACCGACCCGGCGCCGGCCAGGGCTCCGAGGACGGTGGTGATCCGCTCGACGACCAGCGGGCGGGACTCCTCGGTGACGATGGCGAGCCAGCTGTCCCCCGCGCGGCGCTGGGTGAGCAGCTGCTGGGCGCGGGTCCGGGCGTCCTGCAGCTCGGCCGCGCACCGGTCGATCTCCCGGACCAGCTCCTCCAGGGCCGCGACCGCGTCGTCCCCCGGTGCCGACGTGGCGGTCCCCGACGGTCCTGTGGTCACCGGGAGCCTCCTGACGTGCCGGCGGGCCCCTGCCCGCGATCGGTTGGGCGCGATCCTACTGAACGGCCGTTGCGTGCAACGGGTGTGACGCGCAACGGCCCTTGCACGCAACGGCGGTTGCCAGGGGAGACCGGTCCTGGGACGGTGGCCGCGACCCGATGACGCACAACCGGCCCGCCCCGGACGGCCGGTCACCAGGGGGCGAGATGTCGGCACCCACCGCACGGGTGGACCTGCCACCGGAGCCGCGCAGCGTCCCCACTGCCCGGCACGTGGCCCGCGAGACGCTGCGCACCTGGCGGGTGCCCCAGGACGCCGACGACGTCGCCCTCCTCGTGACCGAGCTGGTGGCCGACGTCGTCGACCACGTGGGCGGGGAGAGCGTGCTGTCCCTGGAGCTCGAGTACTCCGACGGCTGGTTGCGCATCGCGGTGTCCGACGGCTCGGGCACCCGTCCCGTCGTCGGCGAGCTGCGCGGCGACCGGCCCCGCGGCCGCGGCATGCAGATCGTCGACGCCATCGCCGACTCCTGGGGCGTGGAGGACGTCGACGGCGGCGAGCGCGTCCGGTTCGTGCTCGGGAGGTGACCGGGGCCGGAGTTTGACCGCGGGGCCCGCCGGGGAGGGCTGGAGGGACCGAAGCCGTTTCGACGGAGGAGATGGGATGAGCGAGCCCACCAGCCACACCGAGGCCGCGGGCGAGGGCCTGTCCGACGAGGAGATGGCGCAGACCGTCGCCGACCAGACCGACAGCGCCTCGGGGCACGCGTACAAGGCCGGCAAGGACTGGGACGGCGACGCCAGCCAGGCGCCCGCGCCCCCGGACACCGACGCCTGAGCTGACAGACTCCTCCCGCCCGGTGTGCGCCGGGCGGGAGGTGCTGTGACGACGACGTCCCGGCGGCCGGCCCGGCCCGCTCCCGGCTCCCCGGCCGCACCCGCCCCGGCGCGCCTGCTGCGCCCGGCCCGCACGGCCACCCGCTACGCGCTGGGCCACGGCCTGCCGGCCCTCTACCTCGCGCGCGCCGCCCGCCGGGGTGACCCGGTCGCCCGGCTGCTGCGCGACCCGGCGTCCCGCGAGGACCCCTACGGCCTCTACGACCGGCTGCGCGCCCGCGGCCCGCTGTCCGGCAGCGCACTGGGCCCGGTCACCGCCTCGCACCCCGTCGCTGCCGCGGTGCTGCGCTCGGACGCGGCCGGCGTGGGCTGGGACCGGTCGCAGGCGCCGGCCCCCGTCCGGTGGGCGCTGCGGTTCGCCGACGAGCTCGACGCCACCGGCGTGGCCGAGCCGCCGTCCATGCTGGTCACCGACCCGCCCGACCACACCCGCTTCCGCCGGCTGGTCAGCCGCGCCTTCACCCCGCGCGCCACGCTGGCCTCCGGGCCGATGGTGCGGCGCACCGCCGAGGCGCTGCTGGACCGGCTCGCCGGCCGCGACGACGTCGTCGACCTGGTCGGCGCCTACGCCGCGCAGCTGCCGGTGCTGGTCATCGCCGACCTGCTCGCCGTCCCCGCCGACCGCCGCGGGGACTTCCTGCGCTGGGGCGCCGCCGCGGCCGCCACCCTCGACCCCGGCCTGCCGCTGCGCCGCTACCTGGCCGCCGAGCGCGCGCTGCGCGCCATGCACGCCTTCCTCCGCGGGCATGTCGCGCGGCTGCGCGCCGATCCCGGGGAGGACCTGGTCAGCCGGCTGGTCACCCTCCCCGACGACGAGGCGCTCACCGAGCGCGAGCTGCACGCCACGGTGATGCTGCTGCTCGGCGCCGGGTTCGAGACCACGGTCAACCTGCTCGGCAACGCCGTCGTGCTGCTCGACGCCCACCGCGACCAGTGGGACGCCCTGCGGGAGGACCCGGCGGGCTGGGACGGCGCGGTGGAGGAGGTGCTCCGCCACGACAGCCCGGTCCAGCTCACCGGCCGCGTCGTCACGCGGGACACCGAGGTCGCGGGCACGCCCCTGCCGGCCGGCACGCGGGTGACCCTGCTGCTCGGCGCGGCCAACCGGGACCCGGCGGTGTTCGCCGATCCCGCCCGCTTCGACGTCACCCGGGCCAACGCCCGCGAGCACCTGGCCTTCTCCGGCGGGATCCACTACTGCCTGGGCGCGGGCCTGGCCCGGCTGGAGGGCGTCGTCGGCCTGCGGACGCTCACCGAGCGGTTCCCGCGGCTGCGGGTGGCCGGCCGCCCCGTCCGCCGCGACCTGCAGACGCTGCGCGGCTTCGAGACGCTCCCCGTCAGACTGCGGTGAGGGCCTCTCCGTCCGGGCCGGTGGCCCCCTCGCAGGGGCCGGCAGCGAGCCTGCGGGGGGGGGCTTCAGCGGTGCGGCGGGAGCATCCCGGCGCCGACGGTGGCGTTGGTGGCCTCGTCGACGAGGATAAACCGGCCGGTGACCCGGTTGCTGTTGTAGTCGTCGACGAACAGCGGCTGCGTGGTGCGCAGCTTGACCCGGCCGATGTCGTTGAGGCCGAGCTCGGTGGCCTCGAGGTCGCGGTGCAGCGTGTTGACGTCGAGCCGGTAGGTCAGCTCCTTGACCATCGCGCGCACCGTGCGGGTGGTGTGCTTGACCGCCAGCCGCTGCCGCGGCCGCAGCGGCTCCTCGGCCATCCAGCACACCAGCGCGTCGAGGTCCTGGGTCACCTGCGGCACGTTGCCCGGCCGGCAGACCAGGTCGCCGCGGGAGACGTCGACGTCGTCGGCCAGGCGCACGGTCACCGACATGGGCGGGAACGCCTCGGCGACCGGGCCGCGCGGGCCGTCGATGCCCGCGATCGTGGTGGTCAGGCCGCTGGGCAGCACCTGCACCTCGTCGCCGGGGCGGAGCACGCCGCTGGCCACGGTGCCGGCGTAGCCGCGGTAGTCGTGGTGGGCGTCGGACTGCGGCCGGATCACGTACTGGACCGGGAAGCGGGTGTCGACGAGGTTGCGGTCGCCGGCCACGTGCACGTGCTCGAGGTGGTGCAGCAGCGACGGCCCGCCGTACCAGGGCGTGTTCTCCGACCGGGTCACCACGTTGTCGCCGTGCAGCGCCGAGATCGGGACGACGGTCAGGTCGTGGATCGACAGCTTCGTCGCGAACGCGGTGAACTCGTCGCGGATGCGCTCGTAGACGTCCTCGGACCAGTCGACGAGGTCCATCTTGTTGACCGCGACGACCAGGTGCGGCACCCGCAGCAGCGAGGCGAGGAAGGCGTGCCGGCGGCTCTGCTCGACCAGGCCCTTGCGGGCGTCGACCAGCACGATCGCCAGGTCCGCCGTCGAGGCGCCGGTGACCATGTTCCGCGTGTACTGCACGTGGCCGGGGGTGTCGGCCAGGATGAACGTCCGCCGGGGGGTGCTGAAGTACCGGTAGGCGACGTCGATGGTGATGCCCTGCTCGCGCTCGGCGCGCAGGCCGTCGGTGAGCAGCGCGAGGTCGACGTAGTCGCCCTTGCTGGCCCGCTCGATCGCCGCGTACTGGTCCTCGAACACGGCCTTGCTGTCGTAGAGCAGCCGGCCGATCAGCGTGCTCTTGCCGTCGTCGACCGAGCCGGCGGTGGCGATGCGGAGGATGTCCTTGCGCGCCGTCGCGATCTCGGCCGCCTGCTCGGCGGCGGGGGAGTGGACGTCGACCGGGGACTGCTCGGGCATGGCCCCCATCGTCCCAGCCACGGCACGGGGGCCCGCGATCGGGGACGCTGGTGTGAGCGGGACCACCCGGGCCCGCGGGGAGGGGCGGCCGTGGGCGGCTTCGTGTTCCTCGTCCCGGTGCTGCTGGTCGTCGTCGCGGGGTACGCGCTCGGCTACGTCGTCGCGGAGGCGCTCGGCGTCGCGCAGCCGGAGGCGGTGGGGTGGCCGGCGGGCCTGCTGCTGCTCGCCGTCACGGTCGTCGTCCTGCTCCGCCACCGCCGCCGGCGCCGGGCTAGAAGTAGCCCTCCTTCTTCCGGTCCTCCATCGCCGCGTCGCTGACCTTGTCGTCGCCGCGGGTGGCGCCGCGCTCGGTCATCCGGGTCACCGCGACCTCGGCGATGACCTCCTCCACCGTGCGCGCCTCCGAGCGCACCGCCGCGGTCAGGTTGGCGTCGCCGACGGTCCGGTAGCGCACCGTCTCGCGGAACACCCGCTCGCCCTCGCGCGGGCGGACGAACTCGTTGACCGCGTAGAGCATCCCCTGCCGCTCGACGACCTCCCGCTCCTGCGCCAGGTACAGCGGCGGGATCTCGATGTCCTCCCGGGCGACGTACTGCCAGATGTCGAGCTCGGTCCAGTTCGACAGCGGGAACACCCGGATCGACTCGCCCAGGTGGATGCGGCCGTTGAAGAGGTCCCACAGCTCCGGCCGCTGGTTCTTCGGGTCCCACTGGCCGAACTCGTCGCGGAAGGAGAACACCCGCTCCTTGGCCCGCGCCTTGTCCTCGTCGCGCCGGGCACCGCCGAACAGCGCGGTGAAGCCGTGCTCCTCCACCGCCTCGAGCAGCACCGGCGTCTGGATCCGGTTGCGCGAGCCGTTGGGCTCCTCGCGGACCAGGCCGCGGGCCATCGCGTCGGGCACCGAGGCCACGACGAGTTCCACGCCCAGCTCGGCCACCCGCTTGTCCCGGAACTCGAGGACGTCGGGGAAGTTCAGGCCGGTGTCCACGTGCATCACGGGGAACGGGATCCGCGCCGGCGCGAACGCCTTGCGGGCCAGCTCCAGCATGACGATGGAGTCCTTGCCGCCGGAGAACAGCAGCACCGGCCGCTCGAGCTCCGCGGCGACCTCGCGGATCACGTGGACGGACTCCGCCTCGAGCGTCTCCAGCTGGGTCAGGCGGTAGTCGGGTGTGGTCACGTGCGCGGACTCCGGGATCGACGACGACGGCCTCGGACCAGCACCAACCGCACCGGCCCAGGGGGGATTCCCGTACCCAGTGTCCGCCATCGGGTCGGCGGGCCCGCGCTCACCCCGGGCGGACGGCGGCGAGCAGGTCCGCGGCCAGCTCGGGGCGGCACACCAGCAGGTCGGGCAGCGAGGGGTCGGGCTCGTTGTAGCGCAGCGGCGACCCGTCCAGCCGGACCGCGGTCAGCCCCGCGGCCAGCGCGACGGCGACCGGCGCCGCCGAGTCCCACTGGTACATCCCGCCGGCGTGCACGTAGGCGTCGACCTCGCCGCGGACCACCGCGGTCACCTTGAACCCGGCCGACCCCAGCGGCACGAGCTCGCCGCCGACCGCCACCGCGGCCGCGTCGGCCTGCGCCGGCGGCCGGGTCCGGCTCACCGCGATCCGCGGCGCGCGGGCCACCGGCGGCGGCAGCGCCGGCGCCGGGTCGGTCACCAGCACCTCCCCGACGGCGGGCAGCGCGACGGCGCCGGCGGCCAGCGTCCCGCGGACCCACAGCGCCACGTGGACGGCGAAGTCGGACCGTTCCGTCTCGCCGTACTCCCGGGTGCCGTCGAGCGGGTCGACGATCCACACCCGGCCGGCCTCCAGCCGGCTGCGGTCGTCGGCCGCCTCCTCGCTGAAGACGACGTCGTCGGGGCGCTCGGCGGCGAGGACGGCGGTGATCGCCTCCTGGGCCGCGGCGTCGCCGGCGTCGCCGAGGGCACGCCCGGTCAGCCCCCCGACGCGCAGCCCGGTCAGCACGTCCGCGGCCGCCCGCGCGGCGGCCGCGGCGACCTCGACGTCCCTCACTCCGCGCGTCCCGGGGCGGTGGCGTCGGTGGGGCGCGAGGGCGGGGCGTGCCGGCCGGAGGCGTCGGTGACCCGCGCGAAGTACTCGGCCCGCAGGTCCTCCCGCGGCAGCACGAACACCGCCCGCGCCTCGACCAGCGGCCGGTCCGGCGCCCCGGCGAGCGCGATCGTGCCGGTGACGACCGACTTGCGGCCGCCGGCCTCGGTCACCCGGCCGCGGCAGACGACCGGGGTGTCCAGCGGCACCGGCCGCCGGTAGTCCAGCTCGAGCCGGGCGGTCATGCCCCACAGCCCGGCGCGGATCGTCGCCGCGCCCAGCACCTGGTCCATCACCAGGCTGCTCATCCCGCCGTGCAGGAAGCCGGGCGGCCCCTCGTAGGCCAGGCCGAAGGACACCTCCCCGACGACGCCGCCGGGCTCCTCGCGCAGCCGCAGCGGCGGGGCGAAGGCGCTGCCGACCCCGGCCACCGGGTTGTAGACGCGCCGGAACCGCACCGGGTCGTCCAGCGCCGGCAGCTGCCCCGGCGGGCGGACCGCGGCGGTGAGCCGGCCGGTGGCGGTCCGCACCACCGCGGCGACCTCCTGCAGGTCCGCGGCGGGGACGGCGGTGCGCACCGAGGCGTCGACCAGGCCGCGCAGGGCGTCGCCCAGGTCGGCGACCGCGGCCATCAGCGCGGCGTCGTGGGGGGCTCCTCCGCTGTCAGTGCTCACCGGCGGACGGTAGCCCCGCGGGCTCGGCGGGCTGCCCGGGGGGACCGTCGGGCGCGGGCCCGGGCGCCGCGCCGGGAGCGCCGCCCGGGACGCCGGGCAGCTCGGGGCCGGAGCGGGGGAGCCGGACGGTGAAGGCCGCGCCCCGGCCGGGCGCGGTGTCCAGGGAGACGTCCCCGCCGTGCGCGGCGACCAGCGCCGCCACGATCGACAGGCCCAGCCCGGTGCCGCCGGCCACGCGGCTGCGCGAGGCGTCCGCCCGGTAGAAGCGCTCGAACACCCGGGCGGCGTCCTGGGGCGCCATGCCGGGGCCCTCGTCGGCCACCCGCAGCACCACCCGGTCCCCGCCGTCGCTGGTGTCCTCGCCGATCGAGACGGTCACCTGCGCGGTCTCCGGCGTGTGCACCAGCGCGTTGGTCACCAGGTTGCCCACCACCTGGCGCAGCCGCGCCTCGTCGCCGAGGACCACCGGCACCTCGGTGAGGGAGTCGTCCAGGTGCAGGCTGATCGGGCGGTCCGGCTGCAGGACCCGCGCGTCCTGGACGGCGTCGCCGGCGACCTCGGCCAGGTCGACCGGCGCGATGGACAGCGGCCGCTGCTGGTCCAGCCGGGCCAGCTGCAGCAGGTCCTCGACCAGCACGCCCATCCGGCCGCCCTCGCTCTCGATGCGCTGCATCAGCCGGGCGGTCTCCTCCGGGCTGGTGACGGCGCCCTGCCGGTAGAGCTCGGCGAACCCGCGGATGGAGGTCAGCGGCGTCCGCAGCTCGTGGCTGGCGTCGGCGACGAACCGGCGCATCCGCTCCTCGGACGCGCGGGCCTGCTCCTCGGAGGCCTTCTGTGCGCGGAACGCGCTCTCGATGCGGGCGAGCATGCCGTTGAGCGCCTGGGACAGCCGGCCGACCTCGGTGCGGCTGTCGCCCGGCGCCACCCGCTGCGACAGGTCGCCGGCGGCGATGGCCTGCGCGGTGCGCTCCACCTCGGCCAGGGGGCGCAGGCTGCTGCGCACCAGCCAGTACCCGGTCACGCCGAGGGCGACCAGCACCACCAGCCCGACGACGATCTCGATGGACACCAGCCGCGCGATCACCCGGTCGTCGCGGTCGAGGTCCCCGCCGACGACGAGCACCAGCCCGCCGCGCAGCTCCGCGGCCGTGACCCGCCAGGCCGTGTCGCCGTCGCCGGAGACCACCGTCTGCGCGAGCGGCCGGCCGGGGCCCGCCTCCGGGGGCGGGCCGCCGGGAGCCGCGGCGCGGGCCGCGATCGCGGCGGCGTCCTCGGCGTCGAGGGCGGGCAGGTCGTCCTCGTCGTCCGGGCCGGAGAGCACCACCGGCTCCTCGTCCCCGGGGATCACGCAGGCCACGTAGTTGTCGGGGGCCAGGTAGCGCTGGCGGCTGCCGAACAGGCAGTCGGTGAGGTAGTCCTGGGAGCCGGCCGTGTCGCGCAGCGTGCTCACCAGCTGCTGGTCCAGCTGGGCCACCAGGTAGCGCTTGAGCAGCGACGTCGCGGCCACCCCGGTGGCGACCAGCGCGAGGGTCACCAGGACCAGCAGCACCGCGACGAGCGTGATCCGCAGCGGCACCCGCGGGAGGCGGGGGCCGCTGCGGAGCGCCGCTCCGGGAGCAGGACCGGGGGGAGTGCTCACGCGCCGCGGGGCAGGCGCAGGGTGTAGCCCACCCCGCGGATGGTGTGCAGCAGGCGCGGCTCGGTGGTGTCCACCTTGCGCCGCAGGTAGGAGATGTAGGACTCGACGACGTTGGCCTCGCCGTTGAAGTCGTAGTTCCACACGTGGTCCAGGATCTGCGCCTTCGACAGCACCCGCCCGGCGTTGGCCATGAGGTAGCGCAGCAGCTTGAACTCGGTGGGGGACAGGCTCACCACCTGGCCGGCCTTGACCACCTCGTGCGACTCCTCGTCGAGCTCGATGTCGGCGAAGGTGAGCCGGCTGGTCGCGGCGGCCCGCTGCTGGCCGGCGCTGCGGCGCAGCACCGCCCGGATGCGCGCGAGCACCTCGTCGAGGCTGAACGGCTTGGTCACGTAGTCGTCGCCGCCGAGGGTCAGCCCGGAGACCTTGTCCTCGGCGGCGTCCCGCGCGGTGAGGAACAGCACCGGCGTGTGCCGGCCGCTCTCCCGCAGCCGGCGGACGACGCCGAAGCCGTCCAGGCCGGGCATCATCACGTCGAGCACCAGCAGGTCGGGGCGGAAGGTGGAGGCCACGGCCAGCGCCTGCTGGCCGTCGGACGCCGTCGCCACCTCGAACCCGGCGTAGCGCAGGCTGGCCGAGAGCAGCTCGCGGATGTTCGGCTCGTCGTCGACCACCAGGAGGCGGGCCTCCGGGGCGGCGGGTCGAGCGGTGCGGGCTCCCGTCACGACAACTCCCGTCGGACGCCTGGCTGCTGTCGTCATGCCCCGAGGCTCTGCCGCGGAACTGCAGTACCCCTGGACGCTACCTGTGAGTTCCCTGGGGGCGGCCCCGCTAGCCCGCGGGCGCCATCGCGCGGCCGCGCCGCCAGTAGCCGATCGCGTGGTGCTGGGCGCGGGTGAGTCCCCAGCGGCCGCGCAGGTCGGCGCGCACCGCCCGGACGGCGGCCGACTCGGCGGCCACCCACGCGAAGACGTCGTCACCGGCCGGGCGCTCGGTCGCGGCCACGGCGTCGGCGAGCAGGGTGCTCTCGCCCGGCGGCGTGCCGCCGCGGTGCAGCCAGCGCACCTCCACGCCGGCCGGCGCGGCCAGCGGCTGCTCCTCCTCCGACCCGGCGACCTCCAGCAGCGCCGTCCCGACGGTGTCCGGGCCGGCCGCGGCCAGGATGCGGCTGATCGCCGGCAGCGCCGTCTCGTCGCCGGCCAGCAGCAGCGTGCCGGCCGGGCGGTCGCCCAGCGGGCCGCTGCCGGCCACGCCCAGCAGGGCGCCGGGAGCCGCCGCGCCCGCCCAGGCGGCGGCCGGACCGTCGCCGTGCAGCACGAAGTCGACGTCCACCTCGCCACGGCCGGGGTCCTGGCGGCGGGCGGTGTAGCTGCGCAGGCTGACGCCGTGTGCCCCGGTCGGCCACACGATCCGGCCGTCCCGGGCGACCGCCGGCCACCGCGGCTCCCGGTCGCCCACGCGGGGCACCAGCAGGTTGACCGTGGGGCCGGCCGCGGCGACCGCGTCGGGCGTCCCCGAGAGCACGACCCGGCGCACCGACGGGGTCACGTCGGTGACGGAAGTGACGGTGAGGACGTCGACGGGGCGGGGGCTGCCCGGCAGGTGGTCCCCGTCAGCGGGAGCGGGCGGGCCGGCGGGATCGGTCACGCCGGCGAGCGTAGGGACCGGGCGGGGAACGGGGCCGACCCGGCCGACCCCGGGGGAATGGGGTCGACCGGGCCGGCGATCGAGGACGGCTCACCTCACCGAGCGTGACCGCTGCTCGACTCTCAGCAGGAGGTTCGCTCGACCGGTCTCCGTCACCGGACACGCTACGTGAGCGCGGTGGTCCTGCCACCGCACGAGCGGGTGACGCCGGCGCTCCGGAGGGTGATGTGCGTCGCTCCCGGTGCCGATGTGTGTGCGCTCCGGACGCCGGGCACGGGGGAAGGACGACCCGACGACACGGAGGTCCGAGATGGCCGACGACTTCACGAAGGGTGACCACGTCACCTGGAACAGCCACGGCAGCAAGGCCGAGGGGACCGTCACCCGGAAGATCACCGAGGAGACGGAGGCCGGCGGCCGGAAGGTGAAGGCCAGCTCGGACGACCCCCAGTACGAGGTCGAGAGCGACAAGAGCGGCAAGACGGCGGTGCACAAGCCCTCCGCGCTCGAGGAGAAGTAGCCACAGGAAGGAAGCGGTCGTGAGCGATATGGACGACGGGTTCGCTGGTGTGTCGTCGCGCAGCAACAAGCACAACCCGCGGGTCGACGAGGAGCTCGAGCACGAGATCCAGGGGATGCTGAAGGCCGAGCGGGCCACCCGGGCCGAGGAGTTCCGGGAGGTCGAGCCGGTCGCCGAGGGCGAGCCGGACATCGCCGCTGACCCCGCGGGCACCCTCGTCGGCGGCGTCCCCGTCGGGATGACCGAGGACGCCGTGGTCGCCCGTGCGGAGCTGGCGCGCTGGCTGGTGCGGGCCGACTTCCCCAACGACGGTCCCGGGCTGGTGGAGGCCGCACTGGACCACCGGGCGACCGACGCCGTCGTCGACGAGCTTCGCCGGCTGCCCGAGGGTCAGACCTACGAGCGCATCGGCGACGTCGCCCGCGCCCTGGGGTACCCGACCGAGACCTGACCGGCGGGACGTGCGGGACGAGGGGGCTCAGGAGCCGGTGCGCTCCTGGGCCCCCTCGCCGTTCTCGTCCTCGGCGATCTCGTCGCGGCCGCGCCGGCGGAACAGCTTGGAGCCGGGGAAGCCCTTCACCACCTCACGGATGTCCTGCATCGTGTCGACCAGGTCGTGGACGTCGCTGCCGACGTCGCCCAGCGACTCCAGCACCGGCAGCATCGTCTCGTCGAGGTGCGTGACGAGCTCCGGCAGCCGGTCGACCAGCCGGACCAGCGCCTCCACCTCGTGCGGGTCCAGCGTCTCGGCCAGCCGCCGCACCGACGGCGCCAGCCGCGTCAGCGGCTCCTCGTAGCCGGCCAGGAGCGGGTCGATCCGCCCGACCAGCCCCTCGGCGGCCGCGACGGCGCCGTCCGCCCGCCCGAGCGTGCCCTCGGCGCGGTCGACCGCGCCCTCGGCCCGCCCGACGGCGCCCTGCGCCCGCTCGATGGTGGTGCCCACGGCCGCGATGGCGTCGTCGGCCCGCTGCTGGGTGCCGCCGACCGCCTCGATCGCGCGGTCGGCGCGGGCCTGCGTGCCCTCGACGGCGCCGATCGCGGCGTCGGCGCGGGACTGGGTCTGCTCGACGGCGCCGATCACGGCGTCCGCGCGGCGCTGGGTGCCCTCGACTGCGCCGATCGCGGCGTCGGCCTTCCGCTGCGTGCCGCCGACCGCGGTGATCGCGGCGTCGGCCTTCCGCTGCGTGCCGCCGACCGCGGTGATCGCGGCGTCGGCCGCCTGCAGCGTCGACCCCGCGCCGGCGACCAGCTCGTCGGCGCGCTGCCGGGTGGAGTCCAGGGCGGTCACCGCGCCGTCGGCCCGGCCGACCAGGCCCTCCGCGCGGTCCACGACGGCGTCGACGCGGTCCAGCAGCCCCTCGAGCCGCCCGACCGCCGCGGCCACCCGGGGCACGAGGGCGAGCGCCTCGGCGACGCCGTCACGCAGGCTCTCGACGGCGGAGAAGACGTCGGAGGGACCGGGGATCGAGGGCAGCCGCACGCGCCGACGCTACGTCCGCGCGCCGGGCGCCGCCCGTCCGCCGACCGCCGCTCCCTCGTTCGTGGCCTGCGCAAACGCGACCCGCCCGGCGGGTCACGCCGCGTGCAACCGGTCGACGGCCGCTTCCGCCCGTATCGTTGAGTACTGCCGCGCGTGCGGTGTGCGACGGCACGGGCCACGACGATGGGATCGACAGCGGTGCGGGACGAGCGGGGGGACGACCGGGCCGCGCGCGGTGACGCGCCGGGGCCGGTGACCGTCGAGCAGTTGCTCGCCCGCCAGGGCGGGGCCACCGGCCGCCGCGCCGCGCGCCGCACCGGCGAGGTGCCCATCCCGCTCGAGCCCGGTGAGTCGCTGCCCCCGCACCGCGGGCCGAAGCCGCCCGTACCCGGAGCGGCCGCCGCGTCCTCAGCGGCCGCGCCCGAGGAGCCCCGTCGCGGGCTGCCCCCGGTCCCCGCCGCGCCGGCCGGCGTCCAGCACTCCCGTCCGGTCCCGCCGCTGCCCGGCACCCCGCCGAGGGGCGTCCAGCGCCCCGCCTCGGTGACGCCGCCGGCCGGCGTGCAGCACTCCCGCCCGGTCCCGCCGCTGCCGGGGACGCCCGTGGGCGTCCACCACTCGGCGCCCGTCCCGCCGCTGCCCGGCACGCCGCCGGCCGGCGTCCAGTACTCCCGCCCGGTGCCGCCGCTTCCCGGCCGCCCCGCGCACCCGCCGATCCCCGGCCTCGACGGCCCGGCGGTGTCCGGCGCCGGGAGCACCCGCCGGCCCGCGGCCCCGCGCCCGCCGCGCAGCCCCGGCCGCCGCCGGCTGGTCCGCGCCGCCGTGGTCCTCGGCGTGCTGATCGGTCTCGTGGTCGGCTACCACGCCGGCCTCTACGCCTACGTCGACCGCAGCATCGCCCGCGTCGCCGCTCTCGCCCCCGAGGGGCCGGAGGTGATCGCCCCGCAGCTGCAGGACGGGTCGACCACCTACCTCGTGGTCGGCACCGACCTCCCCGGTACCGCCGGGCCGGCCTCGGTCACCACGCTGCTCGTGCACGTCGCCGCGGACGAGCAGCGCGCCGTCCTGGTCAGCGTCCCCCCGACGGCGTGGGTCGACACCCCCGCCTGCCGGACCGACGACGGCGCCGCCCGCGAGCCCGTCTCCGAGGCGTTCGCCGCGTCGCTGCTGGCCGGCGGGCCCGCGTGCATGGTCCGCGCGGTGCAGCAGCTGTCCGGGCTGCGCGTCGACCACTACCTCGCCGTCGACCTCGGCCGCCTCCCGGCGATGGTCGACGCCGTCGGCGGGGTCAGCGTCTGCCTGCCCACCGCCGGTCCCGCCGGCGCCGCCTCCGCCGCGCCGCTGCCGGCCGGCACGTCGGAGCTGACCGGGGTGCAGGTCGGCCGCTACCTGGCGCCCGGTGACGCCGGCTCCGACGTCACCGGGGTCGCCGCGGCCGAGCGCACGCAGCTGCTGCTGTCGGCCACGCTGCGCTCGGCGATGACCGTCGGGACGCTGACCGACACCTACGACCTCACCAGGTTCCTCACGCGGTCCGCCGACGCGCTCACCGTCGACGAGCAGACGACGCTCGGCGACCTCCGCACGCTGGCCTCGGCGCTGGGCGACCTCGAGGGCGACGCCGTCCAGCGGGCGAGCCTGCCGGTGGCGCAGGTCGGCTACGTGCCCGCCGGCAGCGACCAGGCCTACGTGCTGCTCGACGGCGCGGCCACCCGCGCGCTGTTCGACGACGTCATCGAGGACAGCACCGTGCCCGCCGAGCTGGCCGCCCCGGTCGCCGCGGCGGCGACCGCTCCCGCGGACCCGGCCGCGGCGGCCGCCGGCACCCCGGCGGCCGACCCCGCCGCGGGGGCCACCGGTGCCGAGCAGCCCGCCGCGAGCCCGGCCGCCCAGCCGCTGACCGTGGCGCCGGCCGCCGTGACCGTCGACGTCCTCAACGGCACCGCCACTACCGGGCTGGCCTCGACCGTGGCGGACCTGCTGCGCCGGCAGGGCTTCGCCGTGGGCCAGGTCGGCAACGAGCGCGGCACGGTCAACCAGACCGTCGTCCGGCACGGCCCCGGGGTGGTCGAGCAGGCGCGCACCGTGGCCGCCGCCGTCCCCGGCGCGGTCCTGCAGCCCAGCGACGCCATCGGCGACACCGTGCAGCTGGTCCTCGGCCCGGGTTACACCGGCGTCGTCCCGGTGCAGGTGGCCCCCGCCCCGGCGCCCGCCGCGGTCGCCGCGCCGGCGCCGGAGACGTCCGCGGCGCCCGCCACGACGGCTGCCCCCGCCACGCCCGTCAGCTGCTGACCGGGGCGCCCCGCCGGGCGGGACCCCGGGCAGTCGCTCGTGCTCTGCCCCGTCCCACGGGGCAGAGCACGAGCGAGGGCCGAAGGAGTGGCCGTGGGCGGACTCGTGCTCTGTCCGCTTCGGGGGCAGAGCAGGAGCGGGCGCAGGGCCGGATCCGGCTGCCGAACGGCCGCGGGCCCGGTCAGCAGCTGACCGGGCCCGTGGACGGAGCAGGGAGCGTCACCCGAAGCGGCCGGAGATGTAGTCCTCGGTCGCCTTCTGGTCGGGGTTGCTGAAGATCTTCTCGGTCGGGTTGAACTCGATCAGCCGGCCGGGCTGACCCACGCCGTTGAGGTTGAAGAAGCCGGTGGACTGGCTCACCCGCGCCGCCTGCTGCATGTTGTGCGTGACGATCACGATGGTGAACCGCTCCTTGAGCTCGGTCATCAGGTCCTCGATGGCCAGCGTGGAGATCGGGTCCAGGGCGGAGCAGGGCTCGTCCATGAGCAGCACGTCGGGCTCGACGGCGATCGCCCGGGCGATGCACAGCCGCTGCTGCTGACCGCCCGACAGGCCCGATCCGGGACGGCCCAGCCGGTCCTTGACCTCGTCCCACAGGTTGGCGCCGCGCAGCGAGCGCTCGACCAGCTCGTCGGTCTCGGACTTCTTCATCCGCTTGTTGTTGAGCCGGTTGCCGGCGATGACGTTGTCGTAGATCGACATCGTCGGGAACGGGTTGGGCCGCTGGAAGACCATGCCGATCTGCCGGCGGACGTCGACCGGGTCGGTGTCGGCGCCGTAGAGGTCCTGGCCGTCCATGACGACCTTGCCCTCGACGCGGGCGCCGGGGATGACCTCGTGCATGCGGTTGAGCGAGCGCAGGAAGGTCGACTTCCCGCAGCCCGACGGCCCGATCAGCGCGGTGATGCTGCGCGGCTCGATGGAGACGTTCACGCCCTCCACGGCGAGGAAGTTGCCGTAGTAGATGTTGAGGTCGGAGACCTCGATGCGCTTGGCCACGGGGGGATCCTCCGGGTCGGGGGGTCGGTCAGCGACCGGTCTTGGGGGCGAAGAAACGGCTGATCAGGCGGGCCACGACGTTGAGGACCATCACCAGGATGATGAGGACGAGTGCCGCCGTCCAGGCCCGGTCGAGGAACGCCTGGGTGTCGGTACCCGGCTGCGTGAGCTGGTAGTAGGCGAACACCGGGAGCGTCGCCATCCGCCCGTCGAACGGGTTCAGGTTGGTGCCGGTGATCAGGCCGACGGTGATGAGCAGCGGCGCGGTCTCGCCCACGACGCGGGCCACGGCGAGGGTGATGCCGGTGCCGAGGCCGGCGACGGCGGTCGGCAGGACGACCTTCATGATCGTCCGCCACTTGGGCACGCCCAGGGCGTAGCTGGCCTCGCGCAGCTCGTTGGGGACGAGCTTGAGGACCTCCTCGCAGGAGCGGACGACGACCGGGATCATGAGCACCGAGAGGGCCGCGGACCCCATGAGGCCGAGCCGGACGTCGTTGCCGAACAGCAGCGTGAACAGGGCGAAGGCGAACAGGCCGGCGACGATCGACGGGATGCCGGTCATGACGTCGACGAAGAAGGTGATCGCCCGCTTCAACCGGCCGGTGCCGTACTCGACGAGGTAGATGGCGGTCAGCAGGCCGATCGGCACCGAGATCACCGCGGTGATGGCGGTGATGATCAGCGTGCCGAGGATGGCGTGGTAGGCGCCGCCGCCCTCACCCACGACCCGGTACATCGAGTTGGTGAAGAACATGGCGTCGAAGCGGGCCAGGCCCTTCTCGAGCACCGTGTAGACCAGCGACACCAGCGGGATCATCGCGATCGCGAAGGCCGTGGTCACCAGCGAGGTGACCAGCCGGTCGCTGGCCTTGCGCCGTCCCTCGACCACCCGGGACCCGACGTACACCGCCAGCGTGCCCAGGACCGCACCGTAGATCACCGTCAAGGCGATGCTGAACCCGGTGAGCGCCGACAGGAGCGCCCCGACGGCGATGCCGGCCGCGTAGAGCCCGAGCGGGGCGAACCGGGGGAGGCGGGAGCGGCGCGGGACCGGGCCGGACGGGTCCGGGGCGACCTGCAGCGTCGACTGCGTGGAGGTGCTCATCAGTTGGCTCCGGAGAAGTCGGCGCGCCGGTTGACGATCCAGCGGGCGAGCATGTTGACCGCGAGGGTGATGACGAACAGCACCAGGCCGCTGGCGATCAGGGTGTTGATCCCCAGGCCGGTGGCCTCGGGGAAGCTCAGGGCGATGTTGGACGCGATCGTCGAGGGGTTCGAGCTGCTGATCAGGTTGAGCGTGGCGCCGGCGCCGCCCGACAGCACGATGGCGACTGCCATGGTCTCGCCGAGCGCGCGGCCCAGCCCCAGCATCGCCCCGGCGATGACGCCGGACTTGCCGTAGGGCAGCACCGCCATCTTGATCATCTCCCAGCGCGTCGCGCCGAGGGCGAGCGCGGCCTCGCGGTGCAGGGCCGGGGCCTGGCTGAAGACCTCGCGGGAGATGGCCGAGATGATCGGCAGGATCATGACCGCGAGCACCAGGCCGACGGTGAACATCGTGCGGCCGCTGGCGGAGGCCGGGCCGGCGAAGATCGGGAGCCAGCCCAGGTCGTCGGCGGCCCACTGGTGGAACGGGACCAGGGCCGGCGCGAGGACCGCGAGCCCCCAGAAGCCGTAGACGACGCTGGGGATGGCCGCGAGCAGGTCGATCACGTAGCCGAGGCCGGCCGCGATCCGGCGGGGCGCGTAGTAGGTGACGAAGAGCGCGATGCCCACGGCGAGCGGCGTGGCCACGACCAGCGCGAGGACGGCGCCGAGCAGGGTCCCGACGATGAGCGGGGCGATGTAGGAGCCGAGGCCCTCGCCACCGGGGATGTCCGCCGCCGGCGCGGTGAGGGCGGGGATCGCCTCGCTGATGAGGAAGACGGCCACGCCGGCGAGCACCAGCAGGATGAAGATGCCGGAGCTCTTGGCGCTGCCGGCGAAGATGCGGTCCCCCGCCCGGCGCACGACGCGCTGCTGCGACGGGGGTGGGGTCGGGGCCTTCGTGGCGGTCACCGTTGCTCCGAGGTCGATCGGTGGTGCGGGGAGCCCGTCTCCGGGCGGGGCGGTGGCCCGGGGCGTCAGCGACGCCCCGGGCCACCGTTGATGGTGCTCCGGTCAGCCGGCGGTGATCGCGTCCACCGCGGTCTGGGCCTGCTCGCGCAGGGTGTCGGAGATCGGCGCGTTGCCGGCGTTGTCGGCCGCGGCCTGCTGGCCGTCCTCGCTGATCACGTAGGACATGAAGGCCTTGACGTTGTCGGCGGTCGCCTGGTCGTCGTACTGGACGCAGCCCACGTGGTAGCTGACCAGGACGACCGGGTACTCGCCGGTGCCCTCGGTCTGCCGGTTGAGCTCGATGGCGAAGTCGTACTGGCCGCGGCCCTCCACGGCCGGGGAGTTCTCGACGACGGCCGCGGCGGCCTCGGCCGACGGGGCGACGAACTCCTCGCCGACGGCGACGCTGGCGACACCCAGGTCACCGGCGCGGCTGGCGTCGGCGTAGGTGACGGCGCCGGCCGTGCTCTCGACGACGCCGATGACGCCGGAGGTGCCGCTGGCGGCCTCGCCACCGGGCAGCGGCCACACGCCGTCGGGTTCCGAGGTCCACACGTCACCGGCGGTCTGGAACAGGTAGTCGGTGAAGTTGTCCGTGGTGCCCGAGTCGTCGGCGCGGTGCACGGGGGTGATCGCCGTGTCGGGCAGCTGGGCGTCCGGGTTGGCCTCGGCGATCGCCGGGTCGTTCCAGGTGGTGATCTGGCCGGTGAAGATGCGGGCGATCACGTCGGGCGTGAGGTCGAGCGAGTCGACGCCCTCGAGGTTGAAGACGACCGCGATCGGCGAGATGTAGTTCGGCAGCTCGAAGACCTCGCCGCCGCCGCAGCGCTCCTGCGCGGCGGCCAGCTCCTCGTCGTCCAGCGCGGCGTCGGAGCCGGCGAAGTCGGCCCGGCCCTCGATGAACTGCTCGCGGCCCGCGCCGGAGCCGGCCGGGTCGTAGCTGAACTGGACGTCGGGGTACTCGCCCTCGAAGCCGGCCTGCCAGGCCTCCATGGCCGCCTGCTGGCTGCTGGCGCCGGCGCCGACGAGGTCGCCGCTGAGCTCGGCGGCGCTCGCGCCGCTGCCGCTGTCGCTGCCGCCCGAGGAGCTGTCCGACTCGTTGGCGGCCCCGCACGCGGCGAGCGTGAGGGTGCTGGCCAGCGCCGTGCTGAGGACGACGGCGCGCGACCGGGTGCTGAGCTTCAAGCCAGTGCCTTTCCGGAGGTGCCCGGACCTCGTTGCCGGGCAGGGGAGGACCAACGGAACGGGACGGTAGGCAGCGCAGGTGGCCGGTCCCGGGTCGCTCGATGAACGCCCGGTGAACGCCGGTGGAGCCTTTCCCGACCGGGTGAGGACGACGTCACGTCCGGCAGGTGAACCAGGGCGATTCGGGTGGCGGCGGACACGTCCGGTGCGGCACAAAGGGACGTTTGCGCCTCGTATCCCGGACTCAGGGGAGGCGCCGCCAGGAGACGTCGACGGCGTACCGCGTGAAGCCGGTGCGCCCGTAGAGCGTGACCGCCGCGGTGTTGTCCTCCTCGGTGTAGAGGAGCACCTCGTCCAGGCCGCGGGCGCGCAGGTGCGCCAGGCCGCGCCCGGTCAGCGCCCGGCCCAGCCCGAGCCCCTGGGCGTCGGGGTCGATGCCCAGCACGTACACCTCGCCGACGGCGTCCGGGCCGGCGTCACCGGGCGGGTGCACCTTCGTCCAGTGCGCGCCGAGCAGCGTGCCGCCGGCGTCGGGGTCGCCGCGCCAGGCGAGCAGGAAGCCGGCCGGGTCGAACCAGGGCTCGGCCTCGCGCAGCCGCAGGTCCTCCGGCGTCCAGGCGCCCTGCTCGGGGTGGGCGGCGAAGGCCCGCGCGTTCAGGCGCAGCCAGGCCGCCTCGTCCCGGCCGGGGCGGAAGGCGGCCACCGACACGTCCGGCGGCAGCGGGGCGGGCGCGTCCAGGTCGGCGTCGGTGAGCGGGCGGCGCATCTGCAGCAGCACCCGGGCCCGGGTGTAGCCGCGGGCGGCGGCCAGCGCGGTGGCGGCCGGCAGGTCGCCGTGCGCCCAGACCCGCAGCGGCCGGCCGGCGGCGAGCTCCTCGAGCCGGGTCAGCAGCGCGCCGCCCACCCCGCGCTCCCGGGCCGCGGGCGCGACGACGAGCTCGCCCTCGGCGTCCCCGCTGCCGTCGCCGAGCTCGAGCCGGGCGTAGCCGGTGAGCGCGCCGCCGTCGTCGGTGGCGACGACGTCCCGGCCGCCGGGCGGGCCGCCGTGCTGCAGCCGCAGCTCGGCCTCCTCCGACAGCGGCCGCACGCCGTCGGCCACCGCGGCCGCCCGCAGCAGCGCGAGGACGGCAGCGGTCCGCGCGGGGTCGAGCCCGGCGGAGTCGGAGACGGCAGCGGCGCTCAGAGCAGCGGGGCGGTGGTGGGGGAGGCGTCGGCCACCGTGTTCGCCGACCGCTCGGCCTCGGCGCGGGCGGCCGCGGCGGTCGCGTCGGCCACCTGCTGGTCGAGCTTGTAGCCGACGTTGCGGACGGTGCCGATCAGCGCCTCGTGCTCGGTGCCGAGCTTGGCGCGCAGCCGCCGCACGTGGACGTCGACCGTGCGGGTGCCGCCGAAGTAGTCGTAGCCCCAGATCTCCTGCAGCAGCTGCGCGCGGGAGAACACCCGGCCGGGGTGCTGGGCGAGGTACTTGAGGAGCTCGAACTCCTTGTAGGTGAGGTCGAGCGGGCGGCCGCGCAGCTTCGCCGAGTAGCTGTGCTCGTCGATGACCAGCTCGCCGGCCTGGGTGACGCCGCCGTCGGCGCCGTCGGCCGGGGTGGTCGCGGCGAGCCGGCGGGCGGTGGCCCACTTCAGCCGCGCGTCGACCTCGGCCGGGCCGGCGGTGTCGAGCAGGACGTCGTCGACGCCCCAGTCGGCCGAGAGCGCGACCAGCCCGCCCTCGGAGAGGACCGCGACCAGGGCGGAGGCCACCCCGGTCGAGGACAGCAGGCTGCACAGCGTGCGGGCCTGGATGAGGTCGTGGCGGGCGTCGACGAGCACGACGTCGCCGGAGTCGCCGTCGAGCAGGCTCGACAGCTCGGGGGCCACGACGCGGACCTGGTGGCCGAGCAGCCCCAGCGCGGGCAGCACCTCGGTCGTGGCCTGACGCGCCGCGGTCATGAGCACGAGTCGCATGTCGTCTCCTCGGGGAGGGCGTCGACGGCGCTGTCGAACCGAGACCGCAGGATAGCCGACGTGCGTCCCGTCCCCTCCGAGGTCGGCCGAGCGCGTCCGGTGACGGTCCCCACCGAGGACGGCGTGCGGCTCGAGGGTCTCGTCGTCCCGGCCTCCGGGCCGGTGACCGACCTGGCCTTCGTCGTGGCGCACGGGTTCACCAACTCCACCGCGTACCCGCCGTTCCGGCGGATGGCCGGCTGGCTGTCCCGGTTCGGCGAGGTGCGCGCCCTGGACTTCCGCGGGCACGGCCGCTCCGGCGGCGGCACGGGGGCCGGGGGCGACGACGAGCTGCGCGACGTCGACGCGGCGGTGGCCGCCGCGCGGGACGACGGCGCGGGCGCGGTGGTCACCCTCGGGCTGTCGATGGGCGGGGGCGCGGTGCTGCGGCAGGCGGCGCTCGGCCGGCACCGGCCCGACGCGGTGGTCGCCGTCAGCGCGGTCAGCCGCTGGTACGTCCGCGACACCCCGCCCATGCGCCGCGTGCACTGGCTGCTGGAGACGACGCTCGGCCGGCGGGCCGGCGCGCGCCTGCTCGGCGTCCGCCTGGCGCCGCCGTGGGAGACCGTGCCCTCGTCGCCGCTGGAGGCGGTCTCCCGGATCGCCCCGACGCCGCTGCTGCTCGTGCACGGCGACCGCGACGCCTACTTCCCGCTCGAGCACGCCCGCGCGCTGGCGCGGGCGGCCGGCCCGACGGCGACCGCGTGGGTGGTCCCCGGCTTCGGACACGCCGAGAGCGCCCTCACCGCTCCGCTCGTCGAGCGCGTCGGGCGCTGGGCGTCTGCGACGATCGGGGGCGAGCGGGAGGTGCCGGCGCCGACGGGGTCGCCGGGCGGTCCCGGGCAGGAGGGGACGTGACCACGGCGCTGGACTCCCCGCCGGCCACCCGCGCGCGGCACGCCGCCGCGGCCGTCGTCACCGGCGCGGCCGTGGCCGCGGTGCTGCTCGCGCCGGACCTGCTGGGGGAGCGGGGGCGGCTGGTCGCCGTCCTCGTGCTGCAGGCCCTCCTGGTCGCGGGCTGGGTGCGCGCCACGGCGCCGGCCGGGGCCGCGGGCGTCGCGGTGGTCGGGGCCGGCGCCGCCGTCGGCGCCGACCTGGCCGTGGACCTGCTCGCCGGCGACGGGGACCGGCCCGGCCCGGGCCTGCTGCTCGCGGTCGCGGGGCCCGCGCTGATCGTCGCGGTGCTGCACCAGATGCTGCGCCGGCCGCCGCGCACCGACGTCGTCGGCTCGCTGGGCAGCGAGGCGGTGCTGGTGTCCGCCGTCTGCGCGCTGGCGCTCCTGCTGCTGCCCGACGTCGCCGGCGACGACGGCGACCGCGCCGCCTCGCCGCTGCTGGCCGCCGGCGCCGCCCTGGTCGTCGCGCACCTCGTCGACGCCGTGCTGCCCCGTCCCGCGGTGGCCGCCGGCGCCGACCGCGGCGTGCCGGCGCTGCTGCTCGCCGTGGTGACCGGGGTCGTCGTCACGCTGCTCGGGCGCGGCACCGGCGCGACCGCCGACGTCGTCGGCGCCGTCGCCGTCGGCCTGGTGCTCGGCCTGGTCGCCGGGCTGGCGGGGACCGCCGCCTCGTTCGCGGTGGGCGGCGGCGGGGAGCGGCGCCGCGGCGCCGCCGTCGCCAGGGTCGTGGTCGAGGCGGTGCTGCCGCTGGCCGTGTGCGCGCCGGTGCTGCTCGCCCTCGCCGCGGTCTGAGGCCGGTCGCACCCGTGCGCGCCCTGCTCGTCGTCCCCGCCCTGCTCGTCGTGCTCGCGCTGGTGGCCGACCCGGTCGCCGAGGGCGTCGCCGAGGACCGGGTCGCCGAGGCGCTGCGCGACGCCGGCGGGCTCGCCGGGACGCCCGACGTCGACGTCCGGGGCTGGCCGTTCCTCACCCAGGCGGTGTCGGGCACCTACGACGACGTCCGCATCTCGCTGACCGCCGCCGAGCTGGGGCAGCCGGAGGGGACCACCGCCGACGTCCGGCTGCGCGGGGCGCACGTGCCGCTGCCCGACGCGGTGTCGGGGTCGGTGCGCGAGGTGCCGGTGGACCGGGTCGACGGCACGGCGACGCTGTCCTACGCGCTGCTCGCCCAGCAGCTCGGCGGCGACACCACCGTGGCCCGCGAGGGCGACGGGCTGCGCGTCACCCGGACCGTGGAGGTGCTCGGGTACACCGTCCCGCTCACCGCCGCGGGCACGGTGTCGCTGGACGGCGAGGACCTCGTGGTCGACGTCGAGGAGGCCGACGCGGCCGGCGTCGACGTGCCCGGGTTCGTCGTCGACCGGGCGAGCGACCTGCTCGACCTCCGCTACCCGGTCGAGCTGCCGTTCGGGCTGCGGCTGACCGGCCTGCGCCCGGCCGACGCCGGCGTGGAGGTGACCGCCGAGGCCACCGACACGGTGCTGCGCGCGCCCTGAGCCGCCCCGGGAATGCGCACCGGACCGGTCGGGTTGGTGCGGGGGATGAGCGGGACCGGCCTCGTGGTGCTCGCCGTGGCGCTCGTGCTGACCGCCGCGGCGGCCTGGTGGCTGCGCACCCGCGACGGCCGGCTCAGGACGGAGGAGGAGCCCGTGGACGGACCGACCGCGGTCCTCGAGGGGCTCGGCGTGCGGCCGGGCGAGGCGGACCTGACCGTCGTCCAGTTCTCCACCGCGTTCTGCGGGCCGTGCCGCACCACCCGCGCGCGGCTGCAGCACCTGCAGGCCACCCGGCCGGGCCTGGCCTACGTGCACGTCGACGCCGAGAGCTCCCTCGAGGCGGTCCGCGCGCTCGACGTCCGGCGCACCCCGACGCTGTTCTACCTGGACCGGGCCGGCCGGCTGCTGGGCCGCAGCAGCGGCGCGCCGCGCCCGGAGGAGCTCACCGCCCTGGTGGAGGCGCACACGGGGGCCCGGTCGTGATCGGCTACCCTGCCCGCGTGGGCACCCTGCTGACCTCGCGCCGCACAGTGGACCTGTGCCGCGTCGGCAGCTGCCTGTGTCGCGCCTCCTGAGGGCGGTCCCGCTCCGCCCAGACGTGCCCTGACCGCCGTCCGGAGAGCCTCGTCGATGTCCCTGAGTCCTGCCCGTACGGTCGACGTGCGCGGCCCGCGCTCCGCCGCGTGGGTCACCAGCGCCGTCCTGGCCGTCGTCCTGCTGACCGCGAGCGGGGAGCTGGCCGCCGTCCAGGCGGTCGTCTTCGCCGTGGGCGCCGCCGCCGGCCTGCGGTACGCGCCGTACGCGGTGCTGTTCCGCACCCTGGTCGCCCCCCGGCTGGGGCCGGCGCGGGAGCGCGAGCCCGAGGCGCCGGTGCGCTTCGCCCAGTTCGTCGGGTTCGTGTTCGCCGGCGTCGGCGCGGCGGGGTACCTGCTCGGTGCGCCGGTGCTCGGCGCCGTCGCCACCGGGCTCGCCCTCGTCGCGGCCCTGCTCAACGCGGCCACCGGCTTCTGCCTCGGCTGCGAGCTGTACCTGACCGTCCGGCGGGCCCGTCCCGCCCGCACCGCCTGACCGTCCGCACACCCACCACTGGGAGGAGATCCCCCATGAGCCGCAACGACGTGCTCGTCACCGCCGACTGGGCGCAGGAGAACATCGGCGCCCCCGGCATCGTCTTCGTCGAGGTCGACGAGGACACCAGCGCCTACGACAAGGGCCACATCGAGGGCGCGGTCAAGCTGGACTGGAAGAAGGACCTGCAGGACCCCCTGCGCCGCGACTTCGTCAGCAAGGACCAGTTCGAGGAGCTGCTGTCCGCCAAGGGCATCGGCAACGACGACACCGTCGTCCTCTACGGCGGCAACAACAACTGGTTCGCCGCCTACGCCTACTGGTACTTCAAGCTCTACGGCCACGACCAGGTCAAGCTCCTCGACGGCGGCCGCAAGAAGTGGGAGCTCGACAGCCGCCCGCTGTCCTCCGACGCCGTCGAGCGCCCGGCCACCCAGTACCGGGCCCAGGAGCCCGACACCTCCATCCGCGCCTTCCGCGACGAGGTCGTGGCCGCGATCGGCCAGCAGAACCTGGTCGACGTCCGCTCGCCCGACGAGTTCGCCGGCAAGCTGGTCGCCCCCGCCCACCTGCCGCAGGAGGGTGCGCAGCGTCCCGGCCACATCCCGACCGCGGTGAACGTGCCGTGGAGCAAGGCGGCCAACGAGGACGGCACCTTCAAGAGCGACGACGAGCTGCGCAAGCTCTACGCCGACGCCGGCCTGGACGAGTCCAAGGACACCATCGCCTACTGCCGGATCGGCGAGCGCTCGAGCCACACCTGGTTCGTGCTGCGCGAGCTGCTCGGCCAGCAGAACGTCAAGAACTACGACGGCTCGTGGACCGAGTACGGCTCGCTGGTCGGTGTCCCGATCGAGAAGGGGGCCTGAGCATGTGCGGCGCCCCGAAGCAGGGCGGTGCCCTCGCCGGTATCGACCTCGACACCCAGACGGTGATCCAGGGCCAGGTGTGGCACGACGGCGCGCCGGTGGCCGGGGCCTACGTCCGGCTGCTCGACGCCACCGACGAGTTCACCGCCGAGGTGGTGACCAGCCCGGAGGGCGAGTTCCGCTTCTTCGCCGCCCCGGGCACGTGGAAGCTGCGCTCGCTGGCCCCCGCCGGCCGCGGTGAGCGCGTCGTGGAGGCCGAGGTCGGCCTGACGGAGACCACCGTCGTCCTCGACTGAGAGGGACCCCCTGCCCCCCGCCACTCACGGGCTCGCGGCGGGACCCTGCAGGGGACCGGTTCAGCGCCCCTCTCGGCCTCGGCCGAGAGGGGCGCTGTCGCGTCCGCGGACGGTGCAGGCCAGGGCGAGCAGGACGGCGGCGCCGAGCGCCGCGCCGCCGCCGGTGAAGGCCGCGGCGCCCCCGGCCGACCGGACGTCGGGTGCTCCCGCGGCCACGACCGCCCCCGCGACCCCCGACGCACCCGCGAGCACGGCCCACGGCAGCCACCACCGCGGGTGCGCCGCCGCCGGCCCGGCGGGCGTGCGCCGCCACCACCACACCAGCCAGACCAGCAGGACCAGCGCGCCGGCCGGGACAGCAGGCCGTGCCACAGCGCCCACAGCAGCCTGCCCAGCACGACGTCGGTGCTCACGACGGCGAGGGCGGTGTGGGTGCGCACGCCGGTGTCGACCGGCGGGTGGAAGAGCAGGTCGGGGGCGAGGCTCCCCGCGACGAGCGCGGAGGCGGGCAGGCCGGTCCGCAGCAGGGGCAGCACCGCGGCGGGGTGGCTTCCCGTGAACGGCACGTCTCATCCTCCCCGCGGCGGCGGGTCCCGCGGCGCAGCGCCGGGCGGCTGCCTACCGTGGCGTCGTGGTCGCCGCCTGGGTCCTCGTCGCGCTCGCCGTGCTCCTGGCGCTCGCCTGCGGCCTCGCCGCGCGGCGGCTGGCCCGGCGGCCGGCCGAGCGGTCCCGCCGCGTGCCGCCGTCGTCCCCGGGCCGCCCCGGCCGCGGGCGCTGACCGGCGCAGGAGGGCAGGCCGCCGCCGGACTACGGTGGCGGGCATGCCTCCCCGGGACGCCGGCCGGTGACCGGCCCGACCGAACTGCCCGTCGCCGACACCGTCGACGTCCGTGAGGGCCCCGAGGTGGCGCACGCCCTGCTCTCGGTGCTGCCGCTGCTGGGGGAGTGGCACGGCGAGGGTGTCCTCGCCGGCGGGGACGCCGGTGACCGGCGCTTCGGCCAGTGGATCCGCTTCGCCCACGACGGGCGCGACTTCCTCGCCTACGAGTCGCGCACCTGGTTGATCGGCGACGACGGCCGGGTGGAGGGCCCCGCGTCCCGCGAGTCCGGCTTCTGGCGGCCGCGCGGCGAGGACGACGTCGAGCTGCTGGTGACCAGCGCCGAGGGCGTGCTCGAGCTGTACGTCGGCCGCGCCCGCACGACGACGAGCTGGGAGCTCACCACCGACGTCGTCGCGCGGACCCAGGACGCGCCGGACACCACCCGCGCCGTGCGGCTGTACGGCATCGTCGACGGGACACTCATGTACGCCGTCGACCGCGCCGGGGCGGACACCCCGCTGCGGCCCACGATGTCGGCACGGCTGGAGCGCCTGCGGTGACCGCCCCGGGAGGCACTCCCCGCGAGGTCGCCGACCGCTACGTCGACGCCGTCTGCGACCTCGACCCGATCGTCGCGACGTCGCTGGGCACCCGGCCCGGCGACGACCGGCTGCCCGACCCCAGCCCGGCCGGCCTGGAGGCCGAGGCCGAGCTCAGCCGCGCCACGCTGGCCGAGCTCGACGCCGTCCTCGCCGCCGACCCCGCGCTGGGCGAGGACCCGATCGAGCGCCGCTGCGCCCGCCTGCTGCGCGAGCGGCTCGGCGCCGAGCTGGCCGCGCACGAGACCGGCGAGGGCTTCCGCGCGCTGTCGAACCTGTTCAGCCCGGTCCACTCGATCCGCCAGGTCTTCCTGCTCATGCCGACGGCGACCGACGACGACTGGGGCGTGGTCGCCCGCCGGATGGCCCGGGTGCCCAGGGCCTACCGCGGCTACCTCGACACCCTGCGCGAGGGCGCCCGCCGCGGGCTGTTCGTGGCCCCGCGGCAGGTGTCCACCGTCGTCGGCCAGCTCGGCGAGTGGCTGTCCGGGCCGTTCTTCGGCGGGCTGGCCGCCTCCGGCCCCGACGCCGTGCGCGGCGACCTCGACGCCGCCGCCCGCGCGGCCGACGCCGCGGTGGCCGAGGTGCGCGACTTCCTGCGCGACGAGTACCTCCCGCGCGCCGAGGGCACGCCGGACGCCGTCGGCCGGGACCGCTACGCCGTCGCCGCCCGCCGGTGGAACGGCTCGGACCTCGGCGTGGGGCAGGGCCTGGAGGAGGCCTACGCGTGGGGCTGGGCCGAGCACCGGCGGCTGCTGGCCGAGCAGCGGGCCGAGGCGCGGGCGCTGCGGCCGGGGTCCTCGCCGAAGGAGGCGATGGCCTGGCTCGACGAGCACGGCCCCGCCGTCGACGGCGTCGAGGCGATCCGGCAGCGGCTGCAGGCGATGATGGACGAGGCGATCGCCGCCCTCGACGGCACGCACTTCGACCTCGCCGAGCCGGTCCGCCGGGTCGAGGCGATGATCGCGCCGCCCGGCAGCGCGGCGGCGCCCTACTACACCCGCCCGGCGCAGGACTTCTCCCGGCCGGGCCGCACCTGGCTGCCGACCCTCGGCCGCGAGCGCTTCCCGCTCTGGGACCTGGTCTCGATCTGGTACCACGAGGGCGTCCCCGGCCACCACCTGCAGCTGGCGCAGTGGGCCTACGTCTCCGGCGACCTGTCGACCTACCAGACGTCGCTGGGCTCGGTCAGCGGCAACGTGGAGGGCTGGGCGCTCTACGCCGAGCGGCTCATGGACGAGCTCGGGTACCTCACCGAGCCCGGCGCCCGCATGGGCTACCTCGACGCCCAGCAGCTGCGCGCGATCCGGGTGGTCATCGACATCGGCATGCACCTGCGGCTGCCGGTCCCCGACGACGCCGAGGGCGTGCTGGCCGGCCACCGCGGGCAGCCGTGGACGCCGGAGCTCGCGCGGGCGTTCGCCGGCGAGCACCTGGGCAGCGACCCGGCGTTCCTCGACAGCGAGCTGATCCGCTACCTGGGCCTGCCCGGGCAGGCGATCAGCTACAAGCTGGGCGAGCGCGCCTGGCTGGCCGGCCGGGCGGCGGCCCAGCGGGCGCGCGGTGCCGACTTCGACCTGAGGGCCTGGCACATGGCGGCGCTGTCGCAGGGCTCGCTGGGGCTCGACGACCTCGAGGCCGAGCTGGCGGTCCTCTAGCTAGTCGGCGGTCAGCCCGATCAGCGCGCCCAGCTCGGCCACCGCGCGCTCGAAGTACCGGTCGGCGTCCTCGACCGACCCGACGAGGTGGCCGAACAGCTCGAAGCTGACCGTGCCGAACAGCGCGCTCCACGCCAGCAGGGCGCGCACCCGGACGGCGTCGTCGATGCCCGGGGCGTCCCGGCCCAGGATCTCGACGGCCGCGTCGCCGAGCAGGCCGGGCACGCGGCCGCCGTCGCCGTGCAGCCGGCCCGCCCGGGCGGCGTCGCCGAGGACGCGGCCGAGCAGGACGCTGACCCGCGACGCCGCCGGCACGGTGTCGCGCGGCGCGGTGTAGCCGGGCACGGGGGAGCCGTAGAGCAGCGCGTACTCGTGCGGGTGCGCGCGGGCCCAGCCGCGCACCGCCGCGCACACCGCCGCCCAGCGCCGCTCCGGCGCCGAGTCCGGGTCGTCGGCGGCCTCGGCCGCCTCCCCGAGGGCGTCGTAGCCGTCGACGATCAGCCGGGTCAACAGGTCGTCGCGGCTCGGGAAGTAGCGGTACACCGCGGACGACGCCATGCCCAGCTCCCGGGCCACCGCGCGCAGGGACAGCCCGGCCGCCCCGACCTCGGCCAGCTGGCGTCGAGCGGCCTCGGCGATCTCGGCGGTCAGCTCGGCGCGGACGCGCTCGCGGGCGGTGGGCACCCCGCCATGCTCCCCGACGAGAGCGCCGCACACAACAGAGAGCACTGCTCTTGACATCGTCCGGATCGGTGCGAGAGCGTCGTCCTCGATCGAGAGCACCGCTCTCGCCAAGGTGACGAGGAGTTCGGCATGGCACTGCACGTGATCGTCGGCAAGGGCCCGGTGGGCACGACGACGGCGGAGCTGCTCGCCGCCCGCGGCCACCGGGTGCGGGTGCTGTCGCGCAGCGGCGGCACCTCCACCGGTGCGGTCGAGCACCGCCGGATGGACGCCGCCGACGCCGCGGCCCTGACCGCCGCCACCGAGGGCGCCGACGCCCTCTACAACGCGGTCAACCCCGCCTACCACCGTTGGACCACCGACTGGCCCCCGGTCGCCGCGGCCCTGCTCACCGCGGCCGAGCGGACCGGGGCGGTGTTGGTGACGATGGCCAACCTCTACGTCTACGGCCGGCCCACCGCACCGATGACGCCGGAGAGCCCGCTCGCCGCCACCGACACCAAGGGCCGCGTGCGGGTGGCCATGTGGCGCGAGGCGCTGGCCGCGCACGAGGCAGGCCGGATCCGGATGACCGAGGCCCGCGCCGGGGACTTCGTCGGCCCCCAGGTCCCGCCCGCGCAGTCGCACCTCGTGCGGCAGCTGCCCGCGCTGCGCCGCGGCCGCCGCGCCTGGGTGGTCGGCGACCCCGACGTCCCGCGCAGCTGGACCTACCTGCCCGACGTCGCCGCCACGCTGGCGACCCTCGGCACCGACGAGCGGGCCCTGGGCCGGGCCTGGCACGTGCCGAGCAACCCGCCGCGCTCCCAGCGCCAGGCGCTGGGTGACCTCGCCCGCGCGATGGGCCGGGAGCCGGTGCCGGTGAGCGGCATCCCGTGGCCGGTGCTCCGCGCCGCCGGCGTGTTCTCACCGGTGATGCGCGAGGTCGTCGACGTGCGGCACCAGTTCGACCAGGAGTACGTCCTCGACGCGACGGCGACCACCGAGGCCTTCGGCCTGACCGCCACGCCGTGGGACGAGGTGGTCGCCGCGACCGCCGGCGCGCCCGAGCCCGCGCGCGCCTGAGCTCAGGCCCGCGGCGGGACCGCGTTGACCGGGTCGCTGTCGGGCGTGACCGGGTCGCCGGGGCCCGCGGGGGCCACCTCCAGCCGGGTGGCCAGGAGCGCGTCGACGGCGGCCACGCCGGCGCCGACGTAGGTGCTGGTGAGCGCCGGGTCGGTGACGACGCACCAGGCGCGGTCGGCCGGCCACCACAGCGCGGCGCTCTGCTCGTGCGGCTCGCGGGCGAAGTTGGTGGCGGCCCGCTCCACCGGCCCGCGGGTCAGCAGCAGGTCGGCGCGGGGGAGGCGCAACCGGGGCAGGTCGGCGGCGCCGCCGTCGTCCCAGCCGAACCAGCACTCGCCCGGCGTCGTGGTCTGGTCCCCCAGGACCGTGGCCAGCTCCCGGGCGACGTGCGCGACCAGGTGGCCCTCGGCGGGGGCGTCGTTCCACAGCCCGGGCTGGTCGGCCTCGCCGAGGTACTCCCAGGAGCCGGTGACGCCGGGCCACTGCATGAGGCGGTGCGCCTGCCTGCCGTTGGCGGCGGCCACCTCGTCCCAGCGGACGTGCACGTCGACGTCGCCGTCGTAGCGGACGGCGGGGTGGAAGACGCGGGCGTAGGCGGGGAAGCGGGCCGGCAGGAGCGCGGCCACGGTGTCGGGGGGAGCGGCGCGGACGGCGTCGGTGACCCAGCGGCCGGCCGGCGCGGAACGCCCAGCGGTCTGCACGGCCGCCGTTCCTCCCCCTCAGCGCGCTGGGCCGGTCCGTGCCCAGGGACGGACAACCCCCGGGCCGCTCCGTGGCGCCACCTCGGGAGGCGGCAGCGCACGGGCCGACTGGACAAGTGTCGGCAGCCCGGGGGTCGGGTGACTGTCCGGTTCTCGCTCGCCGCCGTACGACGGACGGGCGATCATGCCGTCGTTCGGATTCCACTCCGAACGGGCGGCCCATCTGGACGGCGGCTAGCGGACAGCCACCTCACGAGTCCGATAAGCATGCAATTGTTCGGACCACCTCCCTCCTCGTGTACCCCGACGGTACGTCGCGGTTCCGGGGTCGGCAACGACGTTGTTCAGCCGTCGGCGGAAGGCCTGGGCAGCCCGGGGGAGCCGGGCGTGTCGGGGTCGCGCTGGTAGACGTCGGGGATCCCGTCGTGGTCGGCGTCGACCGCCTCGAGCGCCTCGATGCGCCGGTAGCGGCGGTTGCGCAGCCGCAGCACCACGGTGGCCAGCAGGGCCGACAGCAGCGTGCCGACCAGCACGCCGACCTTCACGTGGTCGTCGCGCTCGCTGCCCACCCCGAAGGCCAGCTCGCCGATGAGCAGCGACACGGTGAACCCGATGCCGCCGAGCAGTGCCATGCCGACCAGGTCCGGCCAGCCCAGCTCGTCGGCGAACTCCGCGCGGGTGAACCGGGTGACCAGCCAGGTGGCCCCGACGATGCCGGCGACCTTGCCCGCCACCAGGCCGACGACGATGCCGAGCGCGACCCGGTCGCCCAGCGACTCGACCAGCCCGGACAGCCCGCCCACGGTCACCCCGGCGGCGAAGAACGCGAAGACCGGCACGGCGACGCCGGCCGAGATCGGGCGGAACCGGTGCTCGAGGTGCTCGGCCAGACCCGGCCCGGCGCCCGGTCCGCCGGCCGCCTCGCTGCGCACCACCGGGACCGTGAACGCCAGCAGCACGCCGGCCACCGTGGCGTGCACGCCCGACTCGTGGACGAACACCCAGGTGAGCAGCGCCAGCGGCAGCAGCAGCCACCACGAGCGGACCCGCTTCTGCACCAGGAACCCGAACACCGCGAGCGGCACCAGCGCCAGCGCGAGCCACCCGACGGCGAGGGACGACGTGTAGAAGAGCGCGATGATCGTGATGGCCAGCAGGTCGTCGACGACGGCGAGGGTGAGCAGGAACGTCCGCAGCGCGCTCGGCAGGTGGGTGCTGATCACCGCCAGGACGGCGAGGGCGAACGCGATGTCGGTCGCCGTCGGGATCGCCCAGCCGCGCAGGCCGCCGTCGCCGCCGAGGTTGACCAGCGTGTAGAGCGCCGCGGGCAGCACCATCCCGCCGACCGCCGCGGCCACCGGCAGGGCCGCCCGGCGCGGGTCGCGGAGGTCACCGGCGACGAACTCGCGCTTGAGCTCCAGCCCGGCGACGAAGAAGAAGACCGCCAGCAGGCCGTCGGCCGCCCAGGTGCCCAGCGTGAGGTCCAGGTGCAGCGACGCCGGCCCCACCCGGGTGTCGCGCAGCGCCTCGTAGGAGTCCGCCCACGGCGAGTTGGCCCACACCAGGGCGATGACGGTGCCGATCAGCAGCAGGACGCCGCCGACGGTCTCCTTGCGCAGGACGGCGGCGATCCGGCTGGCCTCGGTCCACGAGCCGCGGCTGAACACGCGGGTGGATCCGTGCGGGGTGGTCATCGGGCGGCTCCTGGGGGAGGGGTCGGGTGCGATCCCGCCGACCAGACTTCCCGGCACACCTGCCGGCCACCCTAGCGGGCACCCCGTCGTCGCCGTCCGTGCACGGGGCCGGTCCGTAGAGTGGGCGCCGTGGACCCCCGCCCGGCACCGCCCCCGCGGGAGCGGTCCCTCCGGCTGGCGGAGCTGGCCGGCCGGCGCGTCGGGGTCTGGGGGCACGGCCGCGAGGGGCGCGCCGCGGTCGCCGCCGCCCGCGCCGCCGGCGCCGCGTCGGTCCTGGTCGCCGACAGCCGCCCCGTCGACCCCGCGTCGCTGCCCGACGGCGTGACCGCCACCGCCGACGTCGCCGACCTCGCCGGCTGCGACGTCGTCGTCCGCTCGCCGGGCATCAGCCCCTACCGCGAGGACGCCCGGGCGCTGGCCGACCGCACGCTCGTGACCACCGGTACCGGCATCGCGCTCGCCGAGGCCGCCGCCCGGGGGATCCCGGTCCTCTGCGTCACCGGCACCAAGGGCAAGAGCACGACCAGCGCGCTGGCCGCCGCGGTCCTCACCGCCGCCGGCCGCCCGGCCGTGCACGCCGGCAACATCGGCACCCCGCTGCTCGACGTCCTGGACGGGGTCGGCGACCGCACGCTCGTCGTCGAGGTCTCCAGCTACCAGGCCGCCGCCGTCCCGGACTTCGCGGGCCACGGCGCGCTCACCTCGCTCGCGCCCGAGCACCTGGACTGGCACGGGTCGGTCGAGACCTACTACCGCGACAAGCTGCGGGTCTTCTCCTCCTGCCCGGAGCGCTCGGTGGTCGTCAGCGCCCAGGCGCGGCCGCTGGCCGCCGGGTACCTCGACGCCGCGCAGCTGGTGGACCCCGCCGACGTGCTGCCCCCCGGACTGGCCGGGGCCCTGCAGCCGGTGCACCTGCCCGGCGCGCACAACCGCAGCAACGTCGAGGTCGCGCTGGCCGCCTGCGCCCTGCTCGGCCTGGACCTCGCCGCCACCGCCGACGCCGTGACCGGCGCCGTCGCCGCCTTCCGCGCGCTGCCGCACCGGCTCGCGCCGGTGGCCACGCTCGGCGGCGTCACCTTCGTCGACGACACCCTGAGCACCACCCCCGTCTCGGTGCTGGCCGCACTGGACGCGCTGGCCGGCCGCCCGGTCACGCTCATCGCCGGCGGCCAGGACCGCGGCCTGGACTACACGGGCCTGGCCGCGACGTTGGTGGCCCGTCGGGAGGAGGTCGCCCTGGTGACCGTCCCCGACACCGGGGCCCGGCTGGCCGACGACGTCCGCCGGGCGGCCGCCGGCGCCGACGTGCGGCTGACCGAGACGGCGTCGCTGACCGAGGCGGTCGCGGCGGCGATCGCCGGTACCGCCCCCGGCGGCGTCGTGCTGCTCTCGCCCGGCGCCCCCAGCTACAACCGCTTCCGCGACTTCGAGGAGTTGGCAGCCACCTATGAGGAGATCCTCGTCGACGCCGGCGCCGACCGCGTCCACGGTGTGTGAGGACGGCGTCGCCGGGGTCGGCACCTTCGTCGTCGCCGGCCGGTCCCTCGACCCCGCGACCGGCGAGGCGGCCTTCACCTACCGGCTGGGAGACGACGAGTTCACCGAGCGGCTCACCCTCGACCCGGCGCTGCTGACCGGGGCCGCGCCCGCGCAGCTCGGTGCCGCCGTGGAGGCCGCGCTGGACCTGGTGCACCTGGTCATGGGCACCAGCTACTACAAGCTCGCCGCGCCCGGCCGGGTCACCGTCGAGCGGCCGGTCACCGCCGCGCAGCTCGCCGTCGCGCAGGCCGCCTACACGCACGGGCTCGGCGAGTTCGCCGCGGTCAACCACCTGCCGGTGCCGCACCGGGTCGCGTTCGACGCCGAGGTCCGCGAGCCCGGCCCGGCCCCGGCCGGCGGCGGGCGCGGCGCGCTGCTGCCCGTGGGCGGCGGCAAGGACTCCGCGCTCGCGCTCGTCGTGATCCCCGACGGCACGGCGCTGGCGGTCAACCCCACCGGCGCGCAGCGCGACGTCGCCCGTGCGGCCGGCGTCCCGCTGGTCGAGGTCCGGCGGCGGCTGGACCCGCTGCTGGCCGAGCGGACGGCGCAGGGCGGCCTCAACGGGCACGTGCCGGTGACGGCGATCAACTCCTCGATCGCCACGCTGGTCGCCGTCCTCGGCGGCTTCGACCCCGTGGTCTTCGCCAACGAGCGCTCCGCCGACGAGGAGACGCTCACCGTCGACGGCGCGAGCGTGAACCACCAGTACTCGAAGTCCTACGAGTTCGAGCGCCTGTTCGCCGCGGCCGCCGCCGAGGTCGGCACCGGCTACTTCAGCCTCACCCGGCAGCTGTCGGAGCTGGCCACCGTGGCCGCCGTCGCCGCGCTGCCGCTCAAGGCCGACATCCTCAGCTGCAACCGGTCCTACACGCAGCGGCACCTGGGCGGGCAGGCCGAGCAGCGCTGGTGCCTGCACTGCGACAAGTGCCTGTTCACCTTCCTCTGCTTCGCCGTCTTCCTGACCCCCGCCGAGGCGCAGGACGTGTTCGGCGGCAACCCGCTGGCCGACGTCGCGCTCGCCGACGGGTTCCGCAGGCTGTGGGCCACGGAGAAGCCGTTCGACTGCGTGGGCGAGCGGGCCGAGAGCGCGGCCGCGATGGCGCACCTGGCCGCCAGCCGGTCGTGGGGGGACGCGCCGGTCGTGCGGGCACTCGGTGCCGAGGCCGCGGCCGCCGCGGAGGTGACCGGCGCGACCGTCGCGCGGTTCCTCCCGCCCCGCGGCGAGCACGCCATCCCGGAGCGGTTCCTGGCGTCGCTGCAGCGCGTGCTCGCGGACGCCCGGTCCGCCGTCGCGTAGCCCGGCCGCAACTAGGCTCGTCGGCGTGACGACCGAGCACGGTCCCGCGCCGCTGGCCGAGCGGCTGCGGGCACAGGGGCTGCGGCTGACCCCGCAGCGCCAGCAGGTGCTGGCCGCTGTCGCCGCGCTCGACCACGCCACCCCCGAGGCCATCGGGGCCCGGCTGCGCGAGGAGGCCGGGCCCGGCGGCGCGGCGCCGGACACCTCGACCGTCTACCGCACGCTGGAGCTGCTCGAGCGGCTCGGCCTGGTCTGGCACACCCACGTCGCCAAGGGCGCGCCGGTCTACCACGCCTCCGAGCACCCGCACCTGCACGTGGTCTGCGCCACCTGCGGGGAGATCTCCTCGGCCGACCCGGCGCTGCTGGAGCAGGCCGCGGAACGTCTGGCCGCCGACCTGGGTTTCACCCTGGACGTGGGGCACGTCGCGCTGTCGGGCACGTGCCGCCGATGCAGGGACGCCGGGACGGAGAACGCATGACCACCACCTCACCGCTGGCCGCACGGGCGGGCGCCGTCGTCGCCGAGGGCGCGACCGTGGCCACCCACTTCGGCGACCCGCTGCGCGAGCAGCGGCTGCTCGCCGAGGGCGCCGGGCTCGTCGACCGCAGCGACCGCGACGTGCTCACCGTCCCCGGCGCCGACCGGCTCACCTGGCTGCACAGCCTCACCAGCCAGCACCTCGAGCGGCTGGCCGACGGCACCGGCACCGAGGCCCTGGTCCTCTCGCCGCACGGCCACGTCGAGCACCACCTGGTCCTCGCCGAGCTCGCCGGCACCACCTGGGCCGACGTCGAGCCGGGCACGGGCGCGGCGCTGCAGACCTTCCTCGACCGCATGCGGTTCATGCTGCGCGTCGAGCCCGCGCTGGTGACCGCCGACCGGGCGCTGCTGTCGCTGGTCGGCCCGCGCTCGCCCGAGGTCCTCGCCGCCGCCGGGCTGCCCGCCCCCGAGACCCCGTACGCCGTCGTCGCGACGCCCGACGGCGGCTGGGTGCGCCGGATGCCGCCCCTCGGCGACGGCGGCGCGACCGCGTTCGACCTGCTCGTCCCGCGCGCCGGGATCGCCGACCGCGCCGACGCGCTGACCGCCGCCGGTGCCGGGCTCGCCGGCCTGGACGCCTACGAGGCGCTGCGGGTGGAGGCCCGCCGGCCGCGGCTGGGCGTCGACTCCGACCACCGCACCATCCCCAACGAGCTGGAGTGGCTGACCACCGCCGTCCACCTCGAGAAGGGCTGCTACCGCGGGCAGGAGACGGTCGCGCGCGTGCACAACCTCGGCCGCCCGCCGCGGCGGCTGGTCCTGCTGCACCTCGACGGCGTCAGCGAGGACCTGCCCGTCCCAGGGACGCCGGTGACCTCCGGTGCCCGCGAGGTCGGCCGCACCGGCACGGTCGTGCGGCACCACGAGCTCGGCGTCGTCGCGCTGGCGCTGGTCAAGCAGTCGGTGGCCCCCGGGGCCGAGCTCGCCGTCGGCGGGTCGCGCGCCGCGGTGGACCCCGACGACGCCCCGGCCACGGTCGACGACACCCGGGCCGCGGCCCGCGACCGGGTGCGCGCGGTGCGGTCTGCCACCATCGGGCGGTGACCTCCGCAAGCTCTGGCCCGACCCCCGCCGGCGGCGCGGCCGTCGACGCGCTGCTCGACCCCGGCTTCCTCGCGGGCGTGGAGTCCCGCCCGATGGGCGAGGTGCGCGAGCTGCGCCGCCGCGCCGAGCAGGAGGAGGTCAACCTCTCCTACACGCGGCGGCTGCTGCAGGGCCGGCTCGACATCGTCCGCCGCGAGCTGCAGCGCCGCGCCGAGCACGACGGGCGCTCGCTGGTCGACCTGCTGCCCGAGATCCTCGCCGAGAAGGGCCGCGGCCCCGCTCACGGTCTCGGCCGGCACCAGACGGTGCAGCCGGCCGCGCCCGAGGAGTACGAGTCCTGGGTCACCGCGCTGACCCCCGACGTCGACCTCTCCGCCGTCCCCGACCTCGACGACGCCGACCTCGAGCGGGCCGCCCGCGCGCTGGCCGCCGCCGAGGGGTCGCTGTCCGAGCGGCGCCGCGGCGTGCAGCAGGTGATGGACGCCCTCGCCGGCGAGCTGGCCCGCCGGTACCGCAACGGCGAGGCCGACGTCGCCGCGCTGCTCGCCAGCGAGGGCCGCCACTGATGGAGGACGCCTCCACCCCGTCCTGGCCGGACGCGCCGGTCCTCGTGGAGGTCTGGCGCTCGGGGTTCCTGGAGTCCGTCCACCGCGGCGCGGTCGTCGTCGTCGGTCCCGACGGCGGGGTGCGCTGGTCGGCCGGTGACGTCGCCCGCCCGGTCCTGCCCCGCTCGTCGAACAAGCCGGTGCAGGCGACGGCCTACCTCGCGGCCGGCTGGCGGCCGCGCTCGGGCGAGGAGCTGGCCATCGCCGCCGGCTCGCACGCCGGCGAGGACGGCCACCGCGACCTCGCCGCCTCGGTCCTCGCCGCCGCCGGCCTCGGCCCGGACGCGCTGGGCTGCCCGGCGGCGCTGCCCGGGCACGAGCCGACCCGCGCCGCCTGGCTGGTCGCCGGCCGCGAGCCGGAGCGGCTGGCGTTCAACTGCTCGGGCAAGCACGCCGCGATGCTGGCCTCCTGCGTCGCCGCCGGCTGGCCGACCGAGGGCTACCTCGACCCCGGGCACCCGCTGCAGCAGGCCGTCGAGGCGCGCCTGTCCGACGCGGCCGGCGAGCAGGTGGCCGCCGTCGTCGTCGACGGGTGCGGCGCGCCGCAGCACGGGCTGTCCCTGACCGGGCTGGCGCGCGGCGTCGCCTCGCTGGTGGAGGCGCCGTCGGGCAGCCCGGAGCGGGCGGTGGCCGACGCGATGCGGGCGCACCCCTGGTACGTCGCCGGCACCGGCCGGGACGACACCGACCTCATGACCGCCGTCCCCGGGCTGCTGGTCAAGGGCGGGGCCGACGGCGTGCACGTCGCCGCGGTGCCCGGTCGCGGTGCGGTCGCGTTCAAGCTCGACGACGGCGGCGACCGCGGGCGCACGCCTGTCCTCGCCGCCGCGCTGCGCCGGCTCGGGGTGGACGCCGGGGCGCTCGCCCGGTGGTCGGTCACGCCCGTGACCGGCGGCGACGGCGTCGTCGGCGAGATCCGGTCCGCGGCGGTGCTCGCCGCCTGACGGCGACACGCCGGGTGTGAGGGGACTCACGCCCCGGTGCTTGCTCCTGCGCTTGCAGCTGCTAGCACCCGTGGTTAGCGTCGGAGATGTGCAGACCCCTGGCGAGTTCGTGAGCGGTCAGGTGAGGTCGGTCCGCGAGAAGGTGGACCAGCTCGCCGGCAGCGTCGCGGAGACCGTCGCGGCCGAGGCCCAGCAGGTCTCGGCGGTGCGCTCGCAGGTCGGGGAGTACATCCGGGAGCAGCGCAGCGCCGCCCGGGTGTCCCTGCGCGAGCTCGCCCGCACCGCGGGGGTGAGCAACCCCTACCTCTCGCAGGTGGAACGGGGGCTGCGCAAGCCGTCGGCGGAGATCCTCGCCGCCATCGCCAAGGGTCTGCGGATCTCCGCCGAGTCGCTCTACGAGCAGGCGGGGATCCTCGACCGGCGGGCCGGCAACCCCGACACGGTCGCGGCCATCCGGTCCGACGACCAGCTCTCCGAGCGGCACAAGGCCGTGCTCGTCGAGCTGTACGAGACCTACGTCCGCGAGTACGCGGCGTCGCACACCAGCACGCGCACCACCAGCCCGAGCACCGCCCCGGGTGCCACGCCCGGGTCCGACCCGACCCCCTCCAAGGAGTCCGCATGACCACCGCCACCACCCTGCTGGAGCAGGTCGCCGAGCGCGGCCGCCGTCAGTTCCTCGTCGCCGTCGGCGCCGGTGACCTCGCCGTCGAGCAGGCCCGCACCGTCCTCGCCTCGCTGCGCACCCTCCCCGGTGAGGCCCAGGTCCAGGTCGACCTGGCCACCAAGGAGGCCCGCACCCGCGCCGAGCAGGCCGCCGACCGCGCCCGCGAGGCCGTGTCCCAGGCCCGCGCCAACAGCCGTCAGCTGGCCACCGCCGTCCGTCCGGACGCGGTCGTGAGCACCGTCTCGACCCTGGTCGAGCAGGCCCGCACCCAGGCCGCCGCCACCGTCGAGCAGCTGGCCGAGCGCGGCGCCGACGTGCTGCAGGAGCTGCGCCGCCAGCCCGGCTTCCGCCGCTTCGTGGTCCGCGCCGAGCAGGCCGTCGACGTCGTCGAGGACGCCGTCGAGGAGGTCATCGAGGAGACCGCCGAGGCCGTGAACGAGGCCTCCGACGAGGTCACCTCGCTGGTCCAGAAGGCCGCCTCGAAGACCACCAAGGCCGCCGCCAAGGCCGAGGAGGCCGTCGACCAGGCCGCCGACCAGGCCAAGGCCGCCATCGAGGAGGGCGCCGAGGCCGCCGACGAGGCGACCGCCAAGGCCGCCCGCAAGCCGGCCAAGCGCACCACTGCCGCCCGCGGCAAGGCCACCGGCACCTCGACCCGCGTGACCCGCACCGGCAAGACCACCGACTGAGGAAGGCCCTCCTGCCCCCCGCCGCCCGCACGCCCGCGGCGGGCCCTGCAGGAGGTCCACGCGAGACCAGGGCCCCGGAGCTGCCACCGCGCTCCGGGGCCCTGTCGCGTCTCCGGGGGGAGACGTCCCCCGCGGAGGAGGCCGTGACCGCGTCCCGGCGGGTACCCTGCGGGCATGGGGTTCGACTGGGCCGTTCTCGAGGGCCTGCGGCTGGTCCTGCTGGCCGTCGCGGCCTGGGCGTTCGTCGACGCCGTCATCCGCCCGGCCGCCGGCTACGTCGCCGCCGGCAAGCTGAGCAAGCCGGCCTGGGCGGCGATCACGGCGCTCGCCGCGGTGGTGATCTACCTGCAGGGGCCGATGACCTTCCTGGGCCTGCCCGCGGTGATCGCCACCGTCGTCTACCTGGTCGACGTGCGGCCCGCGGTCCGCGGCGTGCAGCGCGGCAACAGCAGCTGGTGAGCCGGCCCGCCGGGACGGCGGGTCACCAGCGGTCGTCCGCGGGCATCAGCACCCACAGGACGAGGTACGCGATGAACTGCGGCCCCGGCAGGATGCACGAGACCACGAACGCCAGCCGCAGGGCGCCGACGGAGATGCCGTAGCGGCGGGCGATCCCGGCGCACACGCCGGCGATCATCTTGTTGCGGGTGTCGCGGGCGAGACGGCGCGGAGCCGGTGCGGGGTACGTCATGACCCGACACTAGGCGCGGCCGGCCGTCCCGGGCATCGGGGAAGACCCTGGTCAGCGGCCGAAGACCCCTGGGGGAGGCTCCGGTGAGGGGACGGCGCCGTCGTCGTGCACCGGCTGCGCCTTCCCGGTGAACCGGGCGAGGTCGGCGCCGGCCACCACCCGCGCCGGCATCGGGTCGCCCGCGCAGCGCCGGGTCAGCCCGGCCACCGGCAGCTCCGCGTCGGAGGCCACCGCCACCAGGTTGCCGAACCGGCGCCCGCGCAGCGTGCCCGGCTCGGCCAGGAGGGCGACGGAGCCGAAGACGGCGCACAGCGTGGCCACCTGACCGCGGGCGAAGCGCAGCGGCGGGCCGTCGGCGACGTTGGCCGCCAGCACCCCGCCCGGCCGCAGCACCCGGTGCGCCTCGGCGGCGTACCCGACCGTCGTCAGGTGCGCGGGGGTGCGGGCGCCGGCGAACACGTCGCTGACCACGACGTCGGCGCTCGCCGTCGGCAGGGCCGCCAGGCCGGCGCGGGCGTCGGCGGCACGGACCCGCACGCGGGCGCCGCGGGGCAGCGGCAGGTGGGCGCGGACCAGGTCGGTGAGCCGCTGGTCGAGCTCCACGACCCGCTGCCGCGACCCGGGGCGGGTCACCGCGACGTAGCGGGCCAGCGTCAGCGCGCCCCCGCCGAGGTGGACGACGTCGAGCGGCTCGCCGTCCGGCGCGGCGAGGTCGAGCACGTGACCCATCCGGCGCACGTACTCGAACTCCAGGTGCGCGGGGTCGTCGAGGTCGACGTGCGACTGCGGCGTGCCGTCGACCATCAGCACCCAGGAGCCGTCGCGGTCGGCGTCGCCGAGCAGCTCGGCGGTGCCGCCGTCGACCTCGGTGGGGCCGGGCGGGAGCACCTCCGGCCGGGGACGCCTCACCGGGGCGCCACCGCGGACCAGCGGACGGTGAGCTCGCCGTGCCGCCAGCGCCGGGTGCTCCCGACCAGCGGCCAGCCGTCGTCGGCCAGGGCCTGCACCGCGGCGAGCCAGCGCTGCCGCGGGCCGAACGTCGACAGGCCGGCCGCCGACGCCCACGCGGCGTCCAGGGCACGCAGCAGGTCGTGCACCGGCCGGCCGGGGACGTTGTGGTGGATGAGCGCCTTGGGCAGCCGCTCGGCGAGGTCGGAGGGGCGGTCCAGGTCCGCGACCCGCGCGGCCAGCGTGAGCGTCAGCGGCCCGTCGGCGTCCAGGGCCACCCAGGTCGCCCGCCGTCCCCACTCGTCGCAGGTGCCCTCGACCAGCAGCCCGCCGGGCCCCAGGGCGGCGCACATCGTCTCCCACGCCCGGGCGGCCGACGCCTCGTCGTACTGGCGCAGCACGTTGAACGCCCGCACCAGGACCGGCTGCAGCCCGGCGAGCTCGAACCCGCCGACCCGGAAGTCGACCCGCGGCGGTTCGCGGTCCCCGGCGACGGCGGCGACGCGGGCCGGGTCGATCTCCAGGCCGACCACCTCGAGCCCGGGGACCTCCGGGCCCAGCCGGTCGGCCAGCTCCAGCGTGGTGACCGCCGAGGAGCCGTAGCCGAGGTCGACCACCAGCGGACGGGCCGCGTCGCGCAACCGCGGCACCTGGGTGGCGGCCAGCCAGCGGTCGACCCGGCGCAGCCGGTTGGCGTTCGTGGTGCCCCGCGTGGGCAGGCCCAGCGCCCGCGCGCGGCCGGCGGCCAGCCGGGGGTGGGCCTTCCGCGGCGCCAGGTTCGCCCGGCGCTTGTGCTCGCTGCCCCCGTCGCTCACCGGCCCCGAGGGTAGTCGGCCCGCCGGGCGGGCCGGACCGCGCGGCTACCGTGGACGGGTGCTCGCCCGTTCCGACGCCCGTCTCGCCGACCTGACCACCCTGGGGGTCGGCGGCCCCGTCGAGCGGCTCGTCGAGGTCACCGACGCCGCCGAGCTGGTCGCCGCCGTGCGGGAGGCCGACGAGGCCGGGCGGCCGCTGCTGGTCCTCGGCGGGGGGTCGAACCTGGTCGCGCCCGACGAGGGGTGGGCCGGCGACGTCGTCGCGGTGCGCAGCCGCGGGGTCGAGCGGCGCGGCGAGGTCCTCGAGGTGCAGGCCGGCGAGGACTGGGACGACCTGGTCGCGCTCACCGTGGCGCAGGAGCTGGCCGGCATGGAGGCGCTGTCGGGCATCCCCGGCTCGACCGGCGCCACCCCGGTGCAGAACGTCGGCGCCTACGGCCAGGAGGTCGCGCAGACGATCACCGAGGTCCGGGTGTACGACCGCGCCGAGAAGCGCGAGCGCACGCTGACCAACGCCGAGTGCGCCTTCGCCTACCGCGACAGCCGGCTCAAGCGCGAGCCCGGCCGGTTCGTCGTCCTCACCGTGACCTTCGCGCTGGACCCCGGGCCGCTGTCCCGTCCGGTGGGCTACGCCGAGCTGGCCCGGCGGCTGGGCGTGGACCTCGGCGACCGCGCGCCGCTGGCCGACGTCCGCGCGACGGTGCTCGAGCTGCGCCGCGGCAAGGGGATGGTCGTCGACCCGGCCGACCCCGACACCCGCAGCGCCGGGTCGTTCTTCACCAACCCGATCGTCCCCGCCGGGCAGGCGGTGCCCGGCTGCCCGAGCTGGCCGGCCGGCGACGGGCTGGTCAAGCTCAGCGCCGCGTGGCTGGTGCAGTCGGCCGGCTTCGGCCGCGGCACGCGGGAGGGGCGGGTCGGGACGTCGTCGCGGCACAGCCTCGCCCTGACCACCGAGCCCGGCGCCACGGCGGCCGAGCTCATGGCCTTCGCCGACCGCGTCGTCGCGGCGGTCCGCGAGCGCTTCGGCGTCACCCTGGTCCCGGAGCCCACCCGGCTGTGAGGCAGGGCCGGTCTGGCCGGTGGTCCTGGTCGGCGACCGGGGCCGGGTCCGGACGCGGCTGGGTCAACCGCGCGGCTGCGGGGTAGTCGTCGCCCGGAGGTCCCCGTGGACGGCGACTTCCCGTCAGTTGCGGTCGGGGCCCCACCGTGCGGTGCCCGACCTCACCGCACAGGGCGGGGCCGGGCACCGCGAGGTGAGGTCGGCTGCGGGGAGCCGGCGGGCTCAGTCCTCCTCGCGGTGCACCTTGTGCTGCGCGGCCTGCGCGCGCGGGCGGACGACGAGCAGGTCGACGTTGACGTGGTGCGGGCGGGTGAGCGCCCAGGCGATGCAGTCGGCGACGTCCTCGGCCACCAGCGGCTCGCGCACCCCGCGGTAGACGGCGTCCGCCCTCTCCCGGTCGCCGACCCGGTTGAGGGTGAACTCCTCGGTCCTGACCATCCCCGGCGCGATCTCGATCACCCGCACCGGCTCGGCGACCAGCTCCAGCCGCATCGTCTCGGCCAGCGTGTGCACGGCGTGCTTGGCCGCGGTGTAGCTGGCGCCGCCCTCGTAGCTGACCAGCCCCGCCGTCGAGCCCACGAACAGCACGTCCCCGGCGCCGGACGCGCGCAGCGCGGGCAGCAGCGCCTTGGTCAGCCGGACGGTGCCGAGCACGTTGACGTCGTAGGTCCGCGCCCACGAGTCCAGGTCGGCCTCGGCCACCGGCGCGGCGTCGAACGCCCCGCCGGCGTTGTTGACCAGCACGTCGACCTGCGGCAGCGCGGCCGCGAACGCCTCGACCGACGCCGGGTCGGTGACGTCCAGCGGCAGCGCGCGGGCGCCGATCCGCTCGGCCAGCCCGGTGAGCCGGTCCAGCCGCCGGGCCCCGACGACGACGTCGAAGCCCTCGGCCGCCAGCCGGGCCGCGGTGGCCGCGCCGATCCCGCTCGAGGCGCCCGTGACGACGGCGGTGCGGCCGCTCCCCGGCAGCTGGCGCGGGCCGGAGGAGGAGATCTCGGCAACACCGGTCATGTGGTCATCCTGACCCTGTTGCAGGATGGAGAGCCGACAGGGGTGCCGCACCGGCGCCCGGGGCGGCGAGGCGGGAGGTCGTGGGTGCCTGCTCGCCGCCTCCTCCCTCCGCGCGCGCCGCGGCGGGTGGCGACCATCTCGGTGCACACCAGCCCGCTCGACCAGCCCGGCGCCGGCGACGCCGGCGGCATGAACGTCTACATCGTCGAGGTCTCCCGCCGGCTGGCCGCCCGCGGCATCGCCGTCGACGTGTTCACCCGCGCCACCTCCAGCGACCTGCCGCCGGTGGTCGAGATGAGCCCGGGCGTGACCGTGCGGCACGTCAGCGCCGGCCCGTTCGAGGGCCTGGGCAAGGAGGAGCTGCCCGGCCAGCTGTGCGCCTTCACCGCGGGCGTGCTGCGCGAGGAGGCCCAGCACGAGCCGGGCCACTACGACGTCGTCCACTCGCACTACTGGCTCTCGGGCCAGGTGGGCTGGCTGGCGCGCGACCGGTGGAGCGTGCCGCTGATCCACACCGCGCACACCCTCGCCAAGGTGAAGAACGCCGCGCTGGCCGACGGCGACCGGCCCGAGCCGCGCGCCCGCGTGATCGGCGAGGAGCAGGTGGTCGCCGAGGCCGACCGGCTGGTGGCCAACACCGACGAGGAGGCCGACCAGCTCGTCGAGCACTACGGGGCCGACCCGCGCCGCACCCTCGTCGTCCCGCCGGGCGTGGACCTCGACCGGTTCACCCCCGGCGACCGCACCGCCGCCCGCCGCGCGCTGGGCGTGCCCGCCGACGCCGTCGTGCTCACCTTCGTCGGCCGCATCCAGCCGCTCAAGGCGCCCGACCTGCTGCTGGCCACCGCCGCCCGGATGCTCGAGGACGACCCCGCGCTGCGCTCGCGGCTGCGGGTGCACGTCGTCGGGGCGCCGAGCGGGTCGGGTCTGGAGGCGCCGCGGCAGCTCGAGGAGCTCGCCGCGCACCTGGGCATCGCCGACCTGGTGCGCTTCCTCCCGCCGCAGCCGCCGGACCGGCTGGCCCTGCACTACCGCGCCGCCGACGTCGCCGTCGTCCCCAGCCACAACGAGTCCTTCGGCCTGGTCGCGCTCGAGGCCCAGGCCTGCGGGACGCCGGTGGTCGCCGCGTCGGTCGGCGGCCTGCGGACGGCGGTCCGCGACGGCGTGTCCGGCGTCCTGGTCGACGGGCGGGACCCGGGTGCCTACGCCGCGGCGGTCCGCGCGGTCCTCGAGCGCCGGCAGCTGATGGGGGCCGGCGCCCGCCGGCACGCCGCCGCGTTCTCCTGGGACCGCACCGCCGACGCGCTGGTGGCCGCCTACTCCTCGGCGGCCGCGGAGATGGCCGCCGTCGCCCGGCGCGGCCGCGCCCTCGGCGCGCTGCGGCCGGTCGCCGGGACGCAGGTGGCCTGGTGAACGAGGAGGCGCGGTGAGCGAGGGGACCGGGGAGGCGCCCTCCGCCCGCGCCGAGGTCGTCACCGCGCTGGACGCGGTCATCGACCGGACCCTGCGCGACGCCGACCTGGTGCACGAGCACCCGGCGCCCGGCCGCTGGCTGGTCGACCTCCCGGGCACCAAGAAGCTCAAGACGGTCTGCGGGCTCATCGTCGGCGAGCACGCGCTGCGCATCGAGGCGTTCGTCTGCCGGCAGCCCGACGAGAACCGCGAGCAGCTGTGGACCTACCTGCTGCAGCACAACGCACGCATGTACGGCGTCGCCTACTCCGTCGACCGGGTCGGCGACGTCTACCTCACCGGCCGGGTCCCGCACGCCGCGGTGACCCCGGAGGAGCTCGACCGGCTGCTCGGCGCGGTCCTCAGCTACGCCGACGACCACTTCAACACCATGCTCGAGATCGGCTTCGGCACCTCGATCCGCCGGGAGTGGGAGTGGCGGGTCAAGCGCGGGGAGTCGCTGCGCAACCTGGAGGCCTTCGCCGCGTTCGCGCAGCAGGGCCGGACGGAGGCCCCGGCCGACGGCGGGGGAGCGTCCTCCGCGGACGGGGGATGACCACCACCGGGCGGGCCGCGGCGGCGCCGGCCGCCGAGGAGCGCCCCGGCCACGCCCGGCGGTGGTGGGTGCTGGGCACGATGACCGTCTGCCTGCTCGTGGTGATCACGGGCAACACGACGCTCAACGTCGCCATCCCGACGCTGCAGCGGGAGCTCGGCGCCACCCAGGGCGAGCTGCAGTGGGCCGTCGACGCCTACATCGTGGTCTTCGCCGGGCTGCTGTTCTCCTGGGGCGTCATCGGCGACCGCATCGGCCGCCGGCGGGTGCTGCTCATCGGCCTCACCGTCTTCGCCGGCGGCTCGGTGCTGGCCGCCTTCTCCGACAGCCCGCTGGAGCTCATCGCCTGGCGGGCGGTCATGGGCGTCGGCGGGGCCGCGGTGCAGCCGACGACGCTCGCCGTCATCACCAACGTCTTCCCGCCGGGCGAGCGCGGCCGCGCCATCGGCATCTGGGCGGCCACCGCCGGGCTCGCCGTCGCCGGCGGCCCGCTGGCCAGCGGCCTGGTGCTGACGCACTTCTGGTGGGGCGCGATCTTCCTCATCGGCGTGCCGGTCGCCCTGGTCGGCGTCCTCGGCACGCTGGCGTTCGTGCCCGAGTCGCGGGACCCCGACCCCGGCCGGCTCGACGTCCCGGGCGTGCTGCTGTCGATCGCCGCCCTGGCCGGGCTGGTGTACGGGATCATCCACGGCGGCTCGGGCGTGGGCTGGGGGACGCCGGGGGTGCTCGTCCCGCTGGTCGGCGGCGCGCTGCTCATGGTGCTGTTCGTCTGGCTGCAGCGGCGCTCGACGCACCCGGCCCTCGACGTCTCGCTGTTCCGCAACCCGGCGTTCTCCGCCGCGGCCGCCGCGCTGGGCTTGAACTTCTTCGCCCTGATGGGCGCCACGTTCTACCTCGTCTACTACCTGCAGGGCGCCCGCGGCTACGACCCGCTGCAGTCGGGTGCCGCGCTCATCCCGGTGGCGCTGGGGATGGCGGTGATGGCGCCGCGCAGCTCCCGGCTGGCCGAGCGGTTCGGCGCGAAGGCCGTCTGCGCGACCGGGTTCGGGCTCATCACGCTGTCGTTCCTGGGGTTCCAGCTGCTCGACCAGGCCGCGCCGCTGTGGCTGTTGCTCACCACGCTGACCGTGCAGGGCCTGGGCATGGGCGCGGTCATGGCCCCGGCCACCGAGTCGATCATGTCGGTGGTGCCGCGGGAGAAGGCCGGCGCGGGCGCGGCGGTCAACAACACGGTGCGCCAGGTGGGCGGGGCGCTCGGCGTCGCCATCCTCGGCTCGGTGCTGGCGACCGCGTACGCGGCCAACGTCCGCGGCGCCGTCGACGTGCTGCCGGCCGCGCTGCGCGACGAGGCGAGCACCTCGATCGCCGCGACCCTCGAGGCGGCCGGGGCGACGGCGGAGGAGGCGCGGGCCGCCGGGGAGACCGAGGCCGCCGCGGCCGCCGAGGCGCTCGCCGACACCGCCCGCGACGCGTTCGTCGCGGCGATGCACCTGACCGCCGTCGGCACCGCGGCGGCCGCGGCGGTCGCCGCCGTCGTCGTCCTGGTCTGGCTGCCCGGGCGGCGCGAGACGGGCACACGGGCGACCTGACGGGCCTAGCGTGGGTGCGTGCAGGAGCCGCCCGCCGCGCAGGAACGGCTGGGCCGCGCGCTGATCGGCGTGGTCGTTGCGTCCGGCCTGGTCTACCCGCTGCTGCTGTGCGCGGTGCAGCTGGTGCTGGCTCAGCTGTACGTCGTCGACGTCGCCGCCACCGCGCTGTGGCTGGCGTTCGCGCTGACCTGCAGCGTGGCGCTGGTGGCCGCCGTCCGCTGGGGTGCCGCCCGCCGGGTGCGCAGCCCGTGGCTGCTGCTCGGGCTGGCCCCGCCGGTGCTCTACGAGGCCTGGGTGGTCTGGCCGCTGCTGGCAGGATGAGCGGTGTGACGACGCCTGCGGGACACGAGCCCGGCACCCTGGTCCTGCTCCGCCACGGCGAGAGCGAGTGGAACAAGGCCAACCTGTTCACCGGCTGGGTGGACGTCGAGCTGTCGGAGAAGGGCCGGGCCGAGGCCACCCGCGGCGGGCAGCTGCTGGCCGAGCACGGCCTGCTGCCCGACGTGCTGCACACCTCGCTGCTGCGGCGGGCGATCACCACCGCGGAGCTGGCGCTGGCCGCCGCCGACCGGCAGTGGATCCCGGTGCGCCGCTCGTGGCGGCTCAACGAGCGGCACTACGGCGCGCTGCAGGGCAAGGACAAGGCGGCCACCCTCGCGGAGTACGGCGAGGAGCAGTTCATGACGTGGCGGCGCTCGTACAGCACCCCGCCGCCGCCGATCGCGCCCGACAGCGAGTACTCGCAGGACGCCGACCCGCGCTACGCCTCCCTGCCGCCGGAGGTCCGCCCGGCCACCGAGTGCCTGGCCGACGTCGTCGTCCGGATGCTCCCGTACTGGTACGACGCGATCGTCCCGGACCTGCGCAGCGGCGGGACCGTGCTGGTGGCCGCGCACGGCAACAGCCTGCGGGCGCTGGTGAAGCACCTCGACGGCATGGGCGAGGACGAGGTGGTCGGGCTCAACATCCCCACCGGCGTCCCGCTGCGCTACGACCTGGACGCCGACCTGCGGCCGGTGAAGCCGGGCGGGGAGTACCTCGACCCCGAGGCCGCCGCGGCCGCGATCGAGGCGGTCAAGAACCAGGGCAGGAAGTAGCCCCCACGACGCACGAGGGCCTCCCCACCGCGGTGGGGAGGCCCTCGTGCGTTCGTGCGGCGGTCAGACCGCCTGCATGTCCCGCTCGCCGGTGACGAGGAAGACCACCCGGCGGGCGACGCTGACGGCGTGGTCGGCGAAGCGCTCGTAGTAGCGGCCGAGCAGGGTGATGTCGATGGCCGACTCCATGCCGTGCGTCCAGCCGGGGCTGAGCAGCTCGGTGAACAGCTGGCGGTGCAGCTGGTCCATGAGGTCGTCGTCCTTCTCGAGCTGCGCGGCGCCCTCGACGTCGAGCTTGGCGATGACGGCGCCGACCTGCGTGACCAGGCTCTGCGCGACGTGACCGGCCTCGAGGAAGATCGGCCGCACCTCCGGCGGGACGGCGGACTCCGGGAAACGCATCCGCGCGAGCTTGGCCACGTGGACGGCGAGGTCGCCCATGCGCTCGAGGTCGCCGACGATGCGCATCGCGGTGGTGACCGTGCGCAGGTCGGTGGCGACCGGCTGCTGGCGGGCCAGCAGGGTGAAGCAGCGCTCCTCGATGCTCTCGCGGACGGCGTCGATGTGCTGGTCGCCGGCGATCACCAGGTCGGCGAGTGCGACGTCGGCGTCGAGGAGTGCGGTGGTGGCCTTGCTCATGGCAGAGCCGACCGAGTTGGCCATCTCCACCAGGCAGTGGTTGATGTCCTCGAGCTCTTCGCGGTAGTGCTCGCGCACGGGTCCTCCTCGTCGGCCGGCCGTCCACCGGGTGCCGCCGTCCGGACACCATCTGCTCGGTGCGCCGTCCTGACGATCCCGAGGGTAGGTGCTGACGGGACACCGGACGGGCCGGGTCGGTGAACGAGGGGGCACGCGGGCGTGAACAGTCCTCCTACCCGGTCGCGGCACCACTCACACGGGGGATGACCGGGTCCGGACGCGGCCTAGCATCGGCCCCGTGAGCACGCTGGTCGCCCTCGTGGCCGGCTTCGTCGTCGGCGCCGTCGTGGCGGCCGTCGTCGTGCTGCTCTCCAGGCGCCGCGCCGACGGGACCGAGCGCCCGGGGGACGAGGACGACCGGGGTGCGCCGTCCGAGGCGCTGCTCGCCCGCCGGCTGCTCGACCTCATGGACCCCGCGGTCCTCCTGCTGGACAAGGACGACGCCGTCGTCGTGGCCAACCCCACCGCGCGCGGGCTCGGCATCGTCCGCGAGCGCCGGCTCGTCGTCCCCGCGCTGCAGGACCTCGTGAAGGAGGTCCGCCGCCGCGGGCACCGGCGCGCGGACGTCACGCTCCCCGGCGAGGTCGTCGGCGCCGGCGCGCGGCTGGTCGGCGCGCACGGCGTCCGGCTGGACACCCCGCCCGGCGAGGTCGCGCCCTCGGCCGTCCCCGGCCCCGTGGCGCTGGTCCTCCAGGACGTGACCGAGGCCCGCCGGGTCGAGGCGGTCCGGCGCGACTTCGTCGCCAACGTCGGGCACGAGCTCAAGACCCCCGTCGGGGCGCTGGGCCTGCTCGCCGAGGCCATGCAGGGCGCCGCCGACGACCCGGAGACCGTGCAGCGCTTCGCCGCGCGGATGGCGCACGAGGCCGACCGGCTGGCCCGGCTCGTGCGCGAGCTGATCGACCTGTCCCGCCTGCAGGGCGCCGAGCCGCTGCCCGAGCTCGTGCCCGTCGACGTCGACACGGTGCTCGCCGAGGCCGTCGACCGCACCGGCCTGGCCGCGGCGGCGAAGGGCATCACGATCGCCGTCGGCGGCGCCCACGGGCTGGTCGTGCGGGGCGTCGAGGCCCAGCTGACGACGGCGGTCACGAACCTGCTGGCCAACGCGGTCGCCTACAGCCCCGAGAACACGAAGATCGCCGTCGGGGCGCGGGCGCGCGGCGGGTTCGCCGAGGTCGCCGTCACCGACAGCGGCATCGGCATCCCGCGGGCCGACCGGGAGCGGGTCTTCGAGCGCTTCTACCGCGTCGACCAGTCGCGGGCCAGCAGCACCGGCGGCACCGGGCTGGGCCTGGCGATCGTCAAGCACGTGGCCAGCAACCACGGCGGTTCGGTCAGCGTGTGGAGCGAAGAGGGCCTCGGCTCCACCTTCACGCTGCGCATCCCCCTGGCGGTCGAGGACCGCCGGGAAGCTCCCGGCGCGGCCACTGACGCCGCGCGGGTCCTCCAGGAAGGACGGTCATGACCCGAGTGCTCGTGGTGGAGGACGAGGAGTCCTTCTCCGACGCGCTGTCCTACATGCTCGGGCGGGAGGGGTTCGAGGCGGTCGTCGCCGCCACCGGCCCCGACGCCCTCGCCGAGTTCGACCGCGCGGGCGCCGACGTCGTCCTGCTCGACCTCATGCTCCCCGGCCTGCCGGGCACCGAGGTGTGCCGGGCACTGCGTTCCCGCAGCAACGTCCCGATCATCATGCTCACGGCCAAGGACTCCGAGGTCGACAAGGTCGTCGGCCTGGAGCTCGGCGCCGACGACTACGTGACCAAGCCGTACTCGGCGCGGGAGCTGGTCGCCCGGATCCGGGCGGTGCTGCGCCGCGGCGGCGACGTCGACGCCCCGGCCGACGGCGCGCTGGAGGCCGGCCCGGTGCGGATGGACGTCGAGCGGCACGTGGTCGCCGTCGACGGCGAGCCGGTGGCGCTGCCGCTCAAGGAGTTCGACCTGCTCGAGCTGCTGCTGCGCAACGCCGGCCGCGTGCTGACCCGCGGCCAGCTCATCGACCGCGTGTGGGGCTCGGACTACGTGGGCGACACCAAGACCCTCGACGTCCACGTCAAGCGGCTGCGCGCCAAGATCGAGCCCGACCCGGCCAACCCGAAGCACCTCGTGACGGTGCGGGGCCTGGGCTACAAGTTCGAGCAGTGACCGGAGGACCGGCACCTCGCCGGGCCGGGGCCGGCCGGGGTCACTGACCCCGGCCGGTCTCCTCCTGGAGCTCGTCGATCCGCCGGGACGCGTCGGCCTTGGTGATGTCCTCCGGCACGTCCTCGCCGGCCGGGCGGGCCAGCGTGTGCAGATAGCTCTTCTGCGCCCCGGTGGCGGGCTCGTCGCCGGTCACCCAGTCCGACGGGTCCTTCTCGGCCGTCGGGTCGCCGGCCTGGCCGCTGTTCACGTTCGATTCGCTCATGTGTTCGATGCTAGGCGCGGGTGAGCTCCGCCGCAGGTCGAGCGGCCTGCCCGGCCCGGGCGGCCTGCGCGGCCTCCCAGCGCCGGCCGGTGCGGTAGACGTGCACGCTCCCGCAGGAGGGGCACTCGACCGACAGCGCGATGTGGGTCGGGTGGTTGACGACCGACCGGATCCGCCGTTCGGCGACCAGCTCGTCGGTCCGGGTCACGGGGCAGGTGATCAGCAACATGGGACGAGCGTGCTCCGCGGCCACTGCCGGGACGAGTGGCAGGGGTGACATGGATCGCGTCTTTCCTGCCATCATGTCCCCGTGACCGGATCCGACCGCCCGCTCGTCGTCAGCCTGCTCGCCGGGGACGGCGTCCTCGGCGCCTTCGGCCTGGGCGTCGCCGCCGAGGTCTTCGGCTACGACTACCGCCGCTTCGGCATGCCGCGCTTCGACTTCGCGATCGTCACCGACCACCCGGGCGTCGTCCGCACCGACACCGGGCTGTCGCTGTACGTCGAGCACGGCCTCGAGCGGCTGGCCGTCTCCGACATCGTGCTGGTGACCGCGTGGGAGAAGCTCTCGGCGCCCGTCCCGCCGGCGGTGGTCGACGCGCTGCGTGCCGTGCACGCCCGCGGCGCCCAGATCGTCAGCCACTGCACCGGCGCCTTCGTCGTCGCGGCGGCCGGGCTGCTCGACGGCAGGCGGGCCACCACGCACTGGCGCTACGCCGGCGAGCTGGCCGCCCGGTACCCGTCGGTCGACGTCGACCCGCGGGTCCTCTACGTCGACGAGGGCCGGATCATCACCGGCGCCGGGACGGCGAGCGGCGTGGACGCGCTGCTGCACCTGGTCCGCCGGGAGTGGGGCGCCGCGGCGGCCAACGCCCTGGCCCGCGAGATGGTCGTGCCGCCGCACCGCGACGGCGGGCAGGCCCAGTACATCGACGAGCCGGTCGCGCGCTGCGAGGACGACCTGCTCGGCGTCGTCCTGGACTGGGCGCGGGCGCACCTGGCCGAGGACATCAGCGTCGAGGCGCTGGCCCGGCGCGCGCTCATGAGCCCGCGCAGCTTCGCCCGCCGGTTCAAGGCCACGACCGGCACGACGCCGCACGCCTGGCTGCTGTCCCAGCGGCTGGCCGCGGCCGAGGCGCTGCTCGAGGAGAGCGACGCCCCGGTCGAGGAGATCGCGCGGCTGGTCGGCTTCGGCACCGCCGCCGGCTTCCGCGAGCAGTTCAGCCGCCGCCGCGGCGTCTCGCCGCGGGCGTACCGGCAGACCTTCCGCACCGGCGGTGCCCGGGTCGAGCTGGTGCCGGCGGGCGAGGACCCCGCCGCCTAGCACCCCGCCCGTGCGGCGAGGCGGGCGGCGAGCCACGCGTCCCGGCCGGCCAGCGCGGCCCGCGCCATGCCGGTCGGGTGGTGGGTGAACCCGTGCGGGGACTCCGGGTGGACGCGGACGTCGACGTCGTTGCCCGCCGCGGCGAGCCGGGCCGCCATGACCAGGTTGTCCTCGAGCAGGACGTCCCGCGCCCCGACGACCGCCAGGACCGGCGGGAGGCCGCGCAGGTCGCCGAAGACGGGCGACACGTCGGGCAGGGTGCGGTCGGCGACGTGCCCGACGTAGGCCTCGAGGAACCACTCGCCGGCGATGCGCCGGCCCGCCGGGGTGCGCCCGCTCAGGTCGTAGGTCCCGAACTGCAGGACGGCGCCGGCGACGCGGTCCGCGAGGCCCCGGTCCCGGAGCCGGAGCAGCGTGGTCACGGCGAGCGTGGCGCCGGCCGAGCTCCCGCCGATCGCCAGGACACCGGTGCCGAACCGGTCGCGGGCGTGCTCGACGAGCCACAGCGCGGCGGCCTCGCAGTCGTCCGGAGCGGCCGGCCAGGGGTCCTCGGGCGCGAGCCGGTAGCCGACGCTGACCACCGCGATCCCCAGCGCCGCGGCCAGGGCCTCGCCGCGCGCGTGCCCGCCCGCGGTCTGCCCGAGACAGAAGCCGCCACCGGGCACGTCGAGGTACACGCCGCGCACCGCCGCCGACGACGGCACGGTGACCCGCAGCGGGATCCGCCGACCGGCGGCGTCCACCACGTGCTCGACGGTCCCCGCTGCCGGAGGTGGGGGAGGGACGTGCGCGGCACGGGCCTCCCGCAGCTCCTCCGCGGACGCGGGGCCGCGCCGCTCGCCCCGCGCGGCGTAGAAGGCGCGGCTCTCCGGGACGTGCCTCGCCAGGTCGGCTGGCACCAGCCCGGCCAGGCCGGCCCGCACGCGCGCGTCAGCCCAGGGGGACGGGGCGCGCGACGCCGACGAGGGAGTCCAGCCGGCCGGCGTTGCTCGGCGCGAGCGGGCTGCGCACCACCTGGGTCAGCGCGAACCCGGCCCGGGCCAGCAGCACCGCGTGCGTGCGCGGGGTGAAGTGCCAGATGTGCTCGGCGGGCTTGAGCGTCCACCAGCGGGTGCCGAGCAGCCGCGCCGGCAGCGACGAGACGTAGGGCGTGGAGAACAGCACCACGCCGTCGTCGGCCACCAGGGAGCGGGCGGTGCGCCAGAAGTCGAGCGGGTCGGGCACGTGCTCGACGGTGTCCCACGCGCAGACGACGTCGAACCCGGGCTCCAGCGGCGCCTCGGCGAGCTGGCCGCAGAACACGTCGAGCCCGAGCACCTCGGCGGCGTGCTTCGCGCCGGTGCGGGACAGCTCCACCCCGCTGGTCTGCCAGCCGGCCCGGCGCGCGGCGTCGAGGAACAGGCCGTAGCCGGCGCCGACCTCGAGCAGCCGGCCGCCGGCGGCGCGGCCGCGGACCCGGTCGAGCAGCGCGAGCCGGCCGGCGGTCCAGGTGCGCTGCAGCAGCATCGCGGGGTCGAACCGGCGGGGCTCCTGCGCCGCCCCGCCCTCGACGGCACCGCCGTACACGCCGCCCTCGAAGTAGCCGACGTCGTCGTAGAGCCGCTGCAGCGCCTCCGGCCGCAGCCGGGGGCTGATGAACACCAGGCCGCAGGACGGGCAGCGGACGACACCGAACGGGGAGAGGTCGTGCACGAGCCGGCCGGGGACGCCGCAGAGGCAGCACTCGACCGCCTCGGTGTCCTCGGGGGTCCAGGTCACCGGGCCGGGGGTCACCGGGGCGCTCACGCCGGTCAGCCTACGGAGCCTCCGGCGATCCCCCCGGGACCGGTCCGCGCCGCGCCGACCGGCGGGTCGGCCGCGCCGGCGGCGCCGTCGGCGAGCTCGCCGTGCTCGGGGTAGCGCTGGGTGATCAGCGCGGTGAGCTTCCGCCGCACCGCCGCCGACACCAGCCCGGCGCCGTCCGGGCCCCCGTCGGCGCCGAGCAGTTCGCCCGGCACGACGACGTAGCGGTCGGGCGCGGCGTCGGCCTGGGAGAGGAAGGCCGCCCGCACCGCGTCGGCGTCGGCGCCCGCGGGACCGGCGGTGACGGGGGAGTCGACGACCACGGTGAGGTCGGGCAGCAGCCCGCGGGTGGCCCACAGCGAGGTGCGGAAGATGCGGTCGGCGTCCAGGCCCTGTCCCGCGCCGTGGAAGGCGATCGAGGTGTCCACGTAGTGGGTGCACACCACGACCTCGCGCCGCTGCAGCGCCGGGCGGATGACCGTGGCCACGTGCTCGGCGCGGTCGGCGGCGGCCAGCAGCGCCGCGGTGTAGGCGGCGACCGGGTGGCCCTCGCCGTCGGTCGCGCCGGCCGCCTGGGGCGCCGGCGGGTAGAGCAGCGTGCGGACCTGCCGGCCCAGCGCCGTGTCGCTCGGCTCGTGCGTGGCCACCACCGGGCAGCCGGAGTCGCGCAGCACCTGGGTGAGCTCGGCGGTGTAGCGGCGGGTGAGGTCGCGGTCGGCGCCCTCGACGACCACGAACAGGCCGGTGCCGCTGGCCGAGGCCGACAGGATGTCCGAGCTGCCCCACAGCAGCCGGAACACGTCGCGGGGGCGGGTGCCCGGCCGGCCGCGGGGGACGACCTGGCGGACGGCGTAGGCGCTGACCAGCAGCGCGAGGACGCCGCCGATCAACAGCGTGAGGCCGGGCCCGGTGAGGCTGAGCATCAGCTCGCCCACGCGCAGGTCGTGGTTGCCGAGCAGGCCGGCCAGGCCCGGGCCGACGGCGACCGACAGCAGCAGGACGATGCGCACCGACGACACGACGAAGGCGAACACCCGCCCGCGCAGCCGGTCCTCGACCTCGAAGCCGATGAGCGTGTAGCCGATGATCCAGGAGATCCCCGCGAACAGGCCGACGAGGAACGCCGCCATGGTGGCGAGGACGAAGTCCTGCAGGAGGGACATCGCCAGCAGGGCGGTCCCGGCCAGGCCGATGGAGCGGGCGAACAGGCTGCGCCGCGGGATCGTGGGCAGGATCCGCGGCCCGACCAGCATGCCGAGGGCCAGGCCGGTGAAGACGATGCCGAAGACCACGCCGTAACCGGCGGCACCGGCGTCGAGCGTGGCGATGTAGAGCTGCGCGACGCCGATGATCAGCCCGCCCGCCCCGAACGCCCCGATGACGCCGACGTACAGCGCGCGCATCAGCGGCTGCCCGCGCAGGAACGAGACGCCCTCGACGACGAGGGAGAACACGTTGGCCGCCGTCTCGCGGTCGGTCGCGGTGGGCGGGATGAGCCGCCGGGACAGGAACACGGTCGTGGCGGAGATCGCGAAGCTCACCGAGTTGAACAGCAGGGCGACGACGATCGCCGTCCGCGCGTCGCCGGCCCCGCCGCTGCCGGGGAACACGCGCGCGACCGTGGACAGCAGGGCGAACAGCAGCGACGCCACCGGCACCGCGCCGTAGACGCTGAACAGCGACACCTGGTTGGCCACGGCCAGCCGCTCGCGCGGCACGATCGCCACCCAGATCGCCTGCTTGGCCGGGTTGGTGAACAGCCCGACCGCCTCGACGAGGAACTGGGCGACGTAGAGCCAGGTCAGCTCGTAGCTGAACGCGATCGACAGGTACAGCGAGCAGGCGAGCAGGTCGCCGACGACGACGGTGGTGCGGCGGTCGAGCCGGTCGGCCAGGGCGCCGGCGATCGGGCCGAGGAGCAGGTCGGGCAGCAGCCGGGTGAGGATGACGCCGGAGATCGCCGCGCCCTGGACGCCCAGCGACTGGTCGCGGGTGAGCTGCTGGGCCATCGCGGTGGTGGCCAGCAGGCCCAGCCAGTCGCCGAGGCTCGAGACGGCGATCGCCGCCCACATGCGGCGGAACACCGGGATGCGCAGGAGGACGAGCAGCGCGTTCTCCTGCGCCCGCCCACTGGCCGACGACCCCGCCGGGCGCGCGCGGGGGCTCGCCGCCTGTCCGTCGCTCACAGTCCTCGCCGTCCGGTCGTCGCGGTCGTCCCCAGCAGGGTAGTGGCGGGGGGTGTCGATCCGGCCCCTGCCGCACCCGGACGGGCGAGTGCCGCTCAGCCGCCGGGCCGCAGCCGGGGCAGCGGGAGGGGCACCGGCGCCGGGCTGGCCGGGTGCGGGGCGACCAGGCCGAGGTCCAGCCGGGCCTCGGTGAGCCGGCGCAGCTCGGCGTAGGCGGCCGGGCCGAGCAGGGCGGTGAGCTCGGCGGCGTAGGTGGCCACCAGCGGCTCGGGGGAGACGTGCGCGGCCGGCGAGCCGGTGCACCACCAGTGCAGGTCGGCGCCGCCCGGGCCCCAGCCGCGGCGGTCGAACTCGCCGATCGTGCTGACCAGCACCGTCGTCCCGTCGGGCCGCTGGACCTCCTCCTGCTCGCGGCGCACCGGCAGCTGCCAGCAGACGTCGGGCTTGGTGAGCAGCGGGTGCAGCTCCTCGCGCAGCGCCATCCGGTGCAGCGCGCAGCCGGTGCCGCCCGGGAAGCCGGGGCGGTTGAGGAAGACGCAGGCGCCGTCGACCAGGCGGGTGCGCAGCGAGCGGACGCCGCCCTCCTCGGGGGTCACGTCGTCCGCGCTGTCCTCCTCGGTCCAGGCGCCGCGGCCGAGCGGCGCCAACTGCCAGTCCTCGTCGGTGAGGTCGGCGACGGCGGCGGTGACCCGGGCGAGGTCGTCCTCGTCGCTGAAGAACGCGCCGTGGCTGCAGCAGCCGTCGTCGGCCCGGCCTTCGACGACGCCGGCGCAGCCGCGGCCGAACACGCAGGTCCAGGCCGAGGACAGCCAGGTCAGGTCGGCGCGGACGACGTGCCGAGGGTCGGCCGGGTCCGGGAACTCGATCCACTCGCGGGCGAAGTCGGGGTCGACCTCCGGTGGCACGTCCTGCACGCCCCCAGGCTAGTGAGAGGACCCCCTCCCCCTCGTACCTCGCTCCGCTCGGCACGAGCCTCCGGAGGGGGCCAGGCAGACTGGGCGCATGCGGCTCGGGGTGCTGGACGTCGGCTCGAACACGGTCCACCTGCTCGTGGTGGACGCCCACCGCGGCGGCCACCCCACCCCGACCTACGACGACCGCGCGGTCCTGCGCCTGGCCGAGCACGTCGGCAAGGACGACGTCCTCTCCAAGACGGGGGAGAAGGCACTGGTCACCGCCGTGCGCAAGGCCTGCCGGCGGGCCGAGGAGCAGGGCTGCGACGAGGTCCTCGCCCTGGTCACCTCGGCCATCCGCGAGGCGGTCAACGGCATGGAGGTGCTCGACCGGGTCCGCGCCCAGACCGGCGTCGAGCTGCAGGTGACCAGCGGCGAGGAGGAGGCCCGGCTGACCTTCCTCGCCGTCCGCCGCTGGTACGGGTGGAGCGCGGGCCGGCTGCTCGTCCTCGACATCGGCGGCGGCTCGCTGGAGCTGGCCAGCGGCGTCGACGAGGACCCCGACGTCGCGCTGTCGGTGCCGCTGGGCGCCGGCCGGATGACCCGCCGCTTCCTGCAGGACGCCGCCGAGGGCGGCCGGCCCGACCTCGCGGCCCTGGAGGCGCTGGGCGAGCACGCGGCCGACGTGCTCAAGCCGGCGGCGAAGAAGCTGCGCGGCGCCGGCGAACCGGACCTCGTGGCGGCGACGAGCAAGACCTTCCGCACGCTGGCCCGGCTGACCGGCGCGGCGCCCTACTCGGCCGGCCTGCGGGTCCCCCGCGAGCTCACCCTCGACGGCCTCGGCCAGCTGATCGGCTTCGTGTCCCGCATCGAGGCGCGCAGCCTGGCCGAGCTGCGCGGCGTGTCGCCCGACCGCGCCCACCAGGTGCCGGCCGGTGCCGTGGTGGCGCAGGCGGCCATGCAGGCGCTGGAACTACCCTCCGTCAAGATCTGTCCGTGGGCGCTGCGCGAGGGCGTCATCCTCCGGCGACTGGACTCCTTGGGAGACGCGTGATGGCACAGCCCCGCAGGGACCCCGACTCCGGGCGCGGCCCGGAGACCGGCGGCCGGCCGCTGGCCGACATCCTGCGCGAGGCCGGCATCGAGGCACCGCGCAGCGTGCGCCGGCGCCGCGGCGACACCGGCGACATCCCGATCAAGCAGCGCCGCCGCGACCCCGACACCGAGGACGCGCCCAACCCCGGCCGCCGCGCCGGCGACACCGGCCGGGTCTCCGAGACCGGCCGGCTGTCCCGCGACACGGGGCCGGTCGCCGACACCGGCCGCCAGGCGCGGGACCGGGCCGCGGAGAAGGCGGCCGCCAGGGTCGAGAAGGCGGGCCGGGCCGAGAAGACGGGCAGGGCGGAGAAGGCCGCCGAGAAGGCCAGGAGGACCCGGGACACCGGTCGCGTCGCGGGGGCGCCGGCCGAGGACGGGCGCGGACCGGCCGAGCCGTCGACCGCGGCCATCCCCGGCATCCGGCCCTCCCGCAAGCCCGGCGTCCCCGGCGCCTCGGCGGCGGAGTCCACCCCGGCCACCGGCCCGATCCCGGTCACCCGCGCCGGGGAGACCGAGGTCCTCGACGAGCCGCTGGGCGCCCGGGAAGGCGCGCTGGCCTGGCTGCGCTTCGCCGGCGAGCTGGTCCTGGCGCTGGCCGCCGGCGTCGGCATCTACTTCCTGGCCACCGTCGTCTGGGAGCAGGTGCCGCAGGTCGCGGTCGTCCTCGCCCCGCTCGCGGTGACCGGCCTGGTCGCCGGCGTGGGCGCCTGGCGGCAGCGCACCGGGCGCGAGCCCACCGGGCTGCGCCTGGTCGCCGTCCTCGTGTTCGCCGGGACGCTGCTCACCATCGCCCCGGCCGCCGGGCTGCTCGCCGGCACCTGAGGCGCCGGCGGGCAGCCCGGCGGCACCTCACTCGTCCTCGTCGTCCTCCTCGGCGCCGGTCTGGGCGAACTGCTCGACGATCGCCGCGTTGAACGCGTCGAGGTCGTCGGGCTTGCGGCTGGTGACGAGGTTGCCGTCGACGACGACCTCCTCGTCGACCCACTTCGCACCCGCGTTGCGCAGGTCGGTCTGCAGCGACGGCCACGACGTCATCCGCCGGCCCCGGACGACGTCGGCCTCCGCCAGCACCCACGGGGCGTGGCAGATCGCCGCGACCGGCTTGTCCGCGTCGAAGAACGCCTTCACGAAGGCGACGGCGTCGGCGTCGGCCCGGACGAAGTCGCCGTTGATGACGCCGCCGGGCAGGACCAGCGCCGCGTAGTCCTCGGGATCGGCCGAGGCGACCGTCGTGTCCACCTTCCTCGTGTCGCCCTTGTCGACGTGCTGGTACATCGTGATGCTGCCGCCGTCCAGCGACACCAGCTCCGGCTCGGCCCCGGCGTCCTCCAGCGCCTGCCACGGCCGCTCCAGCTCGACCTGCTCGACGCCGTCGGTCGCGAGCACGGCCACCTTCATCCCGTCCAGTTCTCCTGCCATGCGGCCGCGGCTACCCGGCGCCGGGAGACGGCACACCCGCGCGCACTACCGTCCGGCGCAGGGGCGATGCGGCGTCCGGCGCAGGGACGATGCGGCGTCCGGCGCACACCGAGGACTGGGAGGACGGGATGGCACAGCGGCAGGGCCTGGCGGTCTACGGCGGCGGCAAGATGGGCGAGGCGCTGCTGGCCGGGCTGGTGAAGAGGCAGGGGGCCGACGGCGTCGTCGTCTGCGAGCGGCACCCGGAGAGGGGCCGCGAGCTCGCCACCCGCTACGGGATCGACGTCGTCGGGATCGAGGAGGCGGCCGCCCGCGCGCGGGTGCTGCTGCTGGCGGTCAAGCCGCAGGACCTGCCGGCGCTGCTGGAGCGGCTCGCGCCGTCGGTGGACGGCGGGCACCTGGTGGTCAGCATCGCCGCCGGCATCTCCACCGCCACGATCGAGGCGGCGCTGCCGGCCGGCGTGCCGGTGGTGCGGGTCATGCCCAACACCCCGGCGCTGGTCGACGAGGGGATGAGCGTGCTGTCGGCCGGGGCGTCCGCGGGCGAGGCCGAGCTGGACGAGGCCGAGGCCCTGCTGTCCACCGTCGGGCGGGTGGCGCGGGTGCCCGAGTACCAGCAGGACGCGGTGACGGCGCTGTCCGGCAGCGGGCCCGCCTACTTCTTCTACCTCGTCGAGGCCATGGTCGACGCCGGGGTGCTGCTCGGCCTGCCGCGGGCGCTGACCACCGAGCTGGTGGTGCAGACGGCGCTGGGGTCAGCGGTGATGCTGCGCGAGTCGGGGGAGCACCCGGCGCAGCTGCGGGACGCGGTGAGCAGCCCCGGTGGCACGACCATCGCCGGCATCCGGGAGCTGGAGCGGCACTCGGTGCGCTCGGCACTCATCGCGGCCATCGAGGCGGCCGCCCGGCGCTCGGTGGAGCTCGGCCGGGCCGACGGGAGCCGGTGACGGTAACCCGGTCGCGACCGGTGCAGTGGGACGCTGCGTGACCGTGTCGACACGTCCATGTGGAGACGCGCCGACACGGCTGTGAAGCGAGTTGCATAGGTGTAGTTCTGACAGGGACGGACCGTTCCCCGTGTTCGTTTCTTCCATCGCTTCTGTCACGCGGGTCCCCCTACTCTCTGTGTCAGCACGTGCGTGTCCCGTAGTCGGTGGGGAAGCCGACGCCCGACGCGTGCTAGGTCCGGAGAGCTGATCATGACCATGCCCCAGCGCACCAACGCCGCCTACGTCCGCCCGGCCGTCCCCGGCCCGCGGCCCATGGCCCGCCCGATGCCGGCCGCCGCTGCCGTCGCGCGCCCCGTCGGCCCGGCCCACCCCGCCGCCATGCCCGTCGGTCGCCCGTCCGTCCCGCAGCCGCGCGCCGCGGTCACCTTCCTGACCGTCGCCGAGGTCGCCAGCATGATGCGCGTCTCCAAGATGACCGTGTACCGCCTCGTGCACGCCGGCGAGCTGTCCGCCGTCCGCGTCGGCCGCTCCTTCCGCGTCCCCGAGCGCGCCGTCCAGGACTACCTGCGCGACGCCTACACCGACATCGCCTGAGCGGCCGGCCCCACGGGGCTCCGTTCCAGCACGTCGGCACCACCGTCACCCGCCGTTCCGGGTGAGATCCGTCCGGCCCGGTTCCCGCGGCAGCGTCGCCGCGGGGGCGCCGGGTAGGCTCGGGCGCCGAGCGACACCCCGGCCCCGGCCGGAGCCGTCGCACACGAGCTGATCCACACTCGCGTGGCGTCCGGTTCCGAGTCCTGCGGTCACCGGCACGACACGCGGCCACGACCTCGGGAGCAGGACATGGGTTCGGTCATCAAGAAGCGCCGCAAGCGGATGGCGAAGAAGAAGCACCGCAAGCTGCTGAAGAAGACCCGCGTGCAGCGTCGCAACAAGAAGTGAGCTGACGCTCGTGCCGCCTGCCGTCGTCCTCGTCACCGGTGTCAGCCGGTGGCTCGGGGGTGCGCTGGCGGCCGAGCTCGCTCGCGACCCGTCCATCGACCGGGTCATCGGGGTCGACACCGTCCCCCCGTCGGCGGAGTCGCTCCGCCGCCTCGGCCGCACCGAGTTCGTGCGCGCCGACATCCGCAACCCGCTGATCGGCAAGGTCATCAGCACCGCGGCGGTCGACACCGTCGTGCACATGAACATCAGCTCCACGCCCGCCGGCTCCGGCGGGCGGGGGCCGATGAAGGAGCTCAACGTCATCGGGACGATGCAGCTCCTCGCCGCCTGCCAGCGCGCGCCCTCGGTGCGCCGGCTGGTGCTCAAGTCGACCAGCGCCGTCTACGGCGCCTCCCCGCGCGACCCCGCCGTCTTCACCGAGGCGATGCAGGCGCGCCGGGTGCCCTCCGGCGGGTTCGCCAAGGACAGCCTCGACATCGAGGGCTACGTGCGGTCCTTCGCGCGCCGCCGTCCCGACGTCGGGGTCGCCGTCCTGCGGTTCACCAACTTCATCGGCCCGCGCATCGACTCGGTGCTCACCGGGTTCCTGCGCATGCCCGTCGTCCCCACCGCCCTCGGCTACGACGCCCGCGTCCAGCTGCTGCACGAGGACGACGCCCTCGGTGTCCTCACCCGCGCCACGACCGGGGACTTCGCCGGGACGGTGAACGTCGGGGGAGAGGGCACGTTGCTGCTGTCCCAGGTCATCCGCCGGCTGGGCCGGCTGCAGCTGCCGGTGCCCTCGCCGGCGCTGGGCTCCCTCGGCCGGCTCACCCGCCGCTTCGGCTACGTCGACTACTCCCCGGAGCAGATGCGCTTCCTCAACTTCGGCCGGGTCGTGGACACGACCGTGCTGCGCACCGAGTTCGGCTACACCCCGCGCTACACCACCGCCGAGGCGCTGGCCGACTACGCGCGGACCGTGCCGCCCGTGGTCCCGCCGACCCTCGTCGGCGAGGTGACCGACCAGGCCCGCGGGCTCGTCGCGCGGGCCGGGTCGGTCGCCTCCTCCGTGGGGACGACGGTCCAGGGCCGGCTGCGGCCGGCGCCGGCCCCGCCGGGACTGCGGGCGGTGCGCGATGCCTGAGGCCCGCGTCATCCGGCTGCGCCCCGACGACGACGGCGGGCCGCACGTCCCGCCGCCGTCGGACCCGAGCTGGGACGAGCAGGTCGCCGGCGGCCTGGAGTTCCTCCGCCGCCGCCTGACCGGTGAGTACGAGACGGACGAGTTCGGCCTCGACACCGACCTCACCGACCACGTGCTCCTGCCGGTCCTGCGGCCGCTGTTCAACCGGTGGTTCCGCGTCGAGACCCACGGCATCGAGAACGTGCCCACCGACGGCGGGGCCCTGGTGGTGGCCAACCACTCCGGCACGCTGCCGGTCGACGCGCTCATGGCCACCGTGGCGCTGCACGACGACCACCCGGCGCAGCGGCGGTTCCGGCTGCTCGGCGCCGACCTGGTCTTCGACCTGCCCTTCGTCGGCTCGCTGGCCCGCAAGTTCGGCGCCACCCTGGCCTGCAGCGAGGACGCCGAGCGGCTGCTGTGCGGCGACGAGCTGGTCGGCGTCTTCCCCGAGGGGTTCAAGGGCATCGGCAAGCCGTTCCGCGACCGCTACACCCTGCAGCGGTTCGGCCGGGGCGGTTTCGTCACGGCGGCCCTGCGCACCGGCAAGCCGATCGTCCCGTGCGCCATCGTCGGCGCGGAGGAGATCTACCCGATGGTCGGCAACGCGAAGACCCTCGCGCGGCTGCTGGGGCTGCCGTACTTCCCGGTGACGCCGACGTTCCCGGCGCTCGGCCCGCTCGGGCTGGTGCCGCTGCCGTCCAAGTGGCTGATCGCCTTCGGCGAGCCGATCGAGACGGCGCACCACGGCCCGGCCGCCGCCGAGGACCCGATGCTGGTGTTCAACCTGACCGACCAGGTCCGCGAGACCATCCAGCACTCGATCTACCAGCTGCTGTTGCAGCGCAAGTCCGTCTTCTCGTGACACTGTCGGCCTCCGGCCGACACCGCGGCCACGTGCCGTCCCCCTGCTGCGTGGAGCCCTTCCTGCCGCTCGGTCGCGGGAGCCTCCGGCCCCCACTCCTCACGGCACCTCGCAGGGCGCGTCACGTCGGCATCCGCGAGCGCGTGCCGTCCCCGCCCGGCGGTCGCGGCCGCGAGTCCTTCGTCGGGGGACCCTCCGGGCCCCCGCTCCTCAGAACGGCCAGGCGTTGCGGCGGCGGAGGGCGACCGCGCCGCCGACGACCCCGCCGGTGAGGGCGGCGGCCGCGACCGTGGGGACGCCGATCCGGGCGGCCTTCCGGCCGGTGCGGAAGTCGCGGACGGTCCAGTCGCGGGAGCGGGCGACCGCGCGCAGCTCGGTGTCGGGGTTCACCGCCACCGCCGTCCCGGTCAGGGTGAGCATCGGCAGGTCGTTGGCCGAGTCGCTGTACGCGGTGCAGCGGGCGAGGTCGAGGCCCTCCCGCTCGGCCAGCGCCCGCACGGCCTCCGCCTTGGCCTCCCCGTGCATGAGCTCGCCGACCAGCCGGCCGGTGTAGCGGCCGTGGACCACCTCGGCGACCGTGCCCAGGGCGCCGGTGAGCCCCAGCCGGTGGGCGATGATCCGCGCCAGCTCCACCGGCGTCGCGGTGACCAGCCACACCCGCTGGCCGGCGTCGAGGTGCTGCTGGGCGAGGTTGCGGGTGCCCGACCAGATCCGGTCGGCCATCAGCTCGTCGTAGATCTCCTCGCCGGCGGCGACGATCTCCGCCACCTCCCGGCCGGCCACGAAGGCCAGCGCGGTCTCGCGGATGGTGTGCATGTCGCCGGCGCTCTCGTTGCCCGCGACGCGGAACTTGGCCTGCTGCCAGGCGAACCGGGCGACGTCGCGCGAGGTGAGGTACTTGCGGGAGGCCAGGCCGCGGGCGAACCAGAAGAGTGAGGCGCCCATCATCATCGTGTTGTCGACGTCGAAGAAGGCGGCGGCGGTGCGGTCGGCCACCACGGCCGGGACCGGCTCGACCTCCGCGGCAGCCGCGGACGCCGCGCCGGCGACGTGCGCGCGGATCTCCTCCTCGGACGGCGCCCCGCCGTCCTGCCTGCGGCGGCCGCGGAACGGCAGACCCGGCACGGGCTCCCTCCCTGGGGTGGTCCTCCCGCCTGTGGCGGTACCGGACCGACCCTATCGGCCTCCCGCCGGCGTCCCCGACCCGGACCGGGACCTCAGCAGATGACCGGCCAGAGGCAGATCGGCAGCGGCGTGTCCAGGACCGGGGGCGGCGTGGTGGTCGACGGCGCGGACGGCTGACCGCCGCCCCCGGGCAGCGGGAGCGGCGGCAGGGGCAGGCCGCCACCGGGCGCCGGCGGGGCCGTCGTCGGCACGGGACCGCCGCCGGTCGGGGTGCTCCCGCCCCCGGGGCCGGTGGGCGCCGCCGGGCCGCTGCCCGTGGACGGCGCGGGAGGCGCGCTCGAGGGCGCCGGGACGGACGACGGGGCGGGCTGGGACGACGGCGCGGCCGGCTGGTCGGGGGTCGGGGTGCCGGGGTCGGCGGGTGCGGGGGCCGGGGTCCCGGAGCCGGCCTGCGGGGGGGCGGCGGCGTCGCAGGCGACGGGGAGCGGGCCGAACCGGTCGGCGCCGGCGACGGCGGGGCCGGCGGGGCAGTCCAGCGCGGTCTGCAGGGCCGCGGCCCGGCCGGCGACCTCGGAGACCACCCCGAGCGAGCGGGTGGCGGCGGTGCCGGCGTCCGCGGGCAGCGCGCCCTGCAGGCCGGCCAGCCCGGACCCCTGGTCCTCGGCCCAGCCGGAGAGCACCGTCAGGGGGGCGGCGTCGCGGCCGGCGACGGCCTGGGTGAGCACCAGGGCGGCGCCCTCGGTGGTCTGGGCGTCCATGGTGGCGAGGGTGTCGACGACCAGGTCGGCCGGCGGCGTACCCCCGCCGTCCTCGACGAGGTCGCCGAGCTCCTGCAGCCGGGTGGTGGCGAACTCCAGCAGCGTCAGGCCCCGCTCGTCGCCGGCCAGCGCGAGCTGGGTCTGCTCGGTGCCCCGCTTGAGGGCGTAGAGCGCGTCGCCGGGCTCGGCGTCGGTGGACAGCGCGACCAGGGAGCCGAGCGCGGTGACCGCCAGCGCCGCGCTGGCGACCCCGGCGGTCAGCCGGGACCGCCACGCCGGGCGGGCGGCCGGCCGGGCGGCCCGCAGCCGGGCCAGGCCGCGGCGCGGCTCCGGCTCCGGCGAGCGGACGGCGGCCATCGCGACCAGCCGGGCGCGGGTGGCCGCACGGAAGTCGGGCGCGGGCTCGTCGTCGAGGTCCAGGGCGAGCGCGCGGAGCCGGTCCTCGACGGCCGCCTCCCGCTGCTGCACGGACGCACGGCGGGTCGCTCCCGCGGCGTCGTGCTCGGCGCTCACCTGGGTCCTCCGGTCGCTCGGTCGGGAGTCGGTCGACGGGAGCAACGACGCAGGTCGGGGGCCGTTACGGCGTACCCGCGGGTAACAACGGCGGGTCCCCCGCCCGGGGTCCTGCGGGTCACCGCAGCCCCTCCGGCAGCAGGCTCGCCAGCCGCCGCACCGCCCGGTGCTGCAGCGCCTTGACCGCGCCGTCCTTCTTGCCCATGACCGCCGCGGTCTCCGACACCGACAGCCCCTGGAGGAACCGCAGCGAGATGCACTCCTGCTGCTCGCTGCCCAGCTGGCGGATGCAGGCCAGCAGCTGCTCGTTGGTCAGCCGGGAGACGACGGCGTCCTCGGGGCCGTCGGTGGCCTGGTCGGCGTCGCGCATGTCCGCGGTGGTGACCTCCAGCCGGAACCGGCTGCTCTTCACGTGGTCGCGGATGATGTTGCGGGCGATCGTCACCAGCCAGGCGCCGACGTCGCGGCCCTGGAACGACAGCGAGTCGATGCGCCGCAGCGCGCGGACGAAGGTCTCGCTGGTGAAGTCCTCGGCCTGGGCGCGGTCGCCCACCCGGTGCAGCACGTACCGGTAGACCAGCGTCACGTAGTGGTCGTAGAGCCGGCCGAACGCCTCGGCGTCGCCGGCCTGCGCCTGCCGGACCAGCTCCCAGACGTCGACCCGGTCGCCGGGCAGGTCCTCCTCGAGCGCCGCGAGCTCCTCGGCGAGCGCGCCCTCGTCCTCCCCGGGCTCCGCGACGAGCTCCGGGGCGACGACCTCAGGGGCGACGACCTCGGGGGTGACGACCTCGGGGGTGACGACCTCGGGGGCGACGGCGTCGGGAGCCGGGCCGTCGGGCGCGGCCGCCGCGGGGTCGACGACGACGTTCGGCTCCGCCGGAGCGCCCTCCACGCTGGCGCGCGGGTAGGGCGTCGGCCGGGGGCGCGGACTCGGCCGACGCCCCGCCGGGGCTGCGGACGACCGCTCGTCCACCGGGCGCGACTGCGGCATGCGGGACGTCGACCTCCTCGTCGGCCCGCCGAGCCGCGACGGCTCGCCCGACGGGAGTCCTCCCCGGCTCGGCGGTGTCCCGCTCTCCTGCGGGTCCTGCCCCATGGTGACAACATGACTGCGAACCGTCCACGTCGGCAGGCCGTGCGGTACGTCTCGGTACCTCGCCGGGGGGAGCCGCCGCCCCGCAGGAGGTGCCCCGTGACCGAGACCCCCGTGCGGCTGGAGCTGCTCACCCGGGCCAGCTGCCACCTGTGCGTGACGGCGGCCGAGACCCTGGCGCGGATCGCCGCGGAGGCCGGCGTCGGCACCCGCGAGGTCGACGTCGACGCCGACCCGGGGCTGCAGGCCGAGTACGGCGACCGGGTGCCGGTGGTGCTGCTCGACGGCCGGGAGCACTCCTACTTCACCGTCGACGTCCCCCGGCTGCGCCACGACCTCGGGATCGGCTGAACGGCCCACTCGGACGGGTCCGGAGACGCCCGGGCGGGTATGGTGTCGGACACAGCCGCGGGCATCCGCGCTGGCCCGGGGCCCGTGGCCGTCCCCGGGACTTTGTTCCTGCGTTCACAAGCGGTTACCGTGGCTGTCGCCGGGTGGGTGTACCGCCCGGGTCCCCGATGTCGTCCGCCCCCGCAGGCTCCCGCCGGCGCCCGGGCGCGACCGCTGTGGAGTAGGCCCGTGATGCAGTCGCGGCCCCGGATCCCGGAGGCCACCGTCGCCCGGCTGGCCGTGTACCTGCGGGTGCTCACCGGACTCGCCGACAGCGGCCGCGGCACCGTGTCCTCCGGCGAGCTGGCCTCGGCGGCCGGCGTCAACCCCGCCGGGCTGCGCAAGGACCTCTCGCACCTCGGCCCCTGCGGCGTCCGCGGGGTCGGTTACGAGGTGGCGACCCTGCGCGACCGCATCGCGGCCGTGCTCGGGATGGAGACCGCGCACGCGTGCGTGCTCGTCGGGATCGGGAACCTCGGGTCGGCGCTGGCCGGGTACGGCGGCTTCGGCAACCGCGGCTTCGAGTTCGTCGGCCTGTTCGACGCCTCGCCGGCCCGCGTGGGGCAGCGGATCGGCGACCTGCCGGTCCGGCCGATGGAGGAGCTCGACGAGGTCGTCGCCGCCACGCGGGCGACGATCGGGGTCATCGCGACACCGGCCGAGGTGGCGCAGCGGGTCTGCGACCGGCTGACCACGGCCGGGGTGAGGAGCATCTTGAACTTCGCGCCGGTGGCGCTCACCGCGCCCGCAGGGGTCGGCGTCCGCCAGGTCGACCTCTCCGTCGAGCTGCAGGTCCTCGCGTTCCTCGACAAGCAGCGGGGCACCGCCCCGGTGGCCGGGCTGGCGCCCGCCGGGGGGATGGCATGAGCCTGCTCGCCGTCGGCATCAGCCACCAGACCGCGCCGGTCGCGCTGCTCGAGCAGGTCGCGATGAGCGCGGACGACAAGGTCAAGGCGCTGCACGAGCTGGTCGGGAGCGACCACGTCAGCGAGGCGCTGGTGCTGGCCACCTGCAACCGGGTCGAGGTCTTCGCCGAGGTGGACCGCTTCCACGGCGGCGTCGCCGAGGTCAGCCGGGTGCTGGCCCGCCACGCCGGTGCCGCCGTCGAGGAGCTCTCGCCCTACGTCACCGTCCACTACGAGGACCAGGCCGTCGCGCACCTGTTCACCGTGGCGGCGGGCCTGGACTCGATGGTGGTCGGCGAGACCCAGGTCCTCGGCCAGCTGCGCGCCGCCTACGCCCTCGCCCAGGAGGAGGGCACGGTCGGCCGCTCGCTGCACCCGGTCGCCCAGCACGCGCTGCGGGTGGGCAAGCGGGTGCACTCCGAGACCGGCATCGACCGCGCCGGCGCCAACCTGGTCACCGTCTCCCTCGACCACGCCGAGCAGCGGGTCGGCCCGCTCGCCGGCCGGCCGGCGCTGGTCGTCGGCGCCGGGTCGATGGGCGCGCTGGCCGCCACCACGCTGTCCCGCCGCGGCGCGCTGGTCACCGTGGCCAGCCGCTCGCCCGAGTCGGCCGCCCGCCTGGCCGCCGCGGTCGACGGCGGCACCGCCGAGCTCGCCGACCTGCGCGCGGCGATCGCCGACGCCGACGTCGTCGTCACCTGCACCGGCGCCACCGGCCTGGTGGTCAGCACCGACGCCGTCGCCGGCGCCATGGCCGACCGGGGCCGTCGCCCGCTGGCCGTCGTCGACCTGGCCCTGCCCCGCGACGTCGACCCGGGCGTGGCCGCGCTGCCCGGCGTGCACCTGGTGGACCTGGCCCTCCTGCAGGGCGAGCGCTCGGCCGCCGGGGGCGCCGGCCCGGTCGCCGCCGACGACGTCTCCGCCGCGCACGCGCTCATCGAGGCCGAGACCGCGCTGCTGCGCGCCGAGCAGCAGGCCGCCGCCGTCGCCCCCACCGTGTCCGCGCTGCGCAGCCAGGCCGCCGAGGTCGTCGACGCCGAGCTGCTGCGGCTGTCCACCCGGCTGCCCGACCTCGACGCCCGCGCCCGCAGCGAGATCGCCCGCACCGTGCGGCGGGTCGTCGACAAGCTGCTGCACGAGCCGACCGTGCGGGTCAAGGAGCTGGCCGCCGCCCCCGGCGGCGTCGACTACGCCGACGCGCTGCGGGCGCTGTTCGGCCTCGGCATCGACACGGAGATGCCCGAGGACGGCACCCGGCTGGCCGAGGCGGTCACCGTGGACCCCGACGACCTGCGCCCCGGCGGTGTGGCATGACCACGCCGTCGACCAGCACCGCCACCCGCACGCTGCGCCTGGGCACCCGCGCCAGCCAGCTGGCCCGCACCCAGTCGCAGACCGTCGCCGACGCGATCACCGCGGCCAGCGGCGTGCCGGTGGAGCTGGTGCACATCAGCACCGAGGGCGACCGGTCGGCCGCGGCCATCGCCCAGCTCGGCGGCACCGGCGTCTTCGTCACCGCGATCCGGAAGGCGCTGCTGGAGGGCACCGTCGACGTCGCCGTGCACAGCTACAAGGACCTGCCCACCGCGCCCGAGCCCGGCCTGGTGCTCGCCGCCGTCCCGCCGCGGGAGGACCCCCGGGACGCGCTGGTCGCCCGCGACGGCCTGACCCTCGGCGAGCTGCCGGCCGGCGCCCGCGTCGGCACCGGCGCCCCGCGGCGGGTCGCCCAGCTGCGCGCGCTCGGCCTGGGCCTGGAGGTCGTGCCGATCCGCGGCAACGTCGACACCCGCATGGCCCGCGTCGTGCCGGGTGACCTCGACGCCGTCGTCCTCGCCCGGGCCGGGCTCGCCCGCCTGGGCCGGCTGGCCGCGGTCACCGAGACCCTCGACCCGCTGCAGGTGCTGCCCGCCCCCGCGCAGGGCGCCCTGGCCGTCGAGTGCCGGGCCGGTGACGAGCGGACGCTGGAGCTGCTCGCCCCCCTCGACGACGCCGGCACCCGCGCCTGCGTGCTCGCCGAGCGCACCACGCTCGCCGCGCTCGAGGCCGGCTGCAGCGCCCCGGTCGCCGCGTACGCCGAGCTGGCCGAGGGCGAGGACGGCGCCGAGCTGTACCTGCGTGCCTCGGTCACCGCGATCGACGGCAGCGACGGCGTCCGCGGCTCGGTCACCGGGCCGGTCGGCGAGGCCGAGCGGCTGGGCCGCGACCTCGCCGCCGACCTGCTCGACCGCGGCGCCGCGGAGCTCGTGGCGGCCGCCCGGTGACCCCCGGGCCCCGTCCCCCAGCCGGGCAGACCGCTCCGGCACCCCAGACCCCCACCCACGCCCTCCCCAGGGCCTCGACACCAACAAGGACCAGGAGCTCGTGATGACGCGCTTCCGCAAGACCCCCGGCCGCGTCGTCTTCGTCGGCGCCGGCCCCGGTGACCCCGGCATGCTCACCGCCCGGGCCACGGCCGCGATCGCCGAGGCCGCGGTGCTGCACGTCGACCCCGACGTGCCCGCCGCCCTCCTCGACGCCGTGCGCGCGAGCCGCCCCGGCGTCGAGCCGACCGTCGTCAGCGGCGAGCCGGCCGACGTCGCCAAGGGCGCCGTCGCGGCCGCGAAGACCGGCGACGTCGTCGTCCGGCTGGTCGCCGGCGACCCGTTCACCTCCGACGCCGTGGTGAAGGAGGTGCTCGCCGTCGGCCGCACCTCCGTGCCCTTCGACGTCGTCCCCGGCGTCGCCCCCGCCACCGCCGTCCCGGCCTTCGCCGGCGTCGCGCTCGGCGGCACCTCGCTGACCGCCGACCTGCGCGACGGCGGCGTCGACCTGCCCGCGCTGGCCGGCGCCGCGCACGCCCTCGGCGCCCCGGTGGTGCTGCAGGGCGGCGCCGAGCAGCTGCCCGACGCCGCCGCGCGGCTGGTCGAGGGCGGCCTGTCCGGCAGCACGCCGGTCGTCGTCACCACCGGCGGCTCGGGCACCGGCCAGAAGAGCGTGACCGCGAAGCTGTCGGCCGTCGCCGAGAAGACCGCCGACCTCGGCGCCGTCAGCGGGCCGGTCGTGGCCACCGTCGGCGCGGCCGTCGACAAGCGCGGCAAGCTCTCGTGGTGGGAGAGCCGCCCGCTGTTCGGCTGGCGGGTGCTGGTGCCGCGCACCAAGGACCAGGCCGGCGAGATGAGCGACCGGCTGCGGGCCTACGGCGCGGTGCCGGTCGAGGTGCCGACCATCGCCGTCGAGCCGCCGCGCAGCCCCGCGCAGATGGACCGCGCGATCAAGGGCCTGGTCACCGGCCGCTACGGCTGGATCGTGTTCACCTCGGCCAACGCGGTGCGCGCGGTCCGGGAGAAGTTCACCGAGCTGGGCCTGGACGCCCGCGCCTTCGCCGGCGTGAAGGTCGCCTGCGTCGGCGAGCAGACCGCCGAGGCGGTCCGCGCGTTCGGCATCGTGCCCGAGCTGGTGCCCACCGGGCAGCAGTCCAGCGAGGGCCTGCTGGCCGACTTCCCCGAGTACGACGACGTGCTGGACCCGATCAACCGGGTGCTGCTGCCCCGCGCCGACATCGCCACCGAGACCCTCGCCGCGGGCCTGCAGGAGCGCGGCTGGGAGATCGACGACGTGACCGCCTACCGCACCGTGCGCGCCGCCCCGCCGGCCGCCGCGGTCCGCGAGGCGATCAAGGGCGGCGGCTTCGACGCGGTGTGCTTCACCTCCTCGAGCACCGTGCGCAACCTGGTCGGGATCGCCGGCAAGCCGCACGCGAAGACCGTCGTCGCCGTCATCGGCCCCGCGACCGCGGCCACCGCGCAGGAGTTCGGCCTGCGGGTCGACGTCCAGCCCGAGACCGCCGCGGTGCTCCCGCTGGTCGACGCGCTGGCCGAGTACGCCGAGGCGCAGCGGGAGGGTGAGGGCGAGTGACCTCCCCGCGGGGCGGGGCGAACCCGGGCTTCGCGCGCGGGCGCCGGCTGCGGTCGACGCCCGCGCTGCGGCGGCTCACCGCGCAGACCCGGGTGGCCCCGGCCGACCTGGTGCTGCCGGTGTTCGTCAAGGAGGGCCTCGACCGGCCACAGCCGATCGGCGCGATGCCCGGCGTCGTGCAGCACACGCTGGACTCGCTGCGGAAGGCCGCGCACGAGGCGGCCGAGGCCGGCATCGGCGGTCTGATCCTGTTCGGCGTCCCCGCCGAGAAGGACGAGGTCGGCTCGCAGGCCGACGCCGCCGACGGGATCGTCAACGTCGCGCTGCGCCAGCTGCGGGCCGACCTCGGCGACGAGCTGGTGCTCGTGGCCGACCTGTGCCTGTGCGAGTACACCTCGCACGGGCACTGCGGCCTGGTCACCCCGGCCGGCGTGGTGGACAACGACCCGACGCTGGACCGGTACGCCGCCGTGGCCATCGCGCAGGCGCAGGCCGGCGCCCACGTCATCGCCCCCAGCGGGATGATGGACGGGCAGGTCGCGGCGATCCGCCGGGCCCTCGACGGCGCCGCCTCCACCGAGACGCCGATCCTCGCCTACGCCGCCAAGTACGCCTCGGGCTTCTACGGGCCCTTCCGCGAGGCGGCCGAGGGCGCGCCGCAGTTCGGCGACCGCTCGACCTACCAGATGGACCCGCCCAACGCCGACGAGGCGCTGCGCGAGGTGGCGCAGGACCTCGCCGAGGGCGCCGACGCCGTCATGGTCAAGCCGGCGCTGCCCTACCTGGACGTCGTGGCCCGGGTCGCCGACGCCGTCGACGTCCCGGTCAGCGCCTACCAGGTGTCCGGCGAGTACGCGATGGTCGAGGCGGCCGCGGCCAACGGCTGGATCGACCGGGAGCGGGCGATCCTCGAGACGATCACCGCCATCCGCCGCGCGGGTGCCGGCCAGGTGCTGACCTACTGGGCGGTCGAGGCCGCGCGCCTGCTGAGCCGCTGACCGGCAGCTGGTGTCCTACGTCGAGCCCGGGGGCTCCTGGCGGCCGTTCTGGCTGGTCGCCGGGGTCCTCGGGCTCCTCGCCGTCCTGGACGTGGTGCTGTCCGGCCCGGACGTGCCGCCGCTGCTGTGGGTGCTCGCCGTCGTCGCGGTGCTGGGCATCGTCGCCTTCGGCTGCACGGCGGCCCGGCGGGTGTGGACGGTGCGGGTCACCGGGGCCGGCCCCGACGGCGCGCTGTCGGTGGGCCGCGAGCGGGTGCCCCTGGCCGACGTCGACGCCGCCCACCTGCGCGCCGCGCGCGAGGGGACGGCGGGCGTGGACGCCGGCGCCCCCGTCCTCGGCGGCGGCTGGTCGGTGCCGCGCGGGCGCACCGGGCTGCCGCTGCGGCTGACCGACGGGCGGACCGTGCTGGTGCCCACCCGCGACCCCGCCGCGCTCGCCGGCGCGCTGCTGGCCGCGGTCCCGGCGAGCGCTGCACCGGGGAGCCCGACGTCACACGACGCGGGCCCCGACACCCCCGACGGGCGTCCGGGCGGCAGGGGGACACTGGGCCGGTGACCTCGCTGGACACGACCCGGTACGACTACGACGCACCGGTCTCCGCCGACCTGTTCGCCCGCGGGCAGCGCGTGACCCCGGGCGGGGTGAACTCGCCGGTGCGCGCCTTCCGCGCCGTCGGCGGCACCCCGCGGTTCATCGCGCGGGCCCAGGGCCCCTGGCTGACCGACGCCGACGGCCGCCGCTACGTCGACCTCGTCGCGTCGTGGGGGCCGATGATCCTCGGCCACGCGCACCCGGCCGTCGTCGAGGCGGTGACCGCCGCCGCCCGCCGCGGGCTGTCCTTCGGCGCGCCCACCGAGGGCGAGCTCGAGCTCGCGGAGGAGATCATCGCCCGCGTGCGCCCGGTCGAGCGGGTGCGGCTGGTCAACTCCGGCACCGAGGCGGTGCTGTCCGCGCTGCGCCTGGCCCGCGGCGCCACCGGCCGGCCGCTGGTGGTCAAGTTCGCCGGCAACTACCACGGCCACGTCGACGCGCTGCTGGCCTCGGCCGGGTCCGGCGTCGCCACCCTCGGCCTGCCCGACACCCCCGGCGTCACCACCGGCGCGGCCGCCGACACGATCGTGCTGCCCTACAACGACGTCGCCGCCGTCGAGGCCGTCTTCGCCGAGCGCGGGTCCGACATCGCCGTCGTCGTCTCCGAGGCGGCGCCGGGCAACATGGGCGTCGTCCCGCCGCTGGACGGCTTCAACGCGCAGCTGCGCCGGATCACCGCCGAGCACGGCGCGCTGCTGCTGCTCGACGAGGTCATGACCGGCTTCCGGGTGTCCCGCTCCGGCTGGTACGGGCTCGACCCCGTCGACGCCGACCTGTTCACCTTCGGCAAGGTCATGGGCGGCGGGCTGCCGGCCGCGGCCTTCGGCGGGCGCGCCGACCTCATGGAGCAGCTGGCCCCGACCGGGCCGGTGTACCAGGCCGGCACGCTGTCGGGGAACCCGGTCGCCGTCGCCGCCGGGCTCACCACGCTGCGGCACTGCACCGACGAGGTCTACGCCCGCTGCGACCGGGTCGCGGTCACCCTGCGCGGCGCGGCCAGCGCGGCCCTGTTCGCCGCCGGCGTCCCGCACCGGGTGCAGCAGGCCGGCTCGATGTTCTCGGTCTTCTTCGTGCCCGACGAGCGCCGGGTGCGCGACTACGACGACGCCCGGACCCAGGACACCGCGGCGCACCGCGCGTTCTTCCACGAGATGCTCGCCCGCGGCGTGTACCTGCCGCCGTCGGCGTTCGAGGCCTGGTTCGTCAGCGCCGCGCTCGACGACGAGGCCGTGGAGCGGGTGCTCGACGCGCTGCCCGCCGCCGCCCGCGCCGCCGCGGCCGCCGACCCCGCCGACGCGCCGTCCGACGAGGACGCCAAGGACGCCCAGGAGCTGCAGCCCTGATGGAGACGACCGTCGTCCACCTGCTCCGGCACGGGGAGGTCCGCAACCCCGGGAGGGTGCTCTACGGCCGGCTGCCAGGGTTCCGGCTGTCGGAGGCCGGCGAGGCGATGGCCCGGCGCGCCGCCGAGTGGCTCGTCGGGCGCGGCGTCACCCACCTGGTGTCCAGCCCGCTGGAGCGGGCGCGGCAGACCGCCGCGCCGGTCGCCGAGGCGCTGGACCTGCCGGTCGCCGTCGACGAGCGGCTCATCGAGGCCGGCAACGCCTTCGAGGGGATGCCGGTCGCGGGCGGGCAGGGGCTGGTCCGCCGGCCGCGGGACTGGTGGAAGCTGCGCAACCCGGTGCGGCCCTCCTGGGGCGAGCCCTACGTGGAGATCGCCGCGCGGATGCTGCTCGCCGTCGAGGCCGCCCGCGACGCCGCCCGCGGCGGCGCCGCCGTCTGCGTCAGCCACCAGCTGCCCATCTGGACGCTGCGGCTGCACCTGGAGGGGAAGCGGTACGCGCACGACCCCCGCCGGCGGCAGTGCGGGCTGGCCAGCGTCACGTCGGTGACCTACGAGGGCGACCGGGTCGCCGGCATTGCCTACGCCGAGCCGGCCGGAGCCACCGACCCCGACGCGGTGCCCGGAGCATGAGGCGCGCCCTGACCGCCGCTCTGGCGTCGGTCGCCCTGCTGGCCGGCTGCTCCACGGGCTCGGACGCCGTCGACGTGGGCAACGGCGGCGAGTTCCGCTTCGTCGCGGCCACCCCGGCCGGCGAGGTGATCCCCGAGGTCGAGCGGGACGCGGCGCCCGAGTTCGGCGGCACCCTGGTCGGCGGTGGCGACTGGTCCTCCGACGAGCTGGCCGGGCAGATCGCCGTCCTCAACTTCTGGGGCTCCTGGTGCGCGCCCTGCCGGGTGGAGACGCCGGCGTTCCAGGAGGTCTACGCCGACGTCCGCGACCGGGGCGTGGCCTTCCTGGGACTCAACGTCAAGGAGGCCGACGAGCAGTTCGCGCAGGCGTTCGTCGACAGCCAGGGCATCGAGTTCCCCTCGCTCTACGACCCCGCCGGCGAGGTCGCCCTGGCTTTCCGGGACTACCCGGCGAACGCGATCCCGTCCACGATCGTGCTGGACCGGGACGGCCGGGTCGCCGCCGTGTACACGGGCGAGGTGGCGCAGGAGGACCTGCGCGCCGTCCTCGACCGGCTGCTCGGGGAGGAGAGCTGAGTGGACGGCGTGCGTGAGCTCGTGACCGACGGCCCCCTGCTGGTGGCCGCCGCCGTCGCCACGCTGGCCGGGCTGGTCAGCTTCGCCTCACCCTGCGTGCTGCCGCTGGTGCCCGGCTACCTGTCCTACGTCACCGGGCTGGTCGGCACCGGTGCCCGCCCCGCGCCGGCGCCCGTCCCCGCCGGCCCGGGCGCCACCGCCACCACCGTGCGCACCGACCAGCGCACGCCGCGCGGGCGGATGGTGCTCGGCGCGCTGCTGTTCGTCCTCGGCTTCACCGTCGTGTTCGTCGCCGCCGGCGCCGCGTTCGGCGGGCTGGGCCGGCTGCTGGTCCAGTACGACGACGTCATCACCCGGGTGATGGGCGCGGTCGTCATCGTGGTCGGGCTCGGCTTCCTCGGCTGGCTGCCGTTCCTGCAGCGCACCGCGCGGCTGTCGGTGCGCCCGGCGGCCGGGCTGGCCGGCGCCCCGCTGCTCGGCGTCGTCTTCGGGCTGGGCTGGACGCCGTGCCTGGGCCCGACGCTGTCGGCGGTCTACTCGCTGGCCTACACCGAGGCCACCGCCGGCCGCGGCGCGCTGCTGTCGGTCGCCTACTGCCTCGGCCTGGGCGTGCCGTTCGTGCTGGTGGCGCTCGGCGCCCGCTGGGCGGTCGGGGCGACGGCGTTCCTGCGCCGGCACGCCCGCGGGGTCACCCGCTTCGGCGGCGCGGTGCTGGTGCTCGTCGGCCTGCTCCTGGTCACCGGCGCGTGGACGGAGATGATGGCCTGGCTGCGGTCGTGGCTGGCCGTCACCGGGCTGGGGGAGTCGGCGCCGTTGTGACTGGGCTCGCGAAGTCACCGATGAGCAGAGCACGACTCGACACAGCGCCGACGAGCGCCGGCGGGGAGGTGCTGTGACGACGACCGCTCCTCCCCGGACGCCCGCGGCGCCCCCGCCGCCGGCCCGGCCCTCCGGGCTCCGCCGCGCGGGCGGCTTCCTCCTGCGCCAGTGGCGCCGGCTCACCGCCATGCGCACGGCGATCGTGCTGCTGTTCCTGCTGGCGCTGGCCGCCATCCCCGGCTCGCTGCTGCCGCAGCGGTCGCTGTCGCAGAGCAACGTCACGCAGTACTTCGCCGACCACCCGACGCTCGCGCCGCTGCTCGACCGGCTCTACCTGTTCGACGTCTTCAGCTCGCCGTGGTTCGCCGCGGTGTACCTGCTGCTGTTCGTCTCGCTCATCGGCTGCGTGCTGCCCCGGGCGCTCGAGCACGCCCGCGCGCTGCGCACCCCGCCGCCGCCCGCGCCGCGGCGGCTGACCCGGCTCCCCGACGCCGCCGCGCTGCCCACCGCGCTGCCGGCCGCCGGCGCCCTCGACGTCGTCGAGGAGGAGCTGCGGGTCCGCCGCTACCGCGTGGTCCGGCGCGAGCGGGACGGCGTCGCCGAGCTGTCGGCCGAGAAGGGCCTGCTCAAGGAGACCGGCAACCTGGTCTTCCACCTGGCGCTGGTCGGCCTGCTGCTCGCGCTGGCCGGCGGCAAGCTGTGGGGCTACGAGGGCAGCATCCTGGTCACCGAGGGCCAGCGGTTCTGCAACTCGTTCCAGCAGTACGACACCCACTCCTCCGGCGCGCTGGTGGAGGGCAGCGACCTGACGCCGGTCTGCGTCGGGCTCGACGACTTCCGCGCCACCTACGAGCAGGACCTCACCGCCTCCTCGTTCACCGCCGACATCACCTACGGCGCCCCCGGCGAGGAGGGCCGGCCGACGACGATCGGCGTCAACGACCCCCTGCGGGTCGACGGCGACCGGGTCTACGTCACCGGCCACGGGTTCAGCCCGACGTTCACCGTCACCCGGCCCGACGGGTTCAGCATCGACGACGTCTCGGCGCCGTTCCTGCCCAGCGACCAGCGCACGATGGGCAGCCAGGGCGCGCTCAAGCTGCCCGACCTGGGCGCCGGCGCCGAGGACCAGTTCGCGCTCGAGGGCTTCTTCGCGCCGACCGGCCTGACGCAGGGCGGGATCCTCACCTCGATCGACCCGCGCCCGCTGGCGCCGCAGGTCGCGGTCGTGGCCTACGAGGGGTACCTCGGCCTGGACTCCGGCCTGCCGCAGTCGGTCTACTCGCTCGACGCCTCGCAGATCGAGCGCGGCCGGCTCACCGAGGTCGGCCGGGGCAACCTGTCGGTCGGGGAGTCGCTCACCCTGCCCGACGGGACGACGGTGACCTTCACCGGCTACAAGGAGTTCGCCGCCCTGCAGTTCTCGCACGACCCGGGGCAGGTGTGGGTGCTCGCCGCGGCGATCGCGGTGCTCGCCGGCCTGCTCGGGATGCTGCTGCTGCGCCGGGAGCGGGTCTTCGCCCGCGCCACCGGGCCCTCCGCCGACGGCGGTACCGTGCTCGAGGTCGGTGGACTGACTCGAGGCAGCGGCGACAGCGCACCGCGCTTCACGGCGTTGACCGACGACCTGCGGGCGGCCCTCGCCGCCCGCGCCGCGACCCGCGCCCCGTCCGGGGGCGCACCCGAGACCGGAGGCACACCCGCGTGACCGCCGACCAGCTGTCCGGCCTGTCGGACACCCTGTTCTCCGTCAGCGTCGGCCTGTACTCGCTCGCCGTCGTCGCCTTCGCCGCCCAGCTGGCCTTCGGTCGCCGGCCCGCCCGCGCCCGCGTGCTGGTCGGCGCCGGCGCCCCGGTCGACGAGCCGGTGTCCCCCGAGGCGGCTCCGGCCGGCACGGACGACCCGCCGGCGGTGCGCCGCTGGGGCCTGGTGGCGATGCTGCTCACCGCCCTCGGGGTGCTCACGCACGCCGGGGTCCTCGTCGCCCGCGGCCTGGCCGTCGACCGGCTGCCCTGGGGCAACATGTACGAGTTCGCCACCGCGGTCGTGCTGGTCGCCGTCGTGGCGTTCCTCGTCCTCGCCGTCCGATCGCCGGGCCTGCGGCACCTGGGGTTGTTCGTCCTCGCCCCCGTCGTGGTCAGCCTGGTCGCGATCGGGCTGTTCCTCTACGTCGAGGGCGCCCCGCTCGTGGCGGCGCTGCGGTCGAGCTGGCTGGCCGTGCACGTGACGACGGCGATCCTCGGCTTCGGCGTCTTCTTCGTCAGCGGCATCGCCAGCGTGCTCTACCTGGTCCGCAGCCGGTTCGAGGCCCGCGGCGGCGACCCGTCGTCGTCGCGGCTGGTGGCGCGCATCCCGTCGGCCGCCACCCTGGACCGGGTCGCGCACCGCACCGCCGTCTTCGGCTTCCCCATCTGGACCTTCGCGGTCATCGCCGGCGCCATCTGGGCCGAGAGCGCCTGGGGCCGGTTCTGGGGCTGGGACCCGAAGGAGACCTGGGCCTTCATCGCCTGGGTCGTGTACGCCGCCTACCTGCACGCCCGGACGACGGCGGGCTGGCGCGGCCGGCCCGCGGCGTGGGTCAACGTGGTCGGCCTGGGCGTCATGGTCTTCAACCTGCTGTACGTGAACATGGTGTCGTCCGGGTTGCACAGCTACGGCGGTGTCAACTGACCTGCGCCCCGTCCGTCCCACCCGCCCCGCCCGTCACTCCAGCGAGGGGGTCCGGGCGCAGGTTCCCGGCCCGGCGTGTTGCGATGGGCGCATGACTGCACGTGCGGGGGGACGCCGTGGGTAGGCACGCAGCCGCCGACGGCGCCGGCACCGACCCGATCGTGGCGGCCGCGCTGGCCACCGGGACCCCGGCGACCCGGCACGCGCCCGGCGCCACCGGGCAGGGGACCGAGGGCGAGCTGGGCTGGCCGGGGGACACCACCACCGGCGGCGGGCTCGGCTGGCCGGGCTCGCTGGACCGGGCGGACGACGCCGGTGAGGCGGCCGGGACCGAGGTGGCCGGGACCGAGGTGGTGGTGACCGAGGCGGCGGTGACCGGCGCGACCGAGGGGCCCGAGGCGACCCTGCGCATCGACGTCGTCCCCGCCGTGCCGGGGACCGGGCCGGACGGCGAGCCCGAGCCGCCGGGCCCGCGCGGCTGGCGCCGCCTGTTCGGCGGCCGCGCCGCCTGAACCCGGCACCCGCCGCGCACCTCCGCGGAGGTGTCCCGTGCACGTCCGCGGACGTGCACCGAGGGCGGGTGCGCTAGGCGGGGGAGCCGTCGTCGCGGCGGACGCGGCGGGCGAGCTCGCGGAGGAACTCCGGGTCGTCGTCGGGGGCGACGGGGCGGGACGCGCGGGAGGGCCGCGGACGACGGGCCCGCCGTTCCCGGCGCAGCTCGCTCCCGGCGACGGCCGTGGCCCGGACGACGAGCACGACCACGAGCAACGCGACCACCAGCAGCACGACCGGCACCCGGCCTCCCCTCGAGAGAAACGTCCCTGCCGCCCAACGTACGCGCGCGGGATACTGGGACGAGCGGTCCGTGACCGCCTCCACACACGACCCGGACGGAGCCTCCCCATCGACGCCGTCGACCGGCAGCTGATCGACCTGCTGCGCGCCAACGGCCGCGCCAGCATCGCCGAGCTGGCCCGGCAGGTCGGGCTCTCCGCGCCGGCCGTGCACGAGCGGGTCGGCAAGCTCGAGGCCTCCGGGGTCGTCCTCGGCTACCGCGCCGTCGTCGACCCCGCCGCGCTGGGGCTGGACGTCACCGCGCTGATCGGCGTGATCGAGAGCGACGCCGTCGACGACACCGGCGTGGAGGCCGCGCTGCGGGCGATGCCCGAGGTCGAGGACTGCTGGCGGGTCGCGGGCAGCGAGGGCTACGTGCTCAAGGTCCGGGTGACCGACATCCCGGCACTCGAGGCCGCCATCAACGCGTTGAACAGGATCGAGGGCGTCGCCCGCACCCGCACCACCGTCGTGCTCTCCACCAAGTGGGAGGGCCGGACGGGATGACGCCCGACCGCACGCAGGAGGACAGCAGCATGGCCGAGAGCACCACCCCGGGCGCGCCCACCGGCGGTCCCGCGACCCCGCCGCGGATCGCGCCGTGGCTGCTGCTCTACACGCTCGGCCGGCTGGTCATCGCCGTCGCGCTCATCGCGCTGATCTGGCTGGTGGGCCTGCCCGGGTTCCCGGCGCTGCTGTTCGGCCTGCTGCTGTCGATGCCGGTGGCGCTGGTGCTGCTGCGCCCGGTCCGCGACAGGCTGACCGAGGGCCTGGCCGCCCGCAGCGTCGCCCGGCGCACCCGCAAGGAGCAGCTGCGCGCCCGGCTGTCGGGCGACGCCGCCGCCTGACCCGGCTCAGCCCGACAGGGCGAGCCCGGCGCCGAGCAACACGCCGGTGGCCAGGGTGAGCAGGCCGGTGGCCTGCAGCGCGGCGATCAGCGCCGGCCCGCGCCCGCCGGAGAGCACCACCCGCGACGGCGGCACGGCCAGCGGCGCGGCGGCCAGCGCGAGCAGCGCCCACGGCCGCGCCACCCCGATCGCGACGACGACGGCGAACGCGACGACGAGCAGGCCGACGTAGAACCGCCGGGTCGCGCGGTCGCCGAGCAGCACCGCGAGCGTGCGCTTGCCCACCCGGGCGTCGCCCTCGACGTCGCGCAGGTTGTTGACCACCAGCAGCGCCACCGACAGCAGCCCGATCGGCACCGCGGCGGCCAGCGCCAGCCCCTCGACCCGCCCGGTCTGCACGAACGTGGTCCCGGCGACGGCCACCAGGCCGAAGAAGACGAAGACGAACACCTCCCCCAGCGCCCGGTAGCCGTAGGGCAGCGGGCCGCCGGTGTAGGTCCAGGCCGCGACGATGCACACCGCGCCGACGGCGACCAGCCACCAGCTCGACAGGGCCGCCAGCACCAGCCCCGCCACCCCGGCGACGGCGAAGGACAGCAGCGCCGCCGTCAGCACCGCGCGGGGCGAGGCCGCGCCCGAGCCGACCAGCCGCATCGGCCCGACCCGGACGGCGTCGGTGCCGCGCTTCCCGTCGGAGTAGTCGTTGGCGTAGTTGACCGCCACCTGCAGCGCCAACGCCACGAGCAGCGCCAGCAGCGCGGGCACGAGCCGGAAGCCGTCGAGCGCGGCCGCGGCGCCGGTGCCCACCAGCACCGGCGCGAGCGCGGCGGGCAGCGTGCGGGGGCGGGCGCCGGCCACCCACTGCGCGGGGCCGGCCATCACGAAGGACCCCCCTGCTCCCCGCCACTCGCGGGCTCGCGGCGGGACCCTGCAGGCGGGCCGTTCCGGTCCGTCACCGCGGCGGCCACGCCGCGGCGGTCGGGTTTGCCGGTGTGCAGGGTCGGCACCGATCCGATCAGGTGCAGCTCGCGCGGCGCGGACGGCCCGCCCAGCCGGTCGGCCACCCACGGCCGCAGGGCCGCGAGGTCGGGTGCGGTGCCCGGCGCCGGGACGACGGCGGCGACCACCCGCTGCCCCCACTCCTCGTCGGGCCGGCCGAACACCACGGCGTCGGCGACGGCGGGGTGCTCCCGCAGCGCCCCCTCGACCGCCTGCGGAGCCACGTTCACGCCGCCGGTGACGACGACGTCGTCGAGCCGCCCGGCCACGGTCAGCCGCCCGTCGGGACCGATCGAGCCGGCGTCGCGGGTGCGGAACTCCCCGCCCGCGAACGCCGCCGCGGTGCCGTCCGGGTCGCGCCGGTAGCCGAGCGCCAGCACCGGGCCGGCCACCGCGATGGCTCCTCCGCCGGGTCCTGCGGCACTCCCGCCGGCGTCCACGCGCACCCGGACGCCGTCGAGCGGGACGCCGTCGTAGACGCAGCCGCCGGCGGTCTCGGTCATGCCGTACGTGGTCACCACCGCGACGCCGCCCTCGCGGGCCCGGGCCAGCAGGCCCGGGTCGGTGGCCGCGCCGCCGACCAGCACCGCGTCGAACGCGCGCAGCGCCTCCGGCTCGCGCTCCAGGTACCGGCGCAGCTGGGTGGGCACCAGCGCGGTGTACCGCCGGCCGGCGGGCATCCGCGCGACCGCGGCGGCCAGGTCCTCCCCGGCCGCGAGCGCGGTGGGCGCCGTGCCGCCGAGCACCGACCGCACCAGCACCTGCAGGCCGGCGATCGCCGACGCCGGCAGCGCGAGCAGCCAGGCGCCGGGCCCGCCGAGCCGGTCGAGGGTCGCCGTCGCCGAGGCCCGCAGCGCCGCCGCCGGGAGCAGCACGCCGCGCGGGCCGCCGGTGGACCCGGAGGTGACGACGACGAGGTCGGCGCCGTCCTCCAGCGGCTCGTCCGGCGCGAGGACCGCCCGCGCGGCCGCCGCGGGCGGCCCGGCCGGGAGGACGGCGAGCGGCGCGGCGCCCTCCAGGCAGGCGCGGACGGCGGGCAGCACGGTGCCGAGGACGGCGTCGGGGGAGTCCGGCGCGGGGAGGACGGTCAGCTGCCGGATCACGGGTCCCGAGGGTACGTCGCGTGCGACATAGGCTTGCGGGCGTGATCACCCCCGCCGGCCTCCCCGAGGGGATCGACCGGCTGGCGGTGTGGTCGGTGCCGATGCGCACCCGCTTCCGCGGCATCGACGTCCGCGACGGCGTGCTCGTGCACGGCCCGGCCGGCTGGGGCGAGTTCTCCCCGTTCTGGGACTACGGCGTGCCCGAGAGCCGCCGCTGGTGGGCGGCCGCCGCCGAGGCCGCGGTGCGGGGCTGGCCCGCACCGGTGCGCGACGCGGTGCCGGTCAACGTCACCGTCCCCGCGGTGGGGCCCGAGCGGGCGCACGCGATCGTGACCGCGTCGGGCTGCCGGACGGCGAAGGTGAAGGTGGCCGAGCCGGGCCAGACCGCCGGCGACGACCTCGCCCGTGTGGAGGCCGTCCGCGATGCGCTCGGCCCCTCCGGCGCGGTCCGGGTCGACGCCAACGCGGCGTGGGACGTCGACACCGCCGTCGCCCGGATCCGGGAGCTGGACCGGGTGGGCCTCGAGTACGTCGAGCAGCCCTGCGCCACGCTCGCCGAGCTCGCCGCGCTGCGCCGCCGGGTGGACGTCCGGGTCGCCGTCGACGAGGGCGTGCGCCGCGCCGACGACCCGCTGGGGGTCGACCTGCGGGAGGCCGCCGACGTCGTCGTCCTCAAGGTGCAGCCGCTCGGCGGCGTGCGGGCCGCGCTGCGCGTGGCCGAGGCGCACGGGCTGCCGTGCGTGGTCTCCTCCGCGCTGGAGTCCTCGGTGGGCATCGCCGCGGGGGTCGCGCTGGCCGCCGCGCTGCCGGAGCTGCCCTTCGCCTGCGGCCTGGCCACCGTCGCCCTCCTCGACGGCGACGTCACCGACACCCCGCTGCTGCCGGTGGACGGCGCGCTGCCGGTCACCCGGCCCGACCCCGGCCGGCTGGACGCCGTGACCGCACCCGGCGACGTGACCGCCCGCTGGACCGAGCGGCTGGGCGCGGTGCTGGCCGCGTGAACCCCTCCACCGCGCTGGCCCGCGTGCTGGTCGACGAGCTGGTCCGCGGCGGGGTCCGCGACGCCGTCGTCGCGCCCGGCTCGCGCTCGGCGCCGGTCGCGCTGGCGCTGGCCGCCGCCGAGCGGGCCGGCGTCCTGCGGCTGCACGTGCGCATCGACGAGCGGACCGCGTCCTTCCTCGCCCTGGGCCTGGCCCGCGCGTCCGGCCGGCCGGTGCCGGTGCTCACCACCTCCGGGACGGCGACCGCGCACCTGCACGCCGCCGTCCTCGAGGCCGACGTCAGCGGGGTGCCGCTGCTGGCACTCACCGCCGACCGGCCGCCGGAGCTGCGGGCCACCGGCGCCAACCAGACGATCGAGCAGCCCGGCCTGTACGGCGGCGCGGCGCGCTGGGCGGCCGACGTCGGCGTGCCCGAGGCCGGCCGGGAGGCCGCGCAGAACCGCTACTGGCGCTCGGTGGTGTCCCGGGCGCTGCTCGCGGCCACCGGCGTCCTGTCCGGCGACCCCGGGCCGGTGCAGCTGAACCTGGCCTTCCGCGACCCGCTGCTGCCCGAGGAGGAGCCCGGCCCGCCGGCGGGCCCGTGGGCCGGCCGGGACGGCGGGGCGCCGTGGACCGCCGGGGCGCCTTCGCCCGTCGCGACCGTCCCGGTCGGGGACGGCCCGCGCACGCTCGTCGTCGCCGGGGACGGGCCGGACGCCGTCGGCCGGGCGTGGGCGGGCGGCGCCAGCGCGGCGGGCTGGCCGGTGGTCGCCGAGCCGAGCGGCGGGGCGTGGACCGACGGCGCGGTGCGCGGCGGGGCGCTGCTGCTCGGCGTGCCCGGCTGGCTGGACGCGCACCGGCCCGACCGCGTGGTCGTCGTCGGCCGGCCGACGCTGTCCCGGCCGGTCTCGGCGCTGCTGGCCGATCCGCGGGTGCGCGTGGAGACGGTGGTCGCCGGGCCGCGCTGGCCCGACGCCGGCCGCTCGGCGGCCCTGGTCACCCGCGCCGCCCCGCCGGCCGGCCCGCCGTCGGAGCCGGGCTGGGCGGCCGCCTGGCGCTCGGCCGCGGACCGGGTCGGGGGCGCGGTCGACGCCGCCCTGGACGCCGCGCCCGGGCTGACCGCCGCCCGGCTGGCCCGCGACGTCGTCGCCGCGCTGCCGTCCGGGGCGCTGCTGGTCCTCGGGTCCTCGACACCGGTGCGCGACGTCGACCGGCTCGCCGTCCCCCGCGGCGACGTCAGCGTGCTCGCCAACCGCGGCGTCGCCGGCATCGACGGCACGGTGTCCACCGCCGTCGGCGCGGCGTTGGCGCACGGCGGGCCGGCGGTGGCGCTCATGGGCGACCTGACGTTCCTGCACGACCTGCAGGGCCTGCTCGCCGGCGAGGGCGAGCCGCGCCCGGACCTCACCGTGGTCGTGCCCGACAACGACGGCGGCGGGATCTTCGCCCAGCTGGAGCCCGGCCGGCCGGCGTACGCCCGCGACTACCGGCGGGTGTTCGGCACGCCGCACGGGCGCGACCTGGTCGCGGTCGCGGCGTCCCTGGGCTGGGCGGCGACGGCGGTGGCCACGCCGGAGGAGCTCGCCGCCGCGCTGGTGCGCGGCGGGCCTCGGGTGGTCATCGCCCGCACCGACCAGCGCGCGGAGGCCGACCTCGCGGTCGCCCTGCGGGAGGCCGCGGGCCGCGCCCTGGCCTGAGCGGCCTCGGGAGCGTCGGGTCTCCTGCAGCGACCAGCCGGTCCCGCCGGGCTCACCGGAGAGTGAGACGCACGGCTCCGGAGCCCCTTCCGGACGCCCGTGACGAGCCGGTCCGTCACTCCGTGGCGGTGGCCTTCGTCACGGGATCCGGGCGGTCGCGGCGAGGGCGGCCGCGGGGGCGGGGGCGTGCTCGCCGGGCCGGATCGCGCACCGTGAACAGCGGGTTCCGTTTCTCGGCGCGGCCCGATCCGGTGGTCACGCCGGCGTCACGCCGTACCCCACGAGCCCCAGCCGAACCGCACTGTGACCGCCGTCACGACGACAGTCGACATGACGACACGTAGCGTTTTGGCTGCGCTCAGCGAAGACGGAGCGCGGCGCCGGTCCGCCAAACCCTGCCCACCGGTCGCCCACGCCAACTCCCAGGGCAGGGGTGGGGGACCCACTCTTCCGGCGCGCGACGGCCTACGGGGGCCTGTCGGAGCGCGCCTCGGGGTGAAGCCGCGGACCGCGGCCGGGCACCGATCGCCCGAACCCGACAGCTCACCTCGCCGGCGGTGATCGGGAGATCATCACCATGCCCAAGCACCGCGCACCCCGCTACGTCCGCACCAAGAAGGTCATCGCCAAGGCCCCTGTCGCTGCCGGCGCCGCCGCCGTCGGCCTGGGCGTCCTGAGCTCGCCGGCCTCCGCCTCCACCACCCACGACTGGACCGGCGTCGCCCAGTGCGAGTCCAGTGGCAACTGGAGCATCAACACCGGCAACGGCTACTACGGCGGCCTGCAGTTCAGCCAGTCCACCTGGGCCGCCTTCGGTGGCACCGACCTCGCCCCGCGCGCGGACCTGGCCACCCCGGCCCAGCAGGTCCAGATCGCCGAGGCCGTCCTGGCCGGCCAGGGCATCGGCGCCTGGCCGAGCTGCGGCAAGTTCCTGACCGACGGCACCACCCCGGCCGCTGCCGAGGCCCCGGCCGCGCCCGCCGAGCAGGCCGCCCCGGCCGCCGAGGCCCCGGCCGCTCCGGCCGCTCCGGCCGAGCAGCCGGCCGCCGAGCAGGCCGCTCCGGCCGAGCGGGCCGACCGGGCCGAGCGGGCCGAGGTCACCACCGAGGAGTACACCGTCCGCTGGCGGGACACGGTGGCGAAGATCGCCGCCGCCCACGGCCAGAGCTGGCGCGAGCTCTACGAGCGCAACGCCGACGTCATCGGCGGCAACCCGAACCTGATCTACCCCGGTCAGGTGCTGGCGCTCAGCGGCTCCGCCGTCCCGGCCGAGGCCGCCCCGGCCCCCGCCGCCGAGGCCGCTCCCGCTCCGGCCGCCGAGGCCGCCCCCGCTCCGGTCGCCGAGGCCGCCCCGGCCCCGGTCGCCGCCGCCGGTGAGGCGGCGCCCGCCGCCACCCCGCCGATCGCCGAGGCCGCCCCGCAGGTCGCGCAGTCCTCGGTCGTCGCCGAGATCACGAACACCGCCGGCGCGATCCACGAGGCCGTCCAGGCGGCGGCGAACGCCGTCGTCAGCAACGTCCCGGGCGCCGCGGACATCACCCTCGGCGGCACGCGGGCCAGCGCGGTCGACCCGGACGGCCACCCCTCCGGCAAGGCGCTGGACTACATGGTCATGTCCGACGCCGCCCTCGGCGACGCGATCGCCCAGTACCACGTCGACCACTGGGACGAGCTCGGCGTCGAGTACGTCATCTGGCAGCAGCGCATCCTCACCTCGCCGGACGGCGCCTGGAAGGCGATGGCGGACCGCGGCAGCGCGACCGCGAACCACGTGGACCACGTGCACGTCAACTACGTGGGCTGACCTCCAGCACACCCGACGAGGGCCCCGACCGCGTGCAGCGGCCGGGGCCCTCGTCGTCTCCGGGTCGTGTCCGGGGGAGGAGGACGCCGGCCGGGACCGGCCGCCTCAGCCCTCCAGCGCGGCCTGGAAGGCGGCGAACTTCGACTGCGTCTCGGCCAGCTCGGCCGTCGGGTCGGAGGCGCCGACGATGCCGCAGCCGGCGAACAGCCGGGCCGAGCACGGGTCGTCGTCGACCAGCTGGGCGCAGCGCAGGGCCAGCCCGAACTCGCCGTCCCCGCGGGCGTCGAGCCAGCCCACCGGCCCGGCGTACCGGCCGCGGTCCATGCCCTCCAGCTCCGCGATGACCGCGGCGGCCGCGTCGGGCGGGGTGCCGCAGACGGCGGCGGTCGGGTGCACGGCGTCGACCAGCTCGAGCAGCCCGGCGCGACCGCGGGCGCCGGAGCGGCGCTGGGTGCCGACGACGTCGGTGGCCAGGTGCCGCACGTTCGGCAGCGTCAGCAGCGAGGGCTGCTCCGGCACCGACAGCGCGGTGCAGAACGGGTCGAGCGCCCGCACGAGCGAGTCGACGGCGAGGGCGTGCTCGGCGCGGTCCTTGTCGCTGGCCAGCAGACCCGCCGCGAGCCGCTCGTCCTCGGCACCCGCGCCGCGCGGGGCGGTGCCGGCCAGCACCCGCGCCGACAGCTGCCGGCCGGTGCGGCGCAGCAACAGCTCGGGGGTGGCGCCGAGCAGCCCGTCGACGGCGAAGGTCCAGCAGTCGGGGAAGCGGGCGGCCAGCCGGTCGAGCAGGCGGCGGGGGTCCAGCGGCTCGTCGGCGGTGACCAGCAGGTCGCGGGCGAGCACCACCTTGGCGAGGTCGCCGGCGCCGATGCGGGCGACGGCGGCGGACACCGCGCCGCACCACGAGGCAGGGTCGAGCGCGCCGTCGGCGTAGCGCAGCCGGCCCGGCGCGGGCGGCAGCGGCTCGCGGGTGGCCGGCAGCACGTCGCGCGGGTCGGCGCCGCCGGTGGTGGTCACCCACGCGACGCCGTCGCGGCGGCCGACGACGACCTCGGGGACGACGAACACCGACGTCCCCCGGGCGGGGTCGAACGCGACGCTGCCGAACACGACCGGCCCGGAGCCGGGCACGCCCACCTCGTCGTCGACGGCGAGCGCGGCGCTGCGGTCGGCCCACCAGGCGGCGGCCTCGGCCAGCGCGCCGGGACCGGAGACCTCGAGGCGGTCGGCCTCGCCCCAGCCGACCAGGCCCTCGCCGCGGCGCACCCAGGACAGCGCGCCCTCGCGCGGCAGCAGCGTCAGCAGGTCCGGGGAGTCGGGCAGCGCGACCGTGGTGACCGCGGGCGCGACGGCGTCCGGGGAGGTCACCGCCGCTGCCGTCACGTCCCCCAGCGTAGGCAGCCGGTAGCGTCGTCCGCCGTGGCAGACCGGCGAGACAGCACACACACCGCCGGGTCGAGGGCCGGGCTGGACAAGCAGCCCCACGAGGTCGCGGCCATGTTCGACGGCGTCGCCCGCCGCTACGACCTCACCAACACCGTGCTCTCCGGCGGCCGCGACGCCGCCTGGCGGCGGGCCACCCGCGAGGCGCTGGGCGCCCGGCCGGGGGACGTCGTGCTCGACGTCGCCGCCGGCACCGCCGTGTCCACCGTCGAGCTCGCCGCCGGGGGCGTCCGGGCCGTCGCGTGCGACTTCTCGCAGGGGATGCTGCGCGCCGGCGCCGGCCGGCCGGTGCCGAAGGTGGCCGGCGACGCGATGGCGCTGCCGTTCGCCGACGCGAGCGTCGACGGGCTGGTCGTCTCCTTCGGCCTGCGCAACGTGGCCGACCCCGACGCCGCGCTGCGCGAGTTCGCGCGGGTCGTCCGGCCGGGCGGGCGGCTGGTCGTCTGCGAGTTCTCCAGCCCCACCTGGAAGCCGTTCTGCACCGTCTACACCGAGTACCTGATGCGGGCGCTGCCCCGGATCGCCCGCGCGGTGAGCAGCAACCCCGACGCCTACGTCTACCTGGCCGAGTCGATCCGCGCCTGGCCCGACCAGCCGGCGCTGGCCGCCCGCATCCAGGCCGCCGGGTGGACCGACGTCGCCTGGCGGAACCTCACCGGTGGCGTCGTCGCGCTGCACCGCGCCGTCCGCCCCTGACCGGCCCGCGCACGAGGGCTCCCGCCGCCCGCCCGCGGGGATAGCGTCGCCCCATGACGACACCGACACCGATGCCCGAGCCGCCCGGTCCGTCGCCGTCGCCGGTCGACCCGATCTCGCCGCCGTCGCCGGCCCCGCTGCCGCAGCCGAGCCCCACCGACCCGAGCGCCCCGCCGCCGTCGGGACCCCAGCCCGTCTGACCCCGGCCGCGCGGTGGACGGCCGCCCGTACCGCGACCGGCGCGACGCCGGCCGGCGGCTCGCCGCGCGCCTGACCGACCCCGCCCGTCCCCCCGCCGTGCCCCTCGGCCCGGACGCGCTCGTCCTCGGCCTGCCCCGCGGCGGCGTCCTGGTCGCGGCCGAGGTCGCCGCCGCGCTCGGCGCGGAGCTCGACGTGGTCGCGGTCCGCAAGCTCGGCCTGCCCGAGCGGCCGGAGCTGGCCATGGGTGCCCTGGCCGCGGTGGGCGAGACCGTCGAGAGCGTCCGGAGCGAGTCCGTCCTCGCCCGCAACCCCGTCGGCCCCGCCGCCGCGGACGAGGTCCGCCGCGCCGAGCTGGCCGAGCTGCGCCGCCGGCAGCAGGCCTACCGCGGCGACCGGCCGCCGCCCGCGCTCGCCGGCCGCACCGCCGTCCTCGTCGACGACGGGCTGGCGACCGGCTCCACCATGCGCGCCGCCCTCGCCGCGGTCCGGGCGGCCGGTCCCGCCGCGGTCGTCGTCGCGGTCCCCGTGGGGGCGCCCGACGTGTGCGCCGACCTGTCCGTGCTGGCCGACGAGGTCGTCTGCCCGGTCACCCCGGTCCCGTTCGGCGCGGTGGGCCGCTACTACGAGGACTTCGGCGAGACGTCCGACGACGAGGTGCGCTCCGCGCTCGCCGGCGGCCCCGGCGCGGGGCCCGCCTAGGCTCGGGGCGACCGCAGACCGAGCACCGAGGGGGCCAGCGCGTGACGAGTCCGACCGCCGGGGGCAGCGCCGACGTCGTGGTGGTCGGTGCCGGGCCGGCCGGGTCGGCGGCGGCCTGGACCCTGGCGACCGCCGGGCTCGACGTCGTCGTGCTGGAGAAGGCGCGCTTCCCGCGGGAGAAGGTCTGCGGCGACGGCCTCACCCCGCGCGCGGTCCGGGCGCTCGACGAGATGGGGGTCGACGTCTCCCCGGCGGCCGGCTGGGTGCGGCATCGGGGCCTGCGGGTCTTCGGCGGCGGCCAGGTGGTCGAGGTCGACTGGCCGCAGCTGTCCTCCTGGCCCGGCTACGGCCTCATCCGCGCCCGCCGCGACCTCGACCCGGTGCTCGCCGACCACGCCGTCGCCGCCGGCGCCCGGCTCGAGCAGGAGGTCACCGTCACCGACCCGCTGCTCGACGACGCCGGCCGGGTCGTGGGCGTGCGGGCGCAGGCCGGCCCGGACCGGGAGCCGGTGACCTGGCGGGCGCCGCTCGTCGTGTCCGCGGAGGGCCTGTCCGGCCGGCTGGCCAAGGCGATCGGCCTGAGCCGCCGCGAGGACCGCCCGCTCGGCGTCGCCGTCCGCCGGTACGTGCGGACGCCGCGCGGCGAGGACCCCTACCTCGACATCTCCTTCGACCTGTCCGCCGAGGGCCCGACCGCCGACTCGATGCCCGGCTACGGCTGGTCCTTCGGCATGGGCGACGGCACCGCCAACGTCGGCTTCGGCCTGCTCGACACCCGCCGCGGCGGCGAGACCGACGCGCGCACCGTGCTGCGCCGCTGGCTGGCCACCCTGCCGCCGGAGTGGCAGCTGGGCGAGGAGCACGCGGTCACCCCGCTGCGCGGCGCCGGGCTGCCGATGGCGCTCAACCGCGGCCCGGCCTACACCCGCGGGCTGCTGCTGGCCGGCGACACCGCCGGCGTGGTCAACCCGTTCAACGGCGAGGGCATCAGCTACGCGCTGGAGACCGGCCGGATGGCGGGGGAGACGGCGGCCGCGGCGCTCGCGGCGCCGGAGGGACCGGCCCGCGAGGCGGTGCTGCGCCGGTACCCCGAGCGGCTGCGCGAGGCCTACGGCCGCCACCACCGGCTCGGGATGGCCTTCCTCGCCCTGCTCGACCGCCCCGGCCTGGTCCGCTTCGCCACCGCGCACGGGCTCAAGCGGCCCGCGATGGTGAACGCCGCGCTGCGGCTGATGGGCAACCTCTCCGACGGCCGCGACGGCGACCGCTTCGACCGCGTGGTCGCCGTCCTCACCCGCCTGGCGCCGTCCGTCTGAGCACTGCGCTCCACGGCCCGTGACCGGACCGTGACCCGGGGATGTGAACTCACTCACCCCCCGCGCTTCACTTGCCGACCGCGGCGGCATAGGCTCGTGGCGAGAGTTTGTGAATTTCTTCACAAGCCCACGAGCCGCCGAGGGAGGCGCCGGTGCTGTCGTCCTACGTCCCGATCGTGGGGCTGTTCGCGCTCGCCGCGGCCTTCGCGCTGTTCTCGGTGACGGTCGCGCCGTTCGTCGGCCCGCGCCGCTACAACCGGGCCAAGCTCGAGGCCTACGAGTGCGGCATCGAGCCGGTCGACCAGCCGCTGCACGGCGGCCGTTTCCCGGTGAAGTACTACCTGACGGCGATGCTCTTCATCGTCTTCGACATCGAGATCGTCTTCCTCTACCCGTGGGCCGTCGCCAACGACGCGCTGGGTGTCTTCGGCCTGGTCGAGATGGCGGTGTTCATCGCCACCGTCTTCCTGGCCTACGCCTACGTCTGGCGCCGCGGCGGCCTCGAGTGGGACTGACGGAGGGGAGCTGACGTGGGTCTCGAGGAGAAGCTGCCGAGCGGCTTCCTGCTGACCACGGTCGAGAAGCTGGTCAACTGGACGCGCAAGTCCTCGCTGTGGCCGGCCACCTTCGGCCTGGCGTGCTGCGCGATCGAGATGATGGCCACCGGCGCCGGCCGCTACGACCTGGCCCGCTTCGGCATGGAGGTCTTCCGCGCCTCCCCGCGCCAGGCCGACCTCATGATCGTCGCCGGCCGGGTGAGCCAGAAGATGGCGCCGGTCCTGCGGCAGATCTACGACCAGATGCCCGAGCCGCGCTGGGTGCTCGCCATGGGCGTCTGCGCCAGCTCCGGCGGCATGTTCAACAACTACGCGGTGGTGCAGGGCGTCGACCACGTCGTCCCCGTCGACATGTACCTGCCCGGCTGCCCGCCGCGTCCGGAGATGCTCATGGACGCGATCCTCAAGCTGCACCACAAGATCCAGAACGAGCCGCTCGGTCCGAAGCGGGCCCGCCGGCTCGAGGAGGAACGGGCCGAGGGCCGCGCCCGCGACCTGCTGGTCGAGATGCCCTCCAGCGTCCGCGCGGACAAGGCCAAGCGGGCGGCCTACGAGCAGGCCGCGGCCGCCGGCCGCACCGGCCAGTTCGCCATCGAGCAGCGCGGCGGCGACGCCGTCCTGCTGCCCGGACCGCGCGGCGGGTCCCGGTGACCGGCCCCGGCGACCGCAGCGGCGCCGACGCCTCGCAGGGCGCCGCGGCCGCGGGCGGCGGCTTCCGCAAGGGCGCGTTCGGCGTCAGCGGCAGCGGCGACACCTCGGGCTTCGGCGGCCTGGTCCGCGTCGAGCCCGGCGGCGCGGTCGCGCTGCACTCCACCGACCGCCCCTACGGCGGCTGGTTCGACGAGGTGACCGACGCGCTGATCGACGCCGTCGGCGCGGCCACCTACGCCACCGCAGTGCAGCGGGTCCTCGTCGACCGCGGGGAGATCACCTACTTCGTCGCCCGCGAGCACCTGCTCACCCTGGTCCGGGCGCTGCGTGACGACGACGCCCTGCGCTTCGAGCTGTGCAGCAGCGTCTCCGGCGTCGACTACCTCGACAGCGGCGGCCCCGCGGTGGACGCCGGCCGGCCGCGGCTGCACGTCGTCTACCACCTGACCTCGATGACCTACCGGCGACGGATCCGGCTCGAGGTCGCCGTCACCGCCGAGGACCCGCACGTGCCGTCGGTGTCCGAGGTCTACCCGACGGCGGACTGGCACGAGCGGGAGACGTACGACATGTTCGGCGTCGTCTTCGACGGCCACCCGGCGCTCACCCGGATCCTCATGCCCGACGACTGGGACGGGCACCCCCAGCGCAAGGACTACCCGCTCGGCGGCGTGCCGGTGGAGTACCACGACGCGACCATCCCGCCGCCCGACACCCGGCGGAGCTACCGATGAGCACCACCCACGACCCGTACGCCGGCTCGCGGGAGACCACCGAGGGGCGGGTCTACACCGTCACCGGCGGCGACTGGGACCAGGCCTTCGGCGCGGACCTCTCCGGCGAGGAGCGGCTCGTCGTCAACATGGGGCCGCAGCACCCCTCGACGCACGGCGTCCTGCGGCTGGTCCTCGACCTCGAGGGCGAGACGGTGACCAAGGCGCGGGTGGTCATCGGCTACCTGCACACCGGCATCGAGAAGAACACCGAGTACCGCAACTGGGTGCAGGGTACGACCTTCGTGACGCGGATGGACTACCTGTCCCCGCTGTTCAACGAGGCCGGCTACTGCATGGCCGTCGAGAAGCTGCTCGGCATCGAGGTGCCGCCGCGTGCGCAGACGATCCGCGTGCTGGTGATGGAGATCAACCGGATCGCCTCGCACCTGGTCGGCCTGGCCACCGGCGGCATGGAGCTGGGCGCGCTCACCGGCATGACCAACGGCTTCCGCGAGCGGGAGCTGTGCCTCGACCTGCTCGAGGAGATCACCGGGCTGCGGATGAACCACGCCTACATCCGGCCCGGCGGTGTCGCCCAGGACCTGCCGGCCGGCGTGGAGGAGTCGATCCGCGAGTGGCTCGCCGTCATGCCCGAGCGGCTGGCCGGCTACCACAAGCTGCTCACCGGCCAGCCGATCTGGCAGCGCCGGCTCAAGGACGTCGGCTACCTCGACGTCACCGGCTGCCTGGCGCTCGGCGTCACCGGACCGGTCCTGCGCGCGGCCGGGCTGCCCTGGGACCTGCGCAAGGTCGAGCCCTACCTCGGCTACGAGACCTACGACTTCGAGGTCCCCACCGCCGACACCTCCGACGCGTGGGGCCGCTACCTGGTCCGGATGGCCGAGATGTTCGAGTCGCTGAAGATCGTCGGCCAGGCGCTCGACCGGCTCGAGCCCGGCCCGGTGATGGTCGAGGACCGGAAGATCGCCTGGCCCGCGCAGCTGTCGCTCGGTGCCGACGGCATGGGCAACTCCCTCGAGCACGTCCGGCACATCATGGGCACCTCGATGGAGGCCCTGATCCACCACTTCAAGCTGGTCACCGAGGGCTTCCGGGTGCCGGCCGGGCAGGTCTACGTCCCGATCGAGTCGCCGCGCGGGGAGCTCGGCTACCACGTGGTCAGCGACGGCAGCACCCGGCCGTGGCGCGTCCACGTGCGCGACCCCAGCTTCGTGAACCTGCAGGCCACCGGGGCCATGAGCGAGGGCGGGATGATCGCCGACGTCATCGCCGCCATCGCCTCCATCGACCCCGTGATGGGAGGGGTGGACCGATGAGCGCACTCCCCGGCTCCCGGGAGGGCGCGGCGACCACGGGGCTGGTCGACAGCCCGGTCGAGCCGCCGCCGGCGGACCTGCCGCCGCTGACCGAGCAGGCGTGGCTGGAGGCGCGGGAGATCACCGCCCGCTACCCGCAGGCACGCTCGGCGCTGCTGCCGATGCTGCACCTGGTCCAGAGCTACCAGGGCTACGTGACGCCGGAGGGCGTCGCGCTGTGCGCCGAGGTGCTCGGGCTGACCAAGGCCGAGGTCGGCGCGGTCGCGACCTTCTACACGATGTACAAGCGTCGCCCGACCGGCCGGCACCTGGTCAGCGTCTGCACCAACACGCTGTGCGCCGTCCTCGGCGGGCAGCGGATCATGGACGCGCTGTCGGCCGACCTCGGCGTCCACCACGACGAGACGGCGGCCGACGGCTCGGTCACCCTCGAGCACGCCGAGTGCCTGGCCGCCTGCGACTACGCGCCGGTGGTCACCGTCGACTACGAGTTCTACGACCAGCAGGACGTCGAGAGCGCCCGCGCGCTGGTCGCCGCGCTGCGCCGCGGGGAGAAGCCGCACCCCACCCGCGGCGCCCCGCTCACCGACTTCCGCGGGGTCTCCCGGCAGCTGGCCGGCTTCTCCCAGCACGCCGACGCCGGGGCCGCGCGCGCCGCCGTCGACGCGCCGGGGGAGTGGGGCCCGACGCTGGCCGGCGTCCGGCTGGCCGCCGAGCGCGGCGAGTCCGCCCCGCCGATGAGCGGCCCGGAGCCGGAGCCCACCGACACCGGCGAGCCCGCGGAGACGGTGGCGCCGTCCGGCGACGCCGGGCAGACGCCGGAGGAGGAGGCCGCCGACGCCCGGGTAGCCGCCGCCGACAACCCGGCCGAGCGGGCCGGCGCCGCCCAGGCGCACCCCGACCGCGGCACCGAGTACGGCCGGCGCACCCCCGGCGGCGACCGTCCCACCCCCGACACCCCCGCAGGGACCGAGCCGGGCACCTCCGGCCAGGGTCCAGGGAAGGCCTGAGATGCCGCTCACCCCCGTCCTCACCGCGCGCTGGGGCGCCGAGCAGCCCTGGCGGCTGTCCACCTACGAGTCCCTCGACGGCTACGCCGCGCTGCGCACCGCGTTGTCGATGCAGCCCGACGAGCTGGTCTCCCTGGTCAAGGACTCCGGCCTGCGCGGCCGCGGCGGCGCCGGCTTCCCCACCGGCATGAAGTGGAGCTTCATCCCGCAGCCCAAGCCGGGGGAGACGCCGACCGGGCCGGCCGCGATGCCCAAGTACCTCGTGGTCAACGCCGACGAGGGCGAGCCGGGCACCTGCAAGGACCTGCCGCTGATGATGACCGACCCGCACTCCCTGGTGGAGGGCGTGATCATCTCGGCGTACGCGATCCGCTGCCGGTTCGCCGTCATCTACGTCCGCGGCGAGGCGGTGCACGCCCACCGCCGGCTGGTGTCGGCCGTCGAGGAGGCCTACGCGGCCGGTTACCTCGGCAGCGACGTCCTGGGCTCGGGCTACGACCTGGAGCTGGTCGTGCACGCCGGCGCCGGCGCCTACATCTGCGGCGAGGAGACGGCGCTGCTCGACTCGCTCGAGGGCTACCGCGGGCAGCCGCGGCTCAAGCCGCCGTTCCCCGCGGTCGCCGGCCTCTACGGCGCCCCGACGGTCATCAACAACGTCGAGACGCTGGCGACCGTGCCGTTCGTCGTCCGCGGCGGGGCGGAGTGGTTCAAGCGGTTCGGGCCGGAGAAGTCGCCCGGGCCGAAGATCTACTCGCTGTCGGGCCGGGTCACCCGCCCCGGCCAGTACGAGGCGCCGATGGGCACCACGATGCGCGAGCTGCTGGAGATGGCCGGCGGCGTGCGCGCCGGGCACGAGCTCAAGTTCTGGACGCCGGGCGGCTCCTCGACGCCGTACTTCACCGCCGAGCACCTCGACGTCCCGCTCGACTTCGACTCGGTCGCCGCCGCGGGCTCGATGCTCGGCACGACGGCGCTCATGGTGTTCGACGAGACCGACTCGATCGTCGAGGCCACCCTGCGGTTCACCGAGTTCTACGCGCACGAGTCCTGCGGCAAGTGCACGCCCTGCCGCGAGGGGACCTACTGGCTGGTGCAGGTGCTGCAACGGCTGGTCGACGGCCGCGGCACGGCGGCCGACCTCGACCTGCTCACCGACACCTGCGACAACATCCTCGGCCGCTCGTTCTGCGCGCTCGGGGACGGCGCGACGAGCTGCATCACCAGCTCGCTCAAGTACTTCCGCGACGACTACGTCGCCCTGCTGCCGCCCGAGGAGCAGGCCCGCCTGGGCCGCTCGCTGCGGCTCGAGCCCGTCGGAGTGGCCTCGTGACCGAGCTCGCGAGGTCACGCAGGAACAGAGCACCTGGTGGCACTGGTGCGACGAGCGCCAGCGAGGAGGACCAGTGACCCTGACGCCCACCGCCCCCGAGCCCGCGCCGGCGGTGCCGCCGGGCGTCCCCGGCCCGCACACCCCGCCGGACGCCGTCCACTGCACCATCGACGGCTTCGACGTCGCGGTGCCCAAGGGGACGCTGATCATCCGGGCCGCGGAGATGGTCGGCATCCAGATCCCGCGGTTCTGCGACCACCCGCTGCTGGACCCGGTCGGCGCCTGCCGGCAGTGCCTGGTCGAGGTGGAGGGCCAGCGCAAGCCGGTGGCCTCCTGCACCATGCCGGTCACCGACGGCATGGCGGTCAAGACCCAGCTGACCAGCCCGGTCGCCGACAAGGCGCAGCAGGGCACGATGGAACTGCTGCTGATCAACCACCCGCTGGACTGCCCGGTCTGCGACAAGGGCGGCGAGTGCCCGCTGCAGAACCAGGCCATGAGCAACGGCCGCGCCGAGACCCGCTTCGTCGACGTCAAGCGGACCTATCCCAAGCCGCTGCCGATCAGCAGCGAGATCCTGCTCGACCGCGAGCGCTGCGTGCTGTGCGCCCGCTGCACCCGGTTCTCCCAGCAGGTGGCCGGCGACCCGTTCATCGAGCTGTTCGAGCGGGGCGCGCTGGAGCAGGTCGCCGTCTACGAGGACGAGCCGTTCTCCTCCTACTTCTCCGGCAACACCACCCAGATCTGCCCGGTCGGCGCGCTCACCAGCGCGCAGTACCGGTTCCGGTCGCGGCCGTTCGACCTGCGCAGCGAGCCCTCGGTCTGCGAGCACTGCTCCTCGGGCTGCTCGATGCGCACCGACTACCGGCGCGGCAAGGTCATGCGCCGGCTGGCGGGCGAGGACCCCGCGGTCAACGAGGAGTGGACCTGCGACAAGGGCCGCTTCGCCTTCCGCTACGCCGCCACCAACGACCGGCTCACCACCCCGCTGGTCCGGCGCGACGGCGTCCTCCAGCCCGCCTCCTGGCCGGACGCGTGGGCCGCGGCCGCCGAGGGCCTGCGCGCGGCGCGGGCCGCGGGTGGGGTCGGCGTGCTGCCCGGCGGACGGCTGACCGTCGAGGACGCCTACGCGTACGCGAAGTTCGCCCGCGTGGCCCTCGGCACGCACGACGTCGACGCCCGCGCCCGCGCGCACTCGGCCGAGGAGCAGGCGTTCCTCGCCGCGCACGTCGCCGGCACCGGCCCGGGGCGCGAGGCGGTCACCTATGACGAGCTCACCGCCGCCCCGGCCGTGCTGCTGGCCGGCTTCGAGCCGGAGGAGGAGTCGCCGATCGTCTTCCTCCGCCTGCGCCGGGCGGTGCGCCGGGGCCGGCTGGCCGTCTACGACCTGGCGCCGTTCGCCACCCGAGCGGCGCAGAAGCTGCAGGCCACCGTGCTGGTCACCCGGCCCGGCGAGGAGGCCCGCGCGCTCGCGGCGCTGGCCGAGGGCAGCTGGGGCGGCCCCGCCGTCGAGGCGCTGCGGCAGCCCGGCGCCGTCGTGCTGGCCGGCGAGCGGCTCGCCGAGGTCCCCGGCGCGTTCACCGCGCTGACCGCGCTGGCCCGCGCCACCGGCGCCCGCCTGGCCTGGGTGCCGCGGCGGGCCGGGGAGCGCGGCGCCGTCGAGGCCGGCGCGCTCCCCGCGCTGCTGCCCGGCGGCCGGCCGGTCGAGGACCCCGTCGCCCGCGCCGACGTGGCCGCGCTGTGGGGTGTGGATCCCGCCGACCTCCCGGCGCTGCCGGGCCGCGACACCACCGGCATCCTCACCGCCGTCCGCGACGGGCGGCTGGCCGGCCTGCTCGTCGGCGGCGTCGACCCCGCCGACCTGCCCGACCCGGCGCTCGCCGCGCAGGCGCTGGCCGCGGCGTCGTTCGTCGTCAGCCTCGAGCAGCGGCCGACCGCCGTCACCGAGCACGCCGACGTCGTCCTGCCGGTGGCCGCCGCGCCGGAGAAGGCGGGCAGCTACCTGGACTGGGAGGGCCGGGTGCGGTCCTTCGACGCCACGCTGCACGGCACCGGCCAGCTCCCCGACGGACGGGTGCTGCACGGTCTCGCCGAGTACCTCGACGCCGACCTGCGGCTGCCCACCCCCGACGCGGCCCGCGCCGAGCTCGCCCGTCTCGGCGACACCGGCGCCCGCGCCGACGGCGGCCTCGACGTGCCGCCGGCCGTGGCGCCGGAGCCGGGTGAGGACGAGGCGCTGCTGGCCTCCTGGCGGCAGCTGCTCGACGTCGGCACGCTCCAGCGCGACGAGCCCGAGCTCGCCGGCACCGCCCGCCCCCCGGTGGCGCGGATCAGCGCCGCGCGGGCCGCCCGGCTCGGCCTGGCCGACGGCGACCCGCTCACCGTCCGCGGCGCCACCGGCTCGGTCACCCTGCCCGTCTGCGTCACCGAGATGCCCGACGACGTGGTGTGGCTGCCGATGCGCTCGCCGGGCAGCGAGCTGCGCACCGGCCTCGGCACGCCCCCCGGCGGCGTCGTCCGGCTGGGTGCTCCGGGCTCGAGCGCGGGAGGTGCCGCGTGACCCTGCTCGCCGCCGCCGACCAGCCGACGCTCGAGGACTTCGGGCACGACGTCTGGTGGATCGTGCTCGTCAAGATCGTCGGCGTCTTCGTCGTGCTGGTCCTGATGACGCTGTTCGCGATCGTGTTCGAGCGCAAGGTCGTCGCCCGCATGCAGCAGCGCATCGGCCCCAACCGGGTCGGCCCGCGCGGCTACCTGCAGAGCCTCGCCGACGGGCTGAAGCTGGCGTTCAAGGAGGACATCCGGCCCGCGCTCGCGGACAAGCCGGTGTACTTCCTGGCCCCGGTCATCGCGACCATCCCGGCGTTCCTGGCCTTCTCGGTCATCCCGCTGGGCCCGGTGGTCAGCATCTTCGGCCAGCAGACCCCGCTGCAGCTCACCGACGCCCCCATCGGCGTCCTCGTCGTCCTGGCCTGCTCGGCGATGGGCGTCTACGGCATCGTGCTGGCCGGCTGGGCCTCCGGCTCGACCTACCCGCTGCTCGGCGGACTGCGCAGCGCCGCCCAGATGGTCAGCTACGAGATCGCGATGGGCCTGTCGATCGTCGCGGTGTTCCTCTACGCCGGGTCGATGTCGACCTCGGAGATCGTCGCCGCCCAGGCCGACGGCAACCGGCTGTCGTTCTTCGGGCTGGAGTTCACCGGGCCGAGCTGGTTCGCGATCCTGCTGCCGGTCAGCTTCGTCATCTACGTGATCGCCGTCGTCGGCGAGACCAACCGGGCGCCGTTCGACCTGCCCGAGGCCGAGAGCGAGCTGGTCGGCGGCTTCCACACCGAGTACTCGTCGCTGAAGTTCGCGCTGTTCTTCCTCGCCGAGTACATCAACATGGTCACCGTCTCGGCGCTCGCCGCGACGCTGTTCCTCGGCGGCTGGCGGGCCCCGTGGCCGATCTCGCTCTGGGACGGCGCCAACTCCGGCTGGTGGCCGCTGCTGTGGTTCTTCCTCAAGGTCGCCGCCGCGCTGTTCGTGTTCATCTGGCTGCGCGGGACGCTGCCCCGGCTGCGCTACGACCAGTTCATGCGCTTCGGCTGGAAGGTCCTGGTGCCGACGGCGCTGGCCTGGATCCTCGCCGTCGCCACGATGCGCACCGTCTCCCGCGAGGCGGACCTGTCCACCGGCCAGGTGGCGGTGTTCGTCGGCGTGCCGATCGCGCTGCTGGTCCTGCTCGCCCTGTCGGTGGCCAGCCGGGCCGCCAACCGGGACACCCGGCTCATGGCCGAGGACGCCGCGGCCGGCGGCATCCACGCCACCGACCCCGAGCCCGACCCCGAGGTGCTGCCCCCGGCCGGGCCGCGGCACCGGCCGGCGCAGCGCACCGGCCCGGCCCGCGCCGAGGGCGGCTTCCCGGTGCCGCCCATGGACCTCGTCGTGCCGCCGTCGCCGCGGCTGCGCCGTGCCGAGCCGGTGGGCGCGCGCCCCGAGGGCGGCGTGGTCAGCAGCGGCCGCCGAGCCGCCGGCAGCACCACGGGCAGCACCGCCACCAGCGCACAGGAGGACCCCGATGACTGAGCGGACCCCCGCGGGGGCCACCCCCGCCCGGCGCGGCGGCGGTGAGGTCGAGCGGGCCGGCGGCGGGGGCGGCGGCACGCCCGCGCCCCGCCGCAGCCTGCTGCCGGCACCCGGCCAGGGCTTCGGCGTCACCTTCGCCCAGATCTTCAAGAAGGTGACCACCGAGGAGTACCCCGACGTCCCCAAGGTGACCAAGCCGCGCTACCACGGGCGGCACGTGCTCAACCGGCACCCCGACGGGCTGGAGAAGTGCATCGGCTGCGAGCTGTGCGCCTGGGCCTGCCCGGCCGACGCGATCTACGTCGAGGGCGGGGACAACACCGAGGACGCGCGCTACAGCCCCGGTGAGCGGTACGGCCGCGTCTACCAGATCAACTACCTGCGCTGCATCTTCTGCGGGCTGTGCATCGAGGCCTGCCCCACCCGCTCGCTGACGATGAGCAACGACTTCGAGCTGGCTGACGACAACCGGCGGGACCTCATCTACACCAAGGAACAGCTCATGGCCCCGCTGCTGCCGGGGATGGAGGCCCCGCCGCACGCGATGCGCCTCGGTGACGACGAGAAGGCCTACTACGTGCGCGAGCCGCAGCAGGGGTCCGCCGCCGAGCCGGTCACGGTGGAGCGGGCATGACCGACGTCGTCATCGGCACCGGCGAGGCCGTCGTCTTCTGGATCCTCGGCCCGGTCGCGCTGGCCGGGGCGCTGGGGATGGTGTTCAGCCGCAACGCCGTCCACTCGGCGCTGTGGCTGGTCAACACGATGCTCGCCCTGGGCGTCTTCTACGTCGTCCAGTCCGCGCCGTTCCTCGGCGCCGTGCAGATCATCGTCTACACCGGCGCGATCATGATCCTGTTCCTGTTCGTCCTCATGATGGTCGGCCGCGACTCCTCGGACTCCGTCGTCGAGACGCTGCGCGGGCAGCGGGTGGCGGCCACGGTGCTCGGCGTCGGGTTCGCCGGGCTGGTCGGCGCCGGCATCGCGCGCGCCACGCAGGACACCCCGGTCGAGGGCCTGTCCGACGCGCAGGGCGGCACCGGCAACATCGACTCGATCGCCGAGCTGCTGTTCACCCGCTACCTGCTGGCCTTCGAGGTCACCAGCGCGCTGCTGATCACCGCCGCGGTCGGCGCGATGGTGCTCGCGCACATCGAGCGCGAGCCCGGCACCCGGCGGACACAGAAGGAGCTCTCCCGCGCCCGGTTCCTCACCGACCGGCCGCAGACGCTGCCCGGCCCCGGCGTGTTCGCCCGCGCCAACTCCGTCGCCGCCGGCGCGCTGCTGCCCGACGGGCGCACCGCCGAGGACAGCCTGGCCACCGGCATCGAGCCCCAGGAGGTCGAGCAGATGCCCCGCCCCACCGGCCGGGCGCAGCTCGGCAGCCCGGACGCCGCCCTCGGCACGGCCACCCCGGAGGACCGGGCATGACGCTCACGCACTACCTGGTGCTCGCGGCGATCCTGTTCACCATCGGCGCCGTCGGCGTGCTGGTGCGGCGCAACGCGATCGTCGTCTTCATGTGCGTCGAGCTGATGCTCAACTCGGTCAACCTGACGCTGGTCACGTTCGCCCGGGCCACCGGCACCGTCGACGGCCAGATCATGGCGTTCTTCGTCATGGTCGTCGCCGCCGCCGAGGTCGTCGTCGGCCTCGCGATCATCATGTCGATCTACCGGACCCGCCGGTCGGCGTCGGTCGACGACGCCAACCTGCTCAAGTACTGACGGGAGCCGGCACCCCCATGGAATCCGCCGTCGCCGCCGAGGGCCTGCTGTCGGCCTCGTGGCTGGTCATCGCACTGCCGCTGCTCGGGGCCGCGGTCCTCCTGCTGGGCGGGCGCCGCACCGACCGCTGGGGCCACCTGCTGGGGGCGGCGACCGTCCTGGCCGCCTTCGTGGTCGCGCTGCTGTGCACCGTGCAGCTGGCCGGCCTGGAGGACCGGGCGGTCGACGTCGACCTGTTCACCTTCCTGTCGGTGGGCTCGCTCGACGTGCAGGCCGGGCTGCTGGTCGACCCGCTGTCGGCCACCTTCATGCTGCTGATCACCGGCGTGGGCGGGCTGATCCACGTCTACTCGGTCGGCTACATGGCCCACGACCCGCGGCGCCGCCGGTTCTTCGCCTACCTCAACCTGTTCGTCGCGGCGATGCTGCTGCTGGTCCTCGGCGACAACTACGTGGCCCTCTACGTCGGGTGGGAGGGCGTGGGCCTGGCCTCCTACCTGCTCATCGCCTTCTGGCACGAGCGCCCGGCCGCGGCCACCGCCGCGAAGAAGGCCTTCGTCATGAACCGGGTAGGCGACGTCGGCCTGGCCCTGGCGATCTTCGTGATGTTCGCCCAGCTCGGGACGGTCTCCTACGAGGGCGTCTTCGGCGGGGTCGGCGCGCTGGCCGGCGGCACGGTGACGGCGCTCGGCCTGCTCCTGCTGCTCGGTGCGTGCGGCAAGTCCGGCCAGTTCCCGCTGCAGGCGTGGCTGCCCGACGCCATGGAGGGCCCGACGCCGGTCTCGGCGCTCATCCACGCCGCGACGATGGTCACCGCCGGCGTCTACCTCATCGCCCGCTCCGCGCCGATCTACGACCTGACGCCGACCGCCCGCGCCGTCGTCCTCGCCGTCGGCGCGATCACGCTGCTCTACGGCGCGATCGTCGGCTGCGCGTACGACGACATCAAGAAGGTGCTGGCCTACTCGACGGTCAGCCAGATCGGCTACATGTTCCTCGCCGTGGGCCTGGGCCCGGTCGGCTACGCCGCCGGCATCGCGCACCTGCTCACCCACGGCTTCTTCAAGGCCGGGCTGTTCCTCGGCGCCGGGTCGGTCATGCACGCCATGGGCGACCAGGTGGACATGCGCCGGTTCGGCGGGCTGGCGCGGAAGCTGCCGGTCACCTTCGCCACCTTCGGCCTGGGCTACCTCGCGCTGATCGGGTTCCCGTTCCTGTCCGGCTACTGGACCAAGGACGCGATCATCGAGGCCGCTCTGGACCGCGGCGACGGGTGGGGCTGGCTGCTCGGTGCGGTCGCCGTCGTCGGTGCCGGGCTGACCGCCTTCTACATGACCCGGCTGGTGCTCATGACGTTCCTCGGCCGGCCGCGGTGGACGGCGGGTCAGCACCCGCACGAGGCGCCGACGGTGATGACCGCCCCGATGGTGCTGCTCGCCGTCGGCTCGGTGGCTGCCGGGTTCCTGCTGGTGCAGGTCTTCCCGCTCGACGAGTGGCTCGCCCCGGTGTTCGGCGAGCCCGAGGAGGCCGCGCACGTGGTCGCCCCGGCCGTCGTCGGGGTGGTGGTGACCGCGGTGATGCTGGTCGGCGTCCTGGCGGCCTGGCTGTTCGTGGGCCGCCGCGAGGTCCCCGAGGTCGCCCCGGTCCGCGTCTCGCCGGTGGTGCGGGCGGCGCGCAGGAGCCTCTACGCCGACACGGTCAACGAGTCGCTGTTCATGCGGCCGGGCCAGTGGCTCACCCGGGCGCTGGTGTGGGTGGACAACCGCGGCGTCGACGGCGCGGTCAACGGCCTGGCCGCCACGCTCGGCGGCTCGTCGTCGCGGCTGGGCCGGGCGCAGACCGGGTTCGTCCGGTCCTACGCGCTCGGCATGCTCGGCGGCGCGGTCCTGGTGGCCGGGGCGCTGCTGGCGGTGACGGCCGGGTGAGCGGGCCGGGGTCTCAGGAGAGGACGACGACAGAGTGAGCGACTCCCTGCTCCTGGTCGCGATGCTGGTGGTGCCCGCGGTGGGCGGCGCCGTCGTCGCCGGCCTGCCGCGCGACAGCACCGCGCTGGCCCGGCAGCTCGCCCTCGGGGTGAGCCTGGTCGTGCTGGTGCTCGCGGTGCTGGCCACGGTCGCCTTCGACCCCGACGGCGACCGGTTCCAGCTGACCACGTCGGTGCCGTGGATCGAGGGCTTCGGCGTCGACTTCGCCCTCGGCGTCGACGGCATCGCGCTGGTCATGCTGCTGCTGGTCGGCGTGCTCGTGCCGGTGGTGGTGCTCGCCTCCTGGCGCGACGAGCCCACCACCCGGCGTTCCATGCGGACCTTCTTCGCCTGGCTGCTGCTGCTCGAGGCCTGCATGGTCGGCGTCTTCGCCGCCACCGACGTCTTCCTCTTCTACGTCTTCTTCGAGGCGATGCTCGTCCCGATGTACTTCCTCGTGGGCAGCTTCGGCGGCCCGCGCCGGCAGTACGCGGCGGTCAAGTTCTTCCTGTACAGCCTGGTCGGCGGGCTGGTCATGCTCGCCGCGGTGATCGGCCTCTACGTGGTCAGCGAGGCGGCGGGCGACGGCACGTTCGCCTTCGAGTCCCTGCGGCAGCTCGACATCGACCCGGCCGCCCAGCGGCTGCTGTTCCTCGGCTTCTTCGTCGCCTTCGCGATCAAGGCGCCGCTGGTGCCGCTGCACACCTGGCTCCCCGACGCCGGTGCCGAGGCCCCGATCGGCGGCGCGGTGCTGCTCGTCGGTGTCCTCGACAAGGTCGGCACGTTCGGGTTCCTGCGCTACTGCCTGCCGCTGTTCCCCGACGCCTCGCGGGAGTTCGCCCCGCTGGTGCTCGTCCTCGCCGTCGCCGGTGTCCTGTACGCCGCGCTGCTGGCGATGGGGCAGAGCGACATGAAGCGGCTGGTGTCCTACACCTCGATCGCGCACTTCGGCTTCATCGCCCTCGGCGTCTTCGCCTTCACCACCGAGGCCGGCACCGGCGCGGTGCTCTACATGGTCAACCACGGCATCGCGACCGGCCTGCTGTTCCTGGTCGTCGGGATGCTCATCGCCCGCGGCGGCTCCCGGCTGGTCGGCGACTACGGCGGCGTGGCCGCGCGGGCGCCGAAGCTGGCCGGGGTGTTCCTGATCGCGGGGCTCGCGTCGCTGGCGCTGCCGGGCACCAACAGCTTCGTCAGCGAGTTCCTCGTGCTGATCGGCTCGTTCCCGACCCGGCCGGTGTTCACGATCCTGGCCACCGTCGGGATCATCCTGGCCGCGCTGTACATCCTGCTGCTCTACCAACGGACCATGCACGGCCCGCCGCGCGGCGTGCTCTTCCCCGCCGACGACGGGCCGGCCGCGGCCCCGGCGGGCGACCCGCACGGGGCGCACGGCGCGACGGCGACCCTGACCGCCCCGGCCCCCGCGGCCCGGGCGACGGTGCGGCTGCCCGACCTGACCCGCCGCGAGACGGCCGTCGTCGCCCCGCTGGTGGCCCTGGTCGTCGTGCTCGGCGTCTACCCGCAGCCGCTGATCCGGCTGATCGAGCCGGCCGTCGCCGCCACCATGATCGACGTCGGCGCCGACCCGGCCGGCGTGGACGCTCCCAGCGAGGGGACCGACTGATGACCATCGAGGCCCCCGACCTCTCCTTCGCCGCCCTCGCGCCGCTGCTGTTCGTCTTCGGCGCCGCGTGCACCGGCGTGCTCGTCGAGGCGTTCGGCCCGCGGGACAGCCGCCACCCGGTGCAGGTCGCCGTCGCCCTCGTCGGCACCCTCGGCGGGCTGGCGAGCACCCTGCTGCTGGCCGGCACCCGCGAGGTCACCGCCGGGGGAGCGCTCGCCGTCGACGGCGCCGGCCTGTTCCTGCAGGCCACCATCGCCGGGCTCGGCGCCCTGGCGGTCCTGCTGTTCGCCGAGCGCAACCTCGACCCGGCCCGCTCGGCGTTCGTCGTCTCCGCCGCGGTGCCGGCGGGCAGCGTCCGCGACCGCGAGCTGCTCACCGTGCAGCGCGTGCAGACCGAGGTCTACCCGCTGGCCACCTTCGCCATCGGCGGCATGATGCTGTTCGTCACGGCGAACGACCTGCTGCTGATGTTCGTCGCGCTCGAGGTGCTCAGCCTGCCGCTGTACCTGATCAGCGGCCTCGCCCGCCGGCGCCGGCTGCTGTCGCAGGAGGCGGCGGTCAAGTACTTCCTGCTCGGCGCCTTCGCCTCGGCGTTCTTCCTCTACGGCCTGGCGCTGGTCTACGGCGCCACCGGCAGCGTCCGCCTCTCCACGGTCCGCGAGACGGTCACGGCCGGCGGGGGCGGCACGCTGGCCGTCCTCGGCCTCGCGCTGCTGGTCGTCGGGCTGCTGTTCAAGGCCAGCGTGGCGCCGTTCCACACCTGGACGCCGGACGTCTACCAGGGCGCGCCCACCCCGGTGACCGCCTTCATGGCCGCCTGCACCAAGGTCGCCGCCTTCGGCGCCATCCTGCGGCTGCTCTACGTCGCGTTCGGCACCGAGGAGTGGACCTGGCGGCCGTTGGTCTACGCCGTCGCGATCGTGTCGATGGTCGTCGGCGCGGTCCTCGGCCTCACCCAGACCGACCTCAAGCGGATGCTCGCCTACTCGTCGATCGCGCACGCCGGGTTCCTGCTCACCGGCGTCCTCGGCTACCCGGGGACGGGCCTGTCGGCCGTGATGTTCTACCTGCTGGTCTACGGCCTGACGACGCTCGGCGCGTTCGCGGTGCTCACCCTCGTGCGCAGCGGCGACGGCGAGGCCACGCACCTGTCGCAGTGGGCGGGCCTCGCGCAGCGCTCGCCGGTCACCGCCGCGGTCATGAGCCTGTTCCTGCTGGCGCTCGCCGGGATCCCGCTCACCAGCGGCTTCACCGGCAAGTTCGCCGTCTTCCGGGCGGCGATCGAGGACGGCGCCTGGCCGCTGGCACTGGTCGCCCTGCTGGCCAGCGCGGTGGCGGCGTTCTTCTACCTGCGGGTCATCGTGCTCATGTACTTCTCCGAGCCGGCCGCCGACGGTCCCACCGTCGGCGTGCCCGGGCTGCCCACCACCGTCGTGCTCGCGGTGACCGCCGCGGCCACCCTCGTCCTGGGCATCGTCCCCGGGGCGGTGCTCGGTCTGGCGGATCGGGCAGCTATCTTCGTCGGTTGATGACCGGACCCCGTGCCACCGTCGACGGGATCGCCCCGGCCGAGGTCTGGCACCGCATCTCGACCCCCGCCTCGACCATGGGCCCCTGGCTCCCGGGCGGGGCCCTCGGCGACTCGCTGGCCGAGGGGCTGGCGAACGTGGAGGCGGCGCTGGCTATCGCGGTGGCCAGCGAGCACTCGTTCGTCTCCGAGGCCGCGGGCCACCTCATGGCCGCGGGCGGCAAGCGCTTCCGCCCGATGCTCGCGCTGCTGGCCGCCCACCTGGGCGACGCGCACGCGCCGGACGTCGTGCGGGCCGCCGTCGTCTGCGAGCTCACCCACCTGGCCACGCTGTACCACGACGACGTCATGGACGAGGCCGCCGTCCGCCGCGGGGCGCCCAGCGCCAACAGCCGGTGGACCAACAGCGTCGCCATCCTCACCGGCGACTTCCTGTTCGCCCGCGCCTCGGACCTGCTCGCCGACCTCGGCCCCGAGGCGGTCCGCATCCAGGCGCGCACCTTCGAGCGGCTGGTCACCGGCCAGATCCGGGAGACCGTGGGCGCCCGCCAGGGCGAGGACCGCGTCCAGCACTACCTCGAGGTGCTGGCCGACAAGACCGGCTCCCTCGTGGCCACCTCGGCCCGCTTCGGCGCCCGCTTCGCCGGCGTCGACGCCGACCTGGTGGAAGCGCTGACCGGGTTCGGCGAGGAGGTCGGCGTCGCGTTCCAGATCTCCGACGACCTGCTCGACATCGTCAGCCAGGACGGCGCGTCGGGGAAGGCGCCCGGCACCGACCTGCGCGAGGGCGTCGCCACGCTGCCCGCGCTGATCGCCCTGGCCGGGGACGACCCCGCCGACGCGCGGCTGCGCGAGCTGGTGTCCCGCCCGCTGTCCGACGACGCCGAGCACGCGGAGGCGCTGGCGCTGCTGCGCGGCTCCGCGGCGCTCGACCGTGCCGGCGCGGTGCTGCGGGACTACGCCGACCGCGCCCGGTCCTCGCTGTCCGCCGTCCCGGCCGGCGAGGTGCGGGACGCCCTGTCGGCGCTGTGCGACTACGTGGTCACCCGCACCAGCTGAGGGGGGGGGGGGGGGGGGGCCGCGGCGGGGGGGGGGGGGCGGCGGGGGGGGCGGGGCCGCCCGCCCGGCCGCTGCCCGGCCCCCCGGGGGCG